>JANQEY010000098.1 GCA_028278125.1 bacterium | reverse complement strand
GATCTTGATTGGGTAGCTGACAGCGCTGTTGTAGAAGGAATCTTGCCGGATGATGAAGGGATACTCAGTTTTGGTGTCTGGGTTGAGGATGAATTAGGCCAGACAGATACCTCTGAAGTGCTGGTTGAAGTAAGAGACTACACGATCCTTCAAGGTGAAATCAGCGGGACACTATCATCAGAATTGTCTCCATATTATGTCGTTCATGATTTGATTGTTCCTGCAGGTGACAGCCTGGTAATTGAACCGGGATGCGAACTCCTTTTCAGGTACGAAGAATACGAAGATTACCGTTTAAGGTTAACTTGTTATGGCACTCTGATCGCTGAAGGGACAGAAGAAGATTCAATTCGGTTTTCTATGGATGAAGATGAAGCGGTTAATGGTGGGTGGTGGGGATTGTGCATATGCGACAGTGTTAATACTAATCTTATCGAATATTGCGTTTTTAAATATGGCAATAAGAATCTGCAATTGGATTCGCATACCGAACTCTTTATAAATAATTCAATTTTCTCCAAATCAGAAACTTTTGCTATAGAAACAAATGACTCCTCAACTCTGAGCATAGATAATTGTATTTTCTACACCGAGGAAGACAATCCTTATCTCTTTCTGAGGATTAATGATAGTAATCTTTCAATTGACAGTTGTCTTTTTATTGATATGGAGATGGAAACGTTTGGTTCATCGGGGATCATGGGAGTTAATTCAAACGTTTCAATAATTAATTCATATTTTTATAGAGCAAAAGGTATTTCTATGGATCATAACAGTAGTTGTTTAATAAGAAACAATTACTTTTATGGTGTCGGCGGTTCAGAATCTAATAATTCATCATTAGTAGTTGATAATAACATCTTTATTGCCGGTGACAGGGTAATCGAAAAAGCTGTTGTATCCACTTCTCCTTATGATACTTTACGCAACAACGTTTTTATCAATCATGATCATGCAGTTTCATTTTGGGATAATTCTAATGGCGAGTTTTTCCCAGTTATTTACAATAATGTTTTCCAGGGTTGTTCAGCTGCTATTTTTAATCACGAAGGTGGAAATAGAGAATTCTCCGTGCAATATAACTGCTTTTGGCAGAATGACACCTTGACTGTAGATTGTCCGTTAGATTCAACAAATTTATTTTTAGATCCTGCTTTCGCGGATACCGCATTTCACTTGTACGATTCGTCTCCTTTGATTGATGCTGGTAATCCTGAATTAATCTATAACGATCTTGACGGTACCCGAAATGATATTGGTTTATGGGGAGGACCTTTCGGACAGAGTTATGAGTACCCGTTATGGGTGCTTGAACCATCCTCAAAACCACCTTCTGAATTCAAGCTGTTTGCACCCTATCCTAATCCATTTAATCCAACAACCCATATCAGATTCAGCCTGGTTAAAGCCCAGGATGTGCGGCTGACGGTTTACAATACGCTTGGACAACAGGTAGCCAACCTCGTAGATAAGAGAATGGCGCCTGGTTTTCATGAGGTAACATTCAACGCTAGAGATCTTGCGAGCGGGATGTATTTCTACAAGATTGATACACCAGAATTTTCTGATATGAAGAAAATGGTGTTGATTAAATAAATACTGACTGATTGGCTATCAGAAAGATTATCTAAATATGTGTCTTAGATCAACTTATTGATCGGAAAATTGAGGTAATTTAAATGCAGTTGAAAGGTCATCCTTAGATGACCTTTCGTTTTATTAAACTTAGCAGTATTTTAGAGTATAAAATCCCGGAAATTTTGGTAAATAACGTGTGTATCGTTGCTCCCCTTGGAGATTAGATGTTTAAACAGGATTTGACAAAATCTGTGTTTTTGAAACGGATCAGCGCCTTCTTCGTTGTCTGTTTAGTGCTCCTGTTGGTTGCAGGATCACTTTACGCTCAACCGAGTTTCACCGAAAACGTTATCTCAACAGGTTTTAACGAAGCTCAAAGTGTTGTAGCTGTTGACCTGGACTATGATGGTGATATTGATCTTCTTGGAGCTGCGGCTGCGGACGACAAAATCTCCTGGTGGGAAAACGACGGAAACGAAAATTTTACAGAAAATGTTATAACAAATTCTTTCACATATCCTGTTTCAGTTAAAGCGTGCGATATAGATGGAGACGGCGACCTGGACATCATCGGTGCCGGATTCCTCGGTGATAATGTCTCCTGGTGGGAAAATGACGGTAACCAGAACTTCACTGAATCCGTCATTGACAATTCATTTATCGGTTCCTTTGCGGTTGATTACGGTGATATTGACGGCGACGGTGATCTTGATGTTGTTGGCGCGGCTTTAACACTTGAAGCTCTTACCTGGTGGGAAAATACCGCGGGTGATGGATCTGCCTGGACAGATCATGCGGTAATCCTTGGGTTCTGGTTCCCAAGGTCAGTGCACCTCAAAGATGTTGACCGGGACGGCGACATCGATATTCTCAGCACCTCGTCGAACAACGATAAGGTTTCCTGGTTTGAAAACGATTCCCAAGGCCAGTCTTTCACTGAAAATATAATCTCTTCTACTTTTAACGGCGCCTCGGATGTTTGCGCTGACGATATCGATTTTGATGGTGATATTGATGTTCTTGCAGTAGCCGGATCAGACAGCCTTGTTACCTGGTGGGAAAACGATGGCGCCCAGAATTGGACGGAACACCTTGTAGCTGACGATTTCAACGGAGCGTCTTCAATTATTATTAACGATCTGGATTTTGACGGCGATCTCGATTATATCGGCTCCGCGTCAGTGGATGGTGAAATATCATGGTGGGAAAATGACGGCAACCAGTCCTTCCTGGTTCACACAATAACTTCCGGTTTTGGTGGTGCCGCTGATGTTTTTTCACTTGATATCGACCTTGACGGTGATGTTGATATCTGTGGTGTCGCTGAAACAGATGACGAACTCACCTGGTGGTCGAATGACACGGATCGACCTGACTACATCGGCTTCGCAGAAAACAATATTTCCTCAACTTTAAATGGTGCATCAGGTAGTTATCCAATCGACCTGGACCTTGATGGTGATATTGATATCCTCGCAACATCATACGACGATGATGAAGTTGCCTGGTTTGAAAATGATGGCAACCAGGGATTCACTCACCAGGTGATTAATAATGTTTTTGACGGCGCAAAAAACATTACAGCTGCCGATTTTGACGGTGATGGAGACTATGATGTTGTTGCTGTCGCAAAGGAATCAGACCAGCTGACCTGGTGGGAGAACGACGGTTTCCAGGTGTTCAGCGAAACTAATATAGCGACCGGTTTTGATGGAAATATTATTGATTATGCAGACCTCGATGGTGACGGTGACCTGGATATTTTCGGCGGTGCTGAAACAGGCGATAACGTCAAATGGTGGGAAAATACGAATGGTGATGCATCTGTCTGGACTGAATATGTAATTGACGCCGGTTTTAATCACGTGAGTTCGATTAAGGCCGAAGATTTAGACCGGGATGGCGACCTCGACCTGGTTGGTGCTTCATACGACGATAACGAGATAACTCTTTGGGAGAATGTCAACGGTGATGCTTCATCCTGGACAACAATCCTGGTGGATACATATACCTCGATAACGGGTGCTGAGATAGTAGACCTGGATCTCGACGGCGATCTGGATGTCCTGGCTTCCAGCGATACCAATAATGAAGTAACATGGTGGGAGAATGACGGCAACCTGGGTTGGACAACGCATACCATTTCTGATACAATCAGCGGTGCTTCAAGTCTACTGGTTAATGATTTTGACTACGATGGAAACCTAGATATTGTTGTTTCATCTGCCAGTTCCAACTATATCATCTGGTTGCAGAATGATGGTTCAGAGAATTTTAGCGGGTACATAATTGATCCGGATTTTGCCGGGGTAAGCTTTATTTATGCGTATGATCTTGATAGGGACGCTGACCTCGACCTGGTTGGTACTGCTGTTGACGATAATGAATTGACCTGGTGGGAGAATTCACCGCAGAGTTTTCAACCGCCTTTACCTTTCGATATTCTATCACCTTCAGACCTGGAAGTTGTTGACAGTTCATCTGTAACTCTATCCTGGGAAACTGCCGTAGATCTCGATCCGGGTGATGTTATTGAATATGTGGTCTGGTGGGCGACAGACGCTGGATTTAGCCAGGATTTGGATTCAACTACAATAAATTCGACGTCATTTGAATTGACAGGTCTCGTTGATGATCAGAGCTACTGGTGGAAAGTCAGGGCGCAAGACACCAATTCTTCCGGTACATGGTCATCGAGTACCTGGAGCTTCAGTACATTTATCCCTGATCCGCCTTCATTTTTCAGCTTGGTTCAACCAGCAGATGGATTCACAAACCAGGTTAATGTCCTGACCCTTGAATGGGAGAGTACAACGGACCCTGATCCGGGTGACGTACTGGAATATGTGGTCTGGTGGGCGAATGATGCCGGTTTTACAGTAAATCTTGATTCAGTGACGACATTGGATACGACATGGAATTTATCTGCTTTACTGGATGATGAAACCTACTGGTGGAGGGTCAGGGCGCAGGATACAAATACCAGTGGAACCTGGTCGGATGAAACATGGACATTCTCGACAGATATAGCTGATCCTCCAAACAGTTTTAGCTTGTTAAGTCCTGCAGATGGAAGTATCTGTGCTACGGGCGATACAATCCTCACCTGGGAAACCACCACAGATCCTGATCCGGGTGATATTTTGGAATATGTAGTCTGGTGGGCGACTGATGTCGGATTTTCAACGAATCTCGATTCGGCAACAACCTTAGATACCACCTGGAACTTGAATGCGTTGCTTGATGATGAAACCTACTGGTGGAAAGTCAGGGCGCAGGATACGAATACCGCCGGCAGATGGTCAGATGAAACCTGGACTTTTTCAACATATGTAGGCGAACCACCGATTTCATTCAGCCTGGCAAGTCCTGCTGATGGTAGTGTTTGTTCATCGGGTGACACGATCTTGACCTGGGAAACAACTACAGATCCCGATCCGGGAGACATAATTGAATATGTAATCTGGTGGGCAACAGATGAAGGTTTTACAGTTAATCTGGATTCCGCAACAACCTCAGATACTACTTTGAGTTTGACTTCGCTGTTGGATGATGAAACCTACTGGTGGAAAGTCAGGGCACAGGATTCAAATACCGCCGGTACATGGTCAGATGAAACATTCAGTTTCAGCGTATATATTCCTGATCCACCATCTGTTATTGATTTGATATCACCGCCTGATGGTGCTCTTTTCGGGGCTGATTCAGTCTCTTTTTCCTGGACTTCATCTTCTGATCCCGATCCGGGGGACATAGTCGGATATGTTTTGTTGTTGGCTACTGATGCCGATTTTATCGCTGATCTCGATTCAATTGTGCTTTTTGATACAACCCGGACCATCAATGGATTGGAGGATGACCAGGAATACTGGTGGAAGGTCCGGGCACAGGATACAAATACCGGGGGTACATGGTCTAATCAAACGAACAGTTTTGAAATATATATTCCTCAACCACCCGGTGCGTTTAATCTACTTACGCCTACAGATGAAGAAATAGTAGCAACCCTGGAACCAACCCTGACCTGGGAGGAATCGGTTGATCCTGACCCCGACGATTTTATAACATATACGCTTATCTGGTCAATTAACGATCCTCTATTTGTATCCCCAGACTCAGTTACAAACCTACCTGACCCGGAATATACATTCAGTGAAGAACAGGTAATCCAGGGAATTGAGAATTACCGTGAATGGTGGAATGGCGAGCTTGATGAGCTTGAAGATGATATAACTCTCTACTGGTATATAAAGGCTTATGACCAGAATACCGGGATGGTCGTATCTAACCAGAATCCTTTTGACGGCACACAAATTAGTTTTTCGATTAATGTGGCAGATTTACCCGGATCATTCAGTCTTCTATCGCCCGATGATAATTATATCTCTCCTGAATTATCAGTAAATCTCGGTTGGGAATCATCAACCGATCCCGATCCTGATGATCTGGTTACCTATGAATTGTATATCACCACAAATCCCGATGATTTCGGGAATGCGTTCGCCCAAGATATTGCGGATACTAATTATACTTTTATCTCGGATACTGATGATACAGAGTACTGGTGGACTATTCATGCTTCAGACAATAATACCGGTGGGAGATGGGCCAGGGATACACTTAGTTTTTCCATAGATATTCCGGAAACACCTGAAGATTTTACCCTTATCAGTCCACTGAATGGTGAAGAGGTAAGTACCCTAACGCCTCTACTCACCTGGCAGTCCACCTCTGACGCTGATGGTGATTCCATCTCTTACGTCCTGTACTGGGCAACAAATCCAACCTTCAATAATGCGGATTCAATAGTTGGACTAGTTGACACCGTATATGTCCTTGGTGAAGAAGTAGTCAACAGAATCAGGGAGCGAAAAGAATCTCCAACCGGAAAGAACTTTGTCCCTGCAGATTCGAAAGCTAAACAATCCAATAAAGTTGGAACATCCTTATTTTCTGTTACAGGTCAGATGGGCAACCCGGTTTTCAGCGAACTGGATGATCTTTCAGATGATATAACCGTTTACTGGAAAATTCGTGCACTGGATGAAAACACTACCGGGACCTGGTCTACACCTGAAACCGGCTGGTTATTTAACATCTATGTCCCGGATCCACCTGATCCATTTAACCTGATATTTCCTGCAAATGGTGATACCAGTTGGACAGGAGCCGCAGTATTTACCTGGGAGGAAACGGAAGATCCCGATCCCGGCGACGAAATCCATTATGTTCTGCACTATGCTACAGATATTGAGTTTTTCTCAAATCATGACACAGTTGTTACACCCTACGCCTATACACCCATCGATAATCTCCTGGACGATTCAACCTATTACTGGCAGGTAAACGCCCGTGATACGAACACTCAGGGAAGATTATCTGAGGGAATTAATGCTCTTCATATATATATCCCCGATAATCCTGAACCGTTCTACCTTGTTGGTCCGGAAAATGGTTCAACTGTTGGTGATAGTATAGTTACTGTCACCTGGAACCATGCTTATGATCCGGATCCCGGCGATGAAATATTCTATCAACTGGAATGGTCAATACGAGAGGATTTTGGAGGGGGAGCATCAATAATTACTTCAGATACTTTTTTCGTAATTGATGATCTCGAAGCAACTGTTGCTTCTATGAGATCGGGCAACAAAAATCATCTCTCCAAAACACTATCATCTGATCAACCAGGTGCGAATAAGTATAAAGTGAGCGGAAAAACCGTTAACAATATTGAAGAATTAAATGAAATTGACGCGCTTCCAGATGATGTAACTATATACTGGCGAGTCAGCGCGGTTGATGGATTTGGGCTGGAGGCTGATTGTATCCCCGGAATTGGTTACTCTTTTAACGTTTCTATCCCGGAACCACCCACATCATTCAGTCTGCAGTCACCTGCTGACAGTTCAATTTTGGCGACAAATTCGGTTTTACTTGACTGGTATCGGTCATATGATCCCGATCCCGGAGATATGGTAAGATATAGCGTATGGTGGTCATACAGTGATGATTTTACGGAAGACACGGACTCGGTTTCCGGATTGGAAGAGGAGGGGCTGCAGCTCATCGGCCTGGAAGATGATCAAACGATATGGTGGAAGGTAAGGGCCCAGGATATAAACACTGAAGGAACCTGGTCAAACCAGGTGTTCCAGGTAAATATTTCCATACCAGAATTGAGGGGAAACATAACGGATATAGATGATGGAAGTCCGATCAGCGATGCGTTATTAACTCTATACAAGCCAGATGGCGAAACTTATCAAACCTCAACCAACAACACGGGCTACTTTGAATTTCACCTGGTTCCTACGGATCAATATTCCCTGAGGATAACCCATCCACAATATGCTACTTCCAGTGTCGACAGTTTAGAGATCGCTGCCGGATTAGTTGCTGAAATTGATTTCGGCCTGAATAGTACAGTGTCAATGGATCAACAATTGGAGGAATATCACTATGAAATGGTATCATTCTATTTTGAACCGTCAAGTTTAATCATGACGGATGTTTTCGGTCACCTGGATGATCTTCTGGTCGTCGCAGATGATCAGAACAGGATGTTTATCGCGCCTGCCTACAACACTATCGGAAACATCAGTATATCTGAAGGTTATCGAGTACTGGTTTCGGATTCCTCAAGATTAAATCTTAATGGTTCTTTATTAAATCCATTTACAGAATATACTCTTGAAGAAGACAAATGGAACATCCTGGGATACCCGTTTGACTTTGAAGTACCTGTTGAGATAGCCCTCGAACCGATCCTTCCGTTGCTGGAAATTATACAGAACGATGATGGTTATTTGTATATCCCCGGTGTGGAAAATACAATCCAGTATTTAGTTCCTGGTGAAGGTTATCTGGCTCGGGTTACGGAAGATGTTGAATTCGTTTACTCCAGGGGTGAGGGATTTTTTACAGGCAACTCAATTATTCCAACTAGAGAACCGATGCCAGGTGAGGTAAAGAAGACAGGGTTACCTTATACAATAATAGTGAATATGGATAAAAGCCTTGAAAATCTTGAGGATTCATATATCGAAATATACGATGGCGCTCTACTTGTTGGTAAAAACTCTGTTGATATTGAAAACCGGCGGGCAGTAGTAACTGCCTGGCAGGGTGATCCTCAGTTTGATATGGCCGGCTTTATCCAGGGTAACCAGGTTGGTGTAAAGCTGAAGAGTAATGCCGGAATAGAAATACCTGTTGATATTTACCAGGGATCGCAATTATTTGGTGAAGGTGCCTATGCCGACTTTTGGATCAAAGAGGGAGTATTATTGCCCTCATCCTTTGCCATTCAATGTATCTTCCCCAATCCATTCAACAGTTCGCTGAAAATAAATTTTGGTTTACCGGGAGATGGCAATGTTCATATTGAGATGTTCAATCTTCTCGGTCAATCTGTCTTCAGCGATGATAAATATTATCAGGGCGGAATTAATGAATTTGTGCTTGAGACTGAGCGGTCGCTTGTCAGTGGTTTATATTTTATTCGTTTAAGATATAAAAGTAGTGAATTGTTGCAAAAGGCTGTTTTATTGAAATAACAGCTGTCGATGACAGGTCAGGATATATGATACATAGACTGAACAAATTGATAATTATTTCATTGGTATTCTTCCTGGTTATTATTTTAACTGGATGTACCAAAGAGAAAGATCGTGAACCTCCTGCAGCGGTTACACTTTCGGAACCGATCAATCCAACCATGACATCGCTTGAGCTTGAATGGACCAGGGCTGATGCAGAGGATTTTCTGAACTATAGACTTTTTTATTCGATCCATCCGGATGTAGCCGAATCATACACCGGAACAATTCAGATAGATGATCCAGCCACGACAAGCTATGTCTTGGAGAACCTGTACCGGGGAGTAGTTTACTATTTTACCATACAAGTGGAGGGTGCAAGGGGACTTGATTCAAAAATGTCCAACATTGTCAGTGGCTCGACAATGTCTTGGGAGATCAGGGGCAATATCGCCGTTGGTGTTGAACCAAGTTCCGTTCTTTTTTCACCCGACAGTCTTTTCTGTTACGTGATAAACTCCGGGGAAAACACTCTTAATGTGATTTCGACCATCGATCAATCTGTTGAGTCTGTTATTCACGGTTTTGACTACCCATGGGACATGGTTTCTTCAAATGATGGGCAGTCTATCTATGTCACCAATGGTAATAGTGGTAATGTTTTTATCGTCGATTCCAGGGACAGAAATATTGAAGGCTCTCTCAATATCGGACAGAATGCATATAAGATTGCGACAGATCCGGGCGCGAACAGGGTTTATGTTTCAAATACTGTAGATAGTACAATCAGTATTATATCAACAAGTTCTAATATCATCAGCGGGACCATACCTATATCCCTCGCCCCGTTTGGTATTCATGTTAATCCTCATATTGAAAAACTGTATGTCACCGGTTTCATAAGCAGAGAGGTTTTAGCAATATCACTCGCAAATTTTGATGATATTCACACGATAGTTGTTGGCGATGGTCCTGGTGAAGCCGGTGTTACGCCGGATGGGAGTAAGCTGCTGGTAGCAAATTCCAACAGTAACACAGTGTCAATAATCGATTGTTTCACCAACGGGATTATCGCAGATATAGGCGTTGGAGAGAAACCGGTAGATGTCAAAGTATCGGGTGACGGTCTATATGCCTATGTCTGTAACTTTGATTCAGACAATATTTCTATCATTTCTCTTGAAAGTGTAGAGGTAGTTGAAACAGTAGCCGGTGTCATTTCACCCTTGTCGATGGATATCCATCCATCCTCGAAATTTTCGTATATAGCATGTTTTTCCACAAATGAAGTAGTGATCCTGGAACTCCGCAAGTAATAATATTACTAACTTTAGAGCATAAAAAATGCCCGGGTTTTTCCCGGGCAGTTTGTTCTCTGTGTCAAGAGAACGGAGCAAGGGCATTTCAATTTCAGGCAAGGAGCGCCCGAAAGCTATCACCAGTTCTTTAAATCAAGCGAACCATACACTTAATATCTAAACAACGAAATATGATCTATCCGATCATTCCTGCAACAATTTGCGGAATCATATTCGCCTGTGTCAGCATCGATGTACCTGAAGAGAACAGGATCTGTGCACGGACAAAGTTACTCATCTCTTCAGCAACGTCGGCATCACGAATCTGTGATTCAGCAGCGACAGCATTTTCACGACTGATCTGGAGATTCATAATCGTGTTCTGCAGACGGTTGACATATGAACCGATCTTTGTGCGTTCTGTATCCTTCGAATCGATAGCTGTATCAAGCGTATCGATTGACGCCTGGGCTGTTACTGTGTTTAACAGGTCAGCCCCTGTTAGTCCCAGAGCATTGGCTGTCATTTCGTTAATATTAATATGGTAATAATCCTGTCCCTGGACATTATAGGTTCCGATATGGAATTTTAAACCAATACCTCCGCTATAATTGCCGTTAATGAGATAATTACCATTGTAGTTCGTGGTGCTTGCAATCCTGGTTATTTCACTTTTTAACTGCTGGAATTCAACGTCCAGGTACTCTCTGTCGAGATCAGTAAGCGCACCGTTGGAAGACTGAACAGCCAGGGACCTCATCCTGATCAGCTTCTCGTCGATTACGCTCATAGCCCCTTCTGCTGTTGCGAGTAAATTAACGTTGTAATTAGCGTTCCTCTCAGCTTCAGTCATAGAGGAAATCTGCGCCCTCATTCTTTCACTAACTGCTAAGCCGGCTGGATCATCCCACGCATAGTTGATCCTGAGGCCCGATGACAATCGCGTTACTGCGGTGTCGAGATCTCTCTGGACCATGTTAATGTTCCGCTGAGCATTCAATGAAAGAACATTTTGGTTGATCCTTGTACTCATAGAATCACCCCTCTTTCCTGATGTAAAGTGATCTTAAAGCAATTTTATCAAAATTTAGTGCTGTTTAATCACAATATCGGAAAGAAACAACAGATACTTTAATCTAAATTATAGCTTTAGTTTATTTATTGTAATAATATAAAATAATAACGTGATAACATTAACTATTACGACATAAAATATCATAATCATTACCTAATAGCTTTAATAATCTTATTAAAGTTAATCATTATCTTTGCTCGATTACTTTAACTGTGATATATAAAGTTATATAAAACAACTTTGTTCTTTATTAAAAAAACCTCAAGTTCTCGGTAGAAATCCTGAACACTGAAATCTCTGCGATTTCTGTATGTTTTCTGCCTGAAACAGGGGATATTCTTAATGGGCTCTCGAGTCGGAGTTCTAGTTAAGAGTATGTAAATGAAAAACAAAAGATTCTTGATATCCTAAATATTAGAGTCGTCAGAGAGGGATCAGATTAAAAATGCAGCAAAATTGTGATTTGGTTTAACAATTAAGATGATTTCTGATATGGTGTTTTTTGTTTTTGTCACTAATTTTCCTGTCGAACCGGTTAAATATTTTGGGTGAAATCAATTTGTGCTAAATTCAAATACTCTTATAACTTCTGAAATGCGAGACTAGTTATTCTTATCTGTCAGGTTTCACACGGTTGAACTACAAAGAATACTTTTCTTGGCCGTTGTTTAGTATAGGATATCTTCTCATAAACTGATCCGATCAGTGGAAGGTTTGCTAAAACTTAGATAACCTGGCTGTAAACACTACATGTATTAGAAGGATGGAAGCCTGGATTCTTATTTCCGGTATTTGCAGCTATAATAAAAGCACCAGGTAGGGATTATCCTGGTGCTTTCATATCGGCCTCTTTGCAAGGGGAGGCGATTTTCAATTCCAGGCCTGGAGAATGCCCGGCAGTAAATAACTTCCTTATCAATACCGGTCAATTATCAGACAGTAGACCGGTGGTTTTTACCTTTTCAAATTCTAAAGAACAATCCTCTTTTACCCAATCATACCAGCCACGATTTGTGGAATCATGTTAGCCTGGGTAAGCATCGAGGTACCTGAAGAGAACAATATTTGCGCCCTGACAAAATTACTCATCTCTTCTGCAATATCTGCATCACGGATTTGAGATTCCGATGCGACCGTGTTTTCACGGCTGATCTGGAGATTAGAGATGGTATTCTGCAACCGGTTTACATACGATCCAATCCTTGTCCGTTCCGTATCTTTTGAATCAATCGCCGTATCGAGCACATCAATCGCAGACTGGGCAGTGGTTGTATTCAGAAGATTGGTTGCATCCAATCCCAATGCCGTTGAGGTCATGGTATTAATGTTGACGTGGTAATAATCCTGACCCTGGACATTGAACGTGCCAATATGGAATTTCAGGCCCGTTCCGGAATAGCTTCCGTCAAGCAGGTAGTTTCCGTTGTAGTTGGTTGTTTGTGCAACTCTTGATATTTCACTTTTGAGTTGCTGGAATTCTACATCAAGTGCCTGTCGATCAAGGGATGTCAAGGCGCCATTTGATGCCTGAATGGCCAGTGATCTCATTCTGATCAACTGTTCATCGATAACTGCCATTGCACCTTCAGCGGTCGCCATTAGGTTGACATTGTAATTCGCATTACGTTCCGCTTCTGTCATAGATGCAACCTGAGCGCGCATGCGCTCACTGACAGCCAGTCCCGCAGGGTCATCCCAGGCATAATTAATCCGTAAACCGGACGATAAACGTGTTACGGCACTATCAAGATCATTCTGTACGCCGTAAATATTACGCCGGGCATTCAATGCGAGAACATTCTGGTTGATCCTTGTACTCATAGATCCACCTCTCTTGCCAGTTTATGTGAACTTTAACTTTTGCTTCATTACTGCAAATCCTTGCTATCAACTTTATCGGGAAACAATTACTCAAACTTTAAATTAAACTGCTCTGTAAGAGTATTCGTATCATCAGTTTAGGATAATATATTGACCACTCTAAATATCTGGACAGTAATGCGCCGGATATTAATTTGAGTGCTTTAATAAAAAAATTAAAATTGGATCAAATTATTGTCCGAAAACTTGAAGCTGTCGTGTTAAGTAGTTGTAAAATTTGAGATAAGGTTTATTCGCGAAGTTAAAGTAAATTTACGGGATTTTTGCCTGCCTGAAAGTCCTCATATTGTTACCTAAATTGTTAGTCCATTTCAGCGATTCAGGTGATTTTCTTAAAGATTATTAAATAAAAATTCAGCAATCGGTAACTGCTTGGCTTGAATTTAATGGAATATAAGTCCTGGATTATCTCAACGATGAACTGCTCATAGCCGATAAAATCTTACGAGTAACAAAATTCTTCTCACTTGCACCTTATGCTGCTCCGGTATATTTTCCTTAACCTGAAATGTTGAACTGTAAATTTATAATTCATCTCGAAATACGATTCTCACAGCAAACAGTAAAGACAGTTAAAAGAAGCGTTTTGCACAACACCAGGAGATTCTAATGAGTTCAGGCGACGAAATTATCTATGTACCCTACAGGCAGGCGGGAGAACCTCAAAGAAAAGCCGCGGTAATAAGTGTGCCCTTCAATATTGATAATTATACCGATACTGAAATCCAAATACTTGGTCATCTGGCAGAAGCTGCTGACCTGATGAATTCAATCTTCCGAGATCAATATGAACCAAAAACAGGACTGATCAGGCAGTTATTGCGAATGCTTCTGAGAGTAGCTGAAGGCGAAACCAGGGAAAAACTGTATAATTACAGTATTATGCTTGATCTTCAGAACAGTCCCTATGCCCTTTTACCTCGTAAAAATGCTCTGCTTGATGTATCAATCGAAGAGCTGAATGAACTGGCGGATAAAGCTGGAGGACCGTCAAAACGTTTACTTGGCGATGTAGGATTGTTGATGACCACCGGTTTTGAAACACCGGATTTCGCGAATTTCTACCCGGTCGATTTCACAGATGAAGAATATGAAGAACTTGGTGAGGACGCGAACGTTGTCAACAGCAGTGTGATTCGAGATTATGATGGTGAACCCCTGGTAATTTTAAATGAGGATCTTTACCGGGATTCCCTGGTCCCGGTAGTTGAACATCTGAGAGCAGCTCGTGAACTGGTGGAAGATCCCGGTTTCCAGCTTTACCTCGACGCAAAGATTATCGAGCTTGAGACCGGTTCGGAAGAATCAAGGAGAATAGCTGACTATACCTGGGTGCGTCACGATTATAAGATCGATATTGTCATATCTACCGCGATTGAAGTTTACCTCGATAATTATAAAAACGCACGTGGTGCTGCTGCTGGAGGTGTATTTGTTCGAAATGATTCAGCAGAAAAACTCCTGCAGGCTTTTGTTGACCATGTTCCACAGTGGGAAGCTAATGCTCCCTGGACTCACAAAAAAACAGAAATCGACCCGGATACTCTGCCAAAATTGAAATTTGTTGATGTTTTAACTTGGACCGGTGATTATGTAACAGGTCCGTTTACTACAATAGCCCAGAGCTTGCCGAATGATGAATGGGTATTAAAGAATGTAGGAACGGTCAACATGGTATATTCCAACACTGGAAGGGCTGTTCATAGTGTCGCGGGCAATCTTTCGGCAGAATGTTTCCTGACAAAGTCGGAGTATGAAAAAGTTAAAGATTTACTGTTTGAGGCGAATCAGCTGCATAGTGCACTTCATGAAATTGGTCATACGACCGGGATGATGGATCCGGATCATTCATCCGGTCAACCACGTGACTACCTTGAGGAAGAATATTCTTTCCTGGAGGAAACAAGAGCGGAATTATTCGGACTCTGGTCACTGGAAATATTAATAGAGGACAACGTAATCAGTCCGGAAATGGCGCGGGCTTGTTATGATGGAATGTTGATAACGATGATTACCGGCTTGAAGTTCGATCCAGTTCAGGCTCATAACATGGCTCGTAACGGAATGTATCACTATTTCGTTGAAAAGGGGGCAATAAAACAGGTAGAGGAAGACGGCGCAACAAAATTCCAGTTAGATCACAAAACAGCAAAACAAGTAACCACCGAGATGCTGAAAATGATCGCTGATCTGAAGGCAGGTGGTGATAAGAATAACACGGTAGCCTTTCGAGAAAAGTATGTTTACACCGATCCACTGAAAGATGAAGTGGAAAAAAGGACATCGGATTTCCCATTGGGACGCGGACTTAATTTCCCATCTATAAATAAGGAGGGGGAAAAATACACAGGAGAACTTAAATACAACGAGTTCACTGAACAGCCGAAGTTTAATATCGTCCTGACTTAGAAAGTAAATTACGGATCTGGTTGAATGGAACGAATAATCATTGAAATTAAGGCTAAAACTGATAAACACGAAAAAATCAGGGAATTTCTTAAGAAACTGGATGCTGATTTCAAGGGTACAGATAAACAGACAGATACCTATTTCCAATGCGACAATGGCAGGTTAAAACTCCGTGAAGGCATAATAGAAAACCATCTTATCCATTACAATCGTCCAAATGATAAGGGTCCCAAAAAGTCAGATGTACTGTTGTATACTCCTGGTGCAAATGAAGATTTAAAACAGATACTTGAAAGGGCTTTCGGTGTTAAGGTTGTAGTGAAGAAAATCCGTGAAATTTACTTTGTAGACAATATCAAGATTCACCTGGATTATATTAAAGGATTGGGAACATTTGTTGAGATTGAGGCAATCGGCAGGAATAAAAACATCTCAGTAAAGTCGCTGCGTAAACAATGTGAAGACCTGATCAGGGAATTCGAGATTAATGAAGATGATCTTGTTGATGTTTCGTATAGTGATATGTCGATGAACTATATCTAAAATATAATATAAAATTCGCCCGGTTAATATTGGCTTAACCGGGCATTTGTTTTATAGGAAAAATCGGTTTTATATAATTATTCTGATAGTCGGTTACATCTTTGAAGTTTCATGTGATTTTTGTTCGTGTGATTGTTTTTCAATAGGCATCAGGGCGTGTTTACACCCGGGGCACTCAGCCATTTTCGAATCACCCTTAACAGCAATTGAGCACATCGAGCATCCTTTAGGGCTGGATTCACGCAATTCGGCAACAGCCTTTTCACTCATTTTTTCCAGGTCCATGTCGCACATCGGGCATTTCTGGTCAGCCTTGTCAGTTATAAAAGCTGAATTTTGCGAACATGTGTAAAGTGCCTCTGCGTGATAGAGTTTTTCAGCCATCATAGCGTGCTTATGCATTATTTTTTCTTCGCTGGAAGCTTTATCTATCATGTCTCCACTATCACAACAGGCTTTATCGCAGTTTTCATCGCAGGCCTTTTTACAGTCTGGACCACCACATCCAGCATATGCTGCATTCATTCCGACAATAGAAAATACAAATGCTAAGGCAAATGCTAGGGTTAATATTATCCTGGTACTTCTTCTCATGAAATCCTCCTTGAAATACATGTTTATCGCTTTGCTGAAAAGTCAATATTTTAAACGATTAAGAATATCCCAACAAAGTTAGATTGCCTTAACTTTCAGTTTTCACTCAATATATATGTTAAGAGTTCCCGTTTGTCTCTCACATTTTAATAATTTTTAGAGTCAACTTTTTAAGCTGGGAACAACTCTGAAAATAACAATTTTTGTTGTTGACCATCGAATGCATGATATGTATGTTCCGCAACAGCCATTTGTGTAATCTCATATTATTTCTTGCTGCTTAATGGAATTTTTATCGATTGATTTTAAAGACTTAATGTCAGTCATATTAGTGCTGGGATTTGGTTCCCTATTAGCATTAGGAAAACTGTTGACAATTCCCGGTGCTCTGCTGGCATCACTTATGGCGGTATGTTTATGGATCGCTGGTGGATTTGGATGGATAATACCGGCATTAGTGTTTTTAATGTTGTCGAGCTTGTGGACACGCTGGCCGGGAGGATCCAAAAGGATTAGAAGAAATTCACGGCAGGTACTGGCAAATGGCCTTGTTGCCATTGCTGGATCGATCATTGCGATAATTGGTTATAAAGAGACAGGAGTTATAATAATGACAGGGGCGTTTGCGGCTGCTGCAGCGGACACCTGGTCAACAGAATGGGGAAAAACTTTTGGTGGTAAACCTGTCTCTCTTCGTTCATTTAAAAAGGTGGAACCGGGAGTATCCGGGGCAGTAAGTAAAGTTGGTACGATTGCGTCAGTTTTTGGCTCGGGATCGGTTGTTATAGCTGGATATTTTGCGGAGATAATAGACCGTGTATATCTAGTTCCGCTCATTATTGCAGGGGTCCTGGGTGGGGTAGGTGATAGCCTTGCAGGTGCGTTTGCCCAGGCAATATGGCGTGACAGGCAAGGTCGATTGACCGAGGAAAAAACAGGGAAAAGTGAATACAAACTGGAACGGGGAATCTCCTGGATTGATAATAATATAGTTAATCTAATCGCGACGATTATTGGAGCGTTATCAGCATTATTCCTGGTGAAGAAAGGATCCTGGTAATAAAATGAATCGAAATGAAAAAACAACTTTTAGATGTCCTGTTCTATTTATCGTTCTCTTGGCAGGAACAATATTGTCTTCAATCATCGGTTGCTCATCGTCACAAGAGAAAACGGAAATCGGAGCAATCACCGACATCGAAATGACGCTTGACATTGATCCAGCCAAACACTGGCTTGAAGCCACCGGCAGGATAAAATGGATAAGTAACCGAGCGGATACTGTTTATTTCCTGATGAATGACAACCTGGAAGTGTCACTATCAGGAAATGATAATATTTCTGAGAGTGAATTGAATAAGATCAAATCAGGAGAAGAAATAAAATCCTACCTTGGGAGCATTCATCTGGATACAACAGGCTACGAAAGTATTGATCATCTTGCGTTATACAGGCTACCCATACAAACGAGTAATGAATTTGTTCAATTCGATTTAAAGTATGCCGGTGAGATATATGATGACGTAGAAGTAGCTTCATTTTCACGCTGGGAGATAGCGGATGAAACAACCGGCATCATTGATGAACAGGGCGCCTTCTTACCGGTAGTTGCTGGATTTTATCCCCGTCTGCCGGGTGATAATGAACCGGTTAGCTTTACAACTACCCTGATACTCCCGGACAACTGGGATGGTCTCGCAGAAGGAAAGATCGTTTTAGATGAAGGAAATTCGACTACATTCGACAGTGAACATCCGATCGATGGGACATATGTAGTAGCGGGACCCTATAAAACCAGAACAATTAATTCCGGCAATTCCGAAATCGCCATGTATTATTACGAGGGAAGCGAAGACCTGGTAGGTAGATACCTGCACGCGAGCGCAGATTATATTCAACGATATAACAAATTACTTGGCGAATATGCTTTCAGCCGATTCAGTGTTGTTGAAAACTGGTTCCCCACGGGCTATGGGATGCCTACCTATACCCTCCTTGGAAGTCGGGTTATACGGCTGCCATTTATTATCGGAACAAGTTTAGGGCATGAGGTATGCCATAACTGGTGGGGAAATGGTGTATATGTTGACTGGAGCAGCGGAAACTGGTGTGAGGGTTTGACTACGTATTGCGCGGATTATTTATATAAGGTAGAGGAGAGTGAAGAAGCGGCGAAACAATATCGACGCGATATAAACCGGGATTACAGCGATTATGTTGTTCGAGGTGATGATACCGACTTTCCTCTCCGTGAATTCCAGGAACGTACAACCGCAGGTTCGAGGACGATAGGTTACGGCAAGTCGATGATGGTATTCCACATGGTTCATCAAAAAATCGGCGATGATAAATTCTGGAATATCTTAAGCTCTGTTTACGAAAACCAGAAATTTACCAAGGCTGCATGGAATGACTTTTTCGCGGCATTTGAAAAGGAAACCGGTTTGGACTTTGGCTGGTTTGAGACGCAATGGATAGATAAAGCAGGCGCACCTGCTTTTGCGGTAGAGAATGTTTCCGTCAGCAATCAAAAGGAAAAATCGGTTCTGGAATTTGATTTAAAACAGGTTCAGGATACGAATATTTTCCGATTAGATGTCCCCGTTCGGATTAATTATGATGATGGAACAATCTATAATTATGTCTTGCGTGACGTAAATGAAGATTTGTATCATGCCGCGATAGAGGTTACAAAGGGAGTGGATGTCCTGGAAATAGATCCGGACATGCATCTATTCCGGGAACTTGATCCACGCGAAGCACCGGCAACGCTTGCAGGTTTCTTTGCTGATGAGTCACCTGTTATTGTAATCCCCGACTCTGATGGGCAGATGAAAACAGCCTACAATGAGTTCGCTGAAAGTATGAATAGAAAAGGAACGGCAACTGTTCTTACTGAGTCCGAAGTCACCCCGGAATTGTTGGGGAATGAATCGGTTTTGTGGCTCGGTAAGAAAGAACAGGTAGCAACTGAAACAAACGGCAAGTATAGTTTTAATGGTGAAATTATTGACGGAGATGGTCTCGCAATCGTAAGTGCGTTCAGGGATTCGGATGATCCAAACATAGTTCATCTGGAGGTCTGGGCAGAGTCTCCGAGTGCTCTTTCTCCATTGGCAAGGAAACTCCCGCATTATGGAAAATACAGTTACCTTGCGTTTTCTCAAGGAAGAGCGATTAACAAGGGTCATTGGCCGGTTTATGATTCACCATTAAGAGTTGCATTATAGAATAACCGTATGATGTAGCATTCGGGAGAGATTTTATGGCTTACTGTCCACAGGACCGAATTGATTATGATGATGAAATTGAAGAGTGTGTCGTCTGTGGCGGTCCTCTGATCGAAGGATCGGTGGAGGATCTGTTTGAAGAGATAAAGACTGACGAATGGGTTGAGATGGATCCTGTGCCCGAGTTGGTTCACGCTGTCAGGATCAGGGATGCTCTCGATGAAGAAGAGGTTCCCTGTTATATCAAGGCAGATTTACCCCCGGGATCGGAATACTACGGAGACCAGGCGGTCATCTGCATACAGGAATCCCAATATGATAATGCCCTTGAGATTCAGCAGGGGATAGCTCCGCCTGACGATGACCAGTTATTATATGATCCTGATTCAGAAGATGATTGGTAAGATCAACTGAACTGGTGGCTTATTTCTACCAGTTTTTTATATTAACAGATGTTTAAATTTCTAAACCTGTTTTTTGTAAAGTCCCAGGGACTTGAGTAACTATAATCCGGAGTATAAAAATGACCGAAATATTCGATATTTACGCGCGGCAAGTACTTGACAGCCGTGGCAATCCAACAGTAGAAGTTGAGATACAGTTGGAATCTGGTGCAGCCGGCAGGGCAATTGTGCCGTCCGGAGCATCAACCGGGGAACATGAAGCTATTGAATTACGTGACGGGAATAAAAAACGTTACCTGGGCAAGAGTGTTCAAAAGGCAGTTGAAAACGTTAACACGGTAATTGCGCCCAGAATTCTTGGACGCGATGCAATTGAACAGGCAGAGATAGATCAACTGCTCCTGGATCTCGATGGTACTCCCAACAAGGCCAAGCTTGGTGCGAACGCGATCCTGGGTGTTTCGCTTGCCGTATGCCATGCATCCGCGGACGCTCTTGGTTTACCGCTATACCGCTACATAGGTGGTGTAGGTGCAAGGGTTCTTCCCGTTCCGATGATGAATATCCTCAACGGCGGTGAGCACGCGGATAATAATGTTGACATCCAGGAATTTATGATCATGCCCAAGGGTGCCAGCACATTTGCCGAAGCACTTCGCTGGGGAGCTGAAATATTCCATAACCTCAAATCAGTCCTGAAATCTCGTGGTTTGAATACCGCAGTTGGTGATGAAGGCGGATTCGCACCGGACCTGGACAGCAACGAAGCAGCTTTTGAAGTGATCCTCGAAGCAATTGAAAAAGCCGGATACAAACCAGGCGAAGACATTTTCTTTGCCCTTGATGCGGCATCAAGCGAGTTTTTCGATAAGGATAAAAACGCGTATGTTATAGAGGGTGGATCAAAAGAACTTAATGCCGCTGATATGATAGATCTCTATAAGAGTTGGGTGGAAAAATATCCTATTCTTTCTATCGAAGACGGCCTGGATGAAAATGATTGGGATGGCTGGCGTAAGTTGACAGAAGTGATAGGCGATAAAACACAGCTGGTGGGTGATGATCTTTTTGTCACCAATACAGAGCGGTTATCACGTGGAATCAACGAAGGTGTTGCAAACAGTATTCTCATCAAGCTGAACCAGATCGGAACCATGAGCGAGACACTGGATGCTATCGATATGGCGACACGTGCCAGTTACACATCCGTAATTTCACACAGGAGCGGTGAAACTGAAGATACTACCATATCGGATTTAGCTGTAGCGGTAAATACCGGGCAGATCAAAACGGGAAGTTTATCCCGTACCGACCGTATTGCCAAGTATAACCAGCTGCTTCGAATTGAAGAGGAGCTTGGAGAGGCTGCCTTATTTGGTGGAACCCGGATGTAAGGATGAATGAAGCTGTTCCGTCATCAAACAATTTACTGAAATATGTTCAACGGTGGTGGCCCAGGGTTGCGCTGATTTTATTTATTCTTCTAGCCCTGTATGTTATTTTTGCGAAAGAGGGTGGAATAATCAGGGTGATGGAGCTTAAGAACGAAAACGACCGGCTGAAGACGGAACTTCAAGAGTTATCGACTGAAAAAGAAAGATTAATAGAACAGATCCAGAGATTAAAGGCTGGGGATCCTGAACTGATTGAAGAGGAAGCGAGACGAAACGGTATGATCAGGGAAGGTGAAACCGTTTATCGTCTTCAATACAAGGAAATTCCCGGTTCAACCGGCATTGAATTAGATAAGAATGGATCTGGAGGGAAATGACGATGCCCATGTACGATAGTTTGGGCGATAAGTATGACCAGATGATTCGCTGGAAACCGCGTCTTGAGCGGGAAACCCCGTTTTTTCAACGTCTTTTCAGCGAAAAACGTATCCGCAGTGTCCTCGACCTGGCATGCGGGACAGGCCATCATGTTAAACTGTTTCATAAATGGGGCTCTGAGGCAATAGGGGTGGATCCTTCACCGGTTCTGCTTGAGATAGCCCGTGACGGTCTTGAGGAGAGTGATGACTCGCTCCGCTTTTTAGAGGCCGATTTCTTAACATTTCCGAAGCACTTAGACCACAAAGTCGACGTGGTAATCTGTCTCGGCAATTCCTTACCACACGTAATGGATACCAGGGATATGAAACAGGCTCTGAAGAATGTTTATGAGATCCTCAAACCCGGTGGAACTTTCGTTTTCCAGAATCGAAACTACGACCGCCTGATTGAATCCCAGGAACGATTCCAGTTCCCGGCAACATTCAGGGCGGGTGATAATGAACAGATATTCTTCCGTTTTAACGATTTCCTGGATAACAAGGTGCGTTTTAACGTTGTTCATTTTTCCAGGGTGGGTGAACGCTGGATACATGAAGTGCATTCGACCGATCTGAGACCCTGGCAGCAGAGTGAACTTGCTGACCTGGTTACTGAAATCGGTTTTGTGGCTCAGAACTATTATGGAGATTTTTCCGGAACGCCGTTTGACGCGAATTCATCAGTTGACCTTGTCGGTTTGATGAGGAAACAGGGAGAAACCGGAAACTGAATTTGATATTTGAAAGTATTATATATAATTGTGCGGGATTTAATTCCCGCATTGTCATTTCTACAGCAATCTTTGTAATCGTTGTTCTCAATTTTTAGCAATTTTTGATTAAAGGGATTTCGGGGAGTTTAGAATGCGTTTAGCAGTTGTTGGCACGGGATATGTAGGACTGGTGGCAGGGGCATGTTTCGCTTCAACCGGTAATCATGTGACTTGTGTAGACATAGATGAAAAGAAGATAGAAAATCTTCGAACCGGGAAAATACCAATATATGAACCGGGGCTTGAGAGAATAGTCAAGGATGGTGTGGATAAAGAACGGCTTTTTTTCTCAACGGATCTTGATGAGGCTGTTAAATGGGGTGAAGTGATTATCATTGCCGTTGGAACTCCCCCGGGTGAGGATGGTAGCGCTGACCTGCAGCATGTCCTCGCTGTTGCCGAGGGAATCGGTAAATCATTGAATGAATACAAGGTGGTTGTTGATAAAAGTACCGTACCTGTGGGAACGGCTGAAAAAGTTCGTGAAGCTATAGCCAAACATACCGACATTGAAGTTTCCGTTGTCTCTAATCCTGAGTTCCTTAAAGAGGGTGCGGCGGTTAACGATTTCCTCAAGCCGGACAGGGTAATTATCGGAGCTGATGACGAAAAAGCGGCACAAGTGATGCAGCGGTTATACGAACCATTTATCAGAACCGGAAACCGTATTGTCATGATGGATGTGACATCCGCGGAACTTACCAAGTATGCCGCAAATTCTTTCCTGGCGATGAAAATATCCTTTATGAACGAAATGGCGCATTTATGTGAAAAGGTCGGGGCGGATATTGATAATATTCGCAGGGGACTCAGCATGGACCAGAGAATTGGCAAATATTTCCTCTTTGCCGGTGCTGGTTATGGTGGTTCGTGTTTCCCGAAGGATGTCCAGGCGATACTTCGTACCGCGAAGGAACTTGAAATAGACCTGCAGTTGATAAAATCGACTGAAGAAGTGAATGAGCGCCAGAAGAAGGTGGTTTTCCAGAAGATAATGGAACATTATAATGGAAATGTCAAAGGAAAGACCTTTGCAGTCTGGGGTCTATCTTTTAAACCTCAGACAGACGATATGCGCGAAGCACCGTCAATTGTTGTCATCAATTCCCTGCTGGAAAATGGGGCTAAGATCCGGGCATATGATCCGGTAGCGAGGCATACAGCTGAAGATGTATTCGGTGACAGTATTTACTATGCGAAGAATGAATATGACGCTGCTGATGGCGCTGATGCACTGGCGGTTATTACCGAATGGATTGATTTCCGTTCCCCGGATTTAAAACGTCTTTCCGAAAGCCTGAAGGACAAGGTTGTTTTTGATGGCCGTAACGTCTACGATCCCAAGTACGTCCAGGAACAGGGAATGACTTACTACGGTATTGGGAAATAGCTGGGGGTCATTAACGTAGCCCGGGATCAGCGTATCCCGGGAGTATTAAAGATGATACATTATATTCTGTGGATCAAACAGTATGACACCCGACAATGATGTCGGGCCACCCGGTCGTTCATTCTTAATATCAATGACGGAATAATTATAAAGTTCAGGTTCAATGCCTGAACTTTTTTTAATAGCTTGTAGCCCGGGTTGGCTTGCCCCCGGGTTTCGCTTACCTTTAAATATGAAAACTCCATCTTTATATTCCTCAATAACAAAGAGGGAGATTTATAATATGAAACTCAAGGCCGCCGCTTCGATATTTATCATTCTTATCCTTTTTTCATCATGCTTGGCTCAGCTTGATTTTACCTGGTATACAGTAGGTGATCATTTGATTTGGGCAAGGGTTCCAGACGCGGCTGATATAGATGGGGATGGTGATATAGATATACTGGGTTGCGGTGAATTAGAATTTGGTCCCGTTCGATGGTGGGCTAACGATGGAAATTATCCTCCCCAATTCACTACTACAGTCGGTTTACCGGACAATATTGAAGATGAGTGGGGAGCATTACATGTTCACGCAGCAGATGTGGATTCTGATGGAGACAACGATATTCTTGCTGTAGATCGCCACATTTTAAAATATTGGACAAATGACGGACAAAACCCACCAAATTTCACTGCGTATGATTTATATATGAATGAATACCCTCATGGTTTATCTGATCCTGTTTACACATCAGATATGGATAATGACGATGATCTAGACATTGTTCTTCCAGAAAAATACCAGGAAGGAATTAATCCGAGAATCAACAGTATCCTTCTGCTGGAAAATACGGAAAATGATTCTTTTATAGTGCATCTTTATGAACTTGAATATGATGGCATTATTCGTGACCTTGATTTATCTGATTTAGACGGTGATGGTGATATAGATATTGTTTTTAACACTAAATGGATGAATAATTTAGGTTTACTCGAGTTTGAAGAAGGTAGTTTATATATTTCCACAGCAGCTCATGTGCAGACTGTTGATTTAGATATTGATAATGATATTGACGTATTGGGTGGTACAGATGCAATTGTCTGGGGGGAAAACGATGGTTTACCACCGCCAAGTTTTATTTCACATGATATAGATGAAAATAGAATGTGGCTGGAGGATGTGATAGCCGCAGACCTTGATCTTGACGGCGATATGGATCTTGTAGAAATCCGTGGTGATGCTTTGCAGGGACTCTGGGGAACATTGTATTACTGGCTGAATGATGGGGAAATGAACTTTACGGAATATGAATTACAGACGAACTTTTGGGGACCAAGGGGGCCAAATTGCTTAAAAGCGCTTGATATTGATCTTGACGGAGACAGCGATTTTGTCGCAACCGCAGGTGGATTAAATGAAATTGCATGGTTTGAAAATCATTTAATTGACGCAGAGATAGAACCGTTCCACCTTGAATCACCGGAACCGGGATTCACAACACCTGATACGCAGGTTGTCCTTGTTTGGAACCAGGCCATCCCGAACTTTGAAACAGGTATCACCTACCATATTAAATGCCACAACGACCCGGACAGTGACGAAATTATCGCTGAAACGACAGATACAACCTTTATATTCACGGGAGTAACTGGCACACAATACTTCTGGGATGTTAAAGCAGTTGCAGATAACGGGCTTGAACAATGGGCTGAAGAACAGTTCTGGCATTTCACCATAGTAGATACTCTAAACTCAGTGGATGATCCATCTGTATCCAGTTTCCCCACTGAGTATGCTATTCAATCCGTTTATCCCAATCCTTTCAACGCTTCAACAAAGATAACAATTGCATTACCCCAACCATCCTATTTGTCCCTGCAAATCTTCAACACTACAGGGCAGAAAGTTTCAACAATTGCAGATGGGCAATACAACCTAGGCTATCATGATTTTGTCTTTAATGGATCAGGACTTTCCAGTGGGATTTATTTTGTGCAGGCATTAATAAACCCTGTTGTCGAAGCCAACAGGGCAACCCAAAGGCGACAATTGAATCAGTTCCAGAAAATATTGCTAATAAAATAAAAATTGAGATTGCTTCGTCGCTTCGCTTCCTCGCAACGACACCAACGACATAGCTGGTCACCCGGGACTTGTCCGCCTTTCGGCGTGATCATCGTATCCCGGGGAACTTGTATGACATGCAGAAAATTCTATTAATAAAATAAAATTATAGAGGGTGGCCCTGTCAGCTTCGATGACAGGGTCTATTCCCAGCTTAATATCTTTTGCGTATTCTGTTTCACAATAATCATGCAAATATACCCTGTTGTCAGAGCCAACAGGGCCACCCAACCTCAAGTAATTATTCAGCAACTAGGTGGGTACATCATCGTCATTGCGAGCGTAAGCGAAGCGATCTCAGTATTTTTGTGCAGTCCTTTTACAATATTCTTCTTAAATCATGTTAATTTGATGAAGCTGGATATGTTCCCAATATGATTAAGAAATCCGATCCGCCAGATGGCGGATCGGGCCACCCGGTAACAATTAATAAACGCTGTCATCCCGCCGTTGCTGGACAGGTGCATCCACATTTATATACTATTGGAGCTTTAAAATAAATCCTGTCATCCCGCCCATGCGGGACAGGGCCACTCTCAATAAACCCTGTTGTCAAAACCAACAGGGCCACCCATTGCCCCATTTTTAGGGAAGATATTTACGTGACTTGTTCTGGGATTGTCCACCTGCTGTGTGAACACTTATCACGAGAGAATCGATCTAAACTGAGCCAAATAAAAGCTAATTCTATCTAAAGATATTCGTCTGGAATTTTCTTATCTTCTGCGATGAGAAACTGGCTAGAGAGAAAAAATGTCTGAATCAAGACGCGTGCACCTGTTTATTCCTTGTTTTGTCGATCAGATATATCCGCAGACAGGAATGGCAACAGTTAAGCTCCTGCAAAAAGCAGGATGCGACATTTTCTACCCTCAATCACAAACCTGTTGCGGTCAACCGGCATATAATTCCGGATACTGGAAGGAAGCGAAAAAACTGGCGGAAAGGTTTGTCCGTGTTTTTGCCAACGCAGAAACTGTTGTATCGCCCTCTGCAAGCTGCGTTTCCATGGTAAAGGATCAGTATCAAAACCTCGATTTATCCGGATCGATATTGCGTGATTATGAAGCTCTAAGACCAAGAGTTTTTGAATTGAGTGAATTCCTGGTTGATGATCTGAAAACAATAGATTTTTACTCACACTTCCCTCACAAGGTTGCTTATCATACATCCTGTCACGGATACCGTGAGCTCAATATTCACAAGCAACCGGTCACCTTACTGGAGAATGTCAGAGATATAGATCTTGTCGAATTGGACGACAGGAAACAATGCTGTGGTTTCGGCGGGACATTTTCGGTAAAATTCCCTGAAATATCTACAGCGATGGGCGAAGATAAACTCGAAGCGATTCTTAAGAGTAAAGCAGACGTAATCACAGCGACCGACGATTCATGCCTGATGCATATCTCCGGAATGTTAGCTCGTAAAAAAATCCCCATTCGTACTTACCATTACGCTCGCATCCTGGCGGGAGGAGAATCGCTGCTATGAGCCATCCACTTCCCCCAAAAGGATTAAAAGAGAACGCGAAAAAGTCGATAAAAAATCGTCCGCCGGGTTCTTTACCCTATAAAAAGAACACCAAAAAAGCTGTTGCCAATCGTGACCTTCGGTACGCTGAATGGCCTGATTTTGAAGAACGGAGAGAATCGACTGCCGGTAAACGTCGCGAGGATATGGACAACCTTGAAACTCTCCATGATCAGCTTCGTGACAATTGGAAGAAAAACGGGGTAACTGTCCACGAAGCACCGGATGCAGATTCCGCCTGTAAAGCTGTCCTGGGGATTCTACAGGGTGCAGGGATTAAAAAGCTGTTAAAATCAAAAACCATGCTCAGTGAAGAAATTGAGCTTAATAACTTCCTTGCCGCAAATGATGTTCAGGTAGTAGAGACAGATCTCGGTGAATATATAGTCCAGTTGCGTGATGAAATTCCCAGCCATATAACCATGCCGGCGATGCACCTGACCCGTGAAGATGTCGGGAAACTGTTCGCCGAAAAACTTGGGGTAGAATATACCGACGATCCACCTACGCTGACAAAAATCGCCCGAAAAGTTCTGCGGGACGAATTCCTTTCGGCGGAGGCTGGTTTATGCGGTGTTAATTTCGCTGTTGCTGAGACAGGTCATATCGCAACTGTCACCAACGAGGGTAATGGCCGTATGGTTACCAGCCTGCCAAGGGTGGTGATTGCATTGATGGGATGGGAGAGAGTAACCCGTTCACTTGACGAGCTGGCGATGTTATACCAGCTTCTCGCCCGTAGCGCTACAGGCCAGAAATCAACCGTCTACCTGAATATGCTGCATGGCCCTTCACCTGGCCCGGTAGGTCCTGAAGAGGTTCACCTCGTTATCGTTGACAATGGCAGGAAAAAGATACATGCAGACCCGGAAATGCGGGAAATGCTCGGTTGTATCCATTGTGGAGCATGCCTCAACGCCTGTCCTGTTTATCAACAGATCGGCGGGCATCCATACGGCGGCATCTACCCGGGCCCGATGGGTAAAGTATTTACACCTTTATTGCAGGGACTTGAAGCCGCGCCACATCATCCTTTTGCAAGTACCTTATGTGGGGCGTGCGAAGAAATCTGCCCCGTATCATTACCATTACCAAAGTTTCTCCTGACACTCCGATCCAGGATAATTGACCAAGCTGAAAAACGGGGAATAGAGGGTGCTGCCTGGAAAGGCTTTACTACGATGATGCAGAGCTCCGAACGGTTCAGGCTTGCATCAGGATTGGCGGGTTTGTTACAACGATCAGTACCTGGAAGCACTAAAATTCCTGTGCCGGGTTGGTCGGGATCACGTGAAAATCCGAAGCTGGCAAAAAGATCATTCAGGGATTTATATAATTCTGAGATCAGCGACGAAAAACCAGATCAGTCTAATCCTGGTAAAAACAAAGGAGAGACTGATAATGAATAAAGAAGACAAGACAAAGCTGACTGATGTCCTCAAGGCACTTGACGCGGATTTTCTTACTGCAAATAAAGATAAAGTTTGCGAAACCTTACTGAAGCTTTTGAAAGCCGAAGGTAGTTCCCCGGTCGCGTGGGATGGTGATAGCTTTTTACAGGATTTAAAAATATCTGAAGCATTAGAGAAATCAGGTATTGATTTAATAGATCCACCCGGAAAAAAATCAGGTAAAACAGAGATAAAGAAGTGGCGAAGTAAGCTGGCAAAAGCTGAAACAGGTATTACTTCAGCTCTAGCTTTATCGATGGAAACCGGTTCTGTCCTTTTACCTGCAGGTAATCCGGACACGAGGATGGTCAGTCTACTCCCTGAACATCATGTTATAATTTTGCACGAAAATCAAATTGTCGAAGACATTTCTGCTTTAATCAAAACCTGGGAAAAACAGGGCGATACAAATCAGAGTGCAATAATGGTCACCGGTCCGAGCAGGACCGCGGATATCGAAAAAGAACTGGTGCTTGGTGTCCATGGACCTGGAAAATTAACGGTCATAATGGTTACAGGTAAGCTGGATAAGTAACCATATTGATAAATTTAAAATCTTGATAAATAATGCGAGCTGCCCGGAGGTAACTCGCGTTTTCTTTTGTTCGACGGAAACTTTGATCTTTTGTGCTCATGAGAACTGATACATTGAATAGGTTCTTATGTATGCTTACCTTGCAGTCCGTGAGAATCATCAATTTTGAATCCAGGGGAAAGAAGTAATGAAAAGATTGTTAATCCTGCTAATGACAGTACTTCTACTTGTAAGTGTATCATATTCTTCAGAAGAGAATCAGAAATTATTCATTGCGGTAATGGATCTTGAACTGGCTGCAGGGGTTCCCGAATCATACAATGTTATCCTCTCCAACCGTCTACGCCAGGAACTACACAAAACCGGTAAATTCAGTGTCGTTGAACGAAATGATATGGAAGGTATCCTTGCTGAGCAGAGTCTGGCTATGAGCGGATGCCTGTCGAATGAATGTGTTGTCCAGGTAGGCAAGCTCCTGGGTGTTGAAAGTATGATAGCCGGAAGCCTGGGTAAAATCGGGCAGATGCATACTATTACAGTTCGCATGATTGATGTGGAAACAGGCGAGATACTGGCAGCGGAAAGTGTTGATTGCAATTGCCCGATAGAAACGGTTTTGACAACAAGCCTGCGTGATGTGGCGAATATGCTGGGCGGTAAAGATATCGAACCGCAATATCCAAAAGTACCGGAAACAATCTACGGAACCACTGATACTTTTCCTGTGGACACAACTACCTACACTTCCAGTACAGATCAATTCGAGGAAGAGCCAACCCCATCCAGCACTGAAGAAACTGTAATACCCACATCAACCTATAAACCAAGAAAAAAATCTTCAGTTGGAGTGGGATTACTCTTTGGTCGATCAACCGCTACATACGAATATTATACCGGTGAGGAGAAGGAACAGGCAGGAATCAATTTAGGATTAGTGATAGAAATCCCCATGAGTAGGAGTTTTTCATCCAGGGCTGGCTTACATGTGGCCGCATTTACGCCACTGGAAGAAGCTACAGATTTCTTATATGCACCACCCGGTTCAGGACTTGAAACTAAAACTGAATTCCTGGATGTTGTATTCGACTTTGATGCAGTCTGGACTATGTTTGGAGGTGTGTACCTGCTTAGTGGCCTAGGATTACATACATATGATTTGCAATATGATTTTGGTTCATTAGGGAACGACGATTTAGCTGTAGAAATGGCAGCAGAATATTCAATTAAGAATAAAACTTTTGCCGGATTCAACTTTGGAGTTGGCGTAAAGCTGGGAAACAGTTTCAGCATGGATATAAGATCAAGCAAGGTTAAAGATATTACCCATTTTAAATTTAACATGACTCTTTTTGTAGCCCCACCGAAGCACGGATAATACAAATAGCTCTCTTTCGGTGTCGATGTTTCGTTTAACACACTGGAGGGAAAATGAAGCGAATAATAATTGCCGGTTTACTGGCTGGTTTAGTTGTATTTATCTGGAGTTCGATCTCCTGGATGGCACTGCCTTTTCACGGTAAAACTCTGCATACAATCCCGGATGAAGCATTAAATCTTGAAGTTATGGATGAACAGATGACGGTCCATGGAGTCTATCATTATCCCGGGATGGGCGATAAGGAAGCCATGAAAGCTGATCCTGAGAAGGCAATGGCTGAGCTTACAGAAAAACATGCTCGTGGACCGCGTGTGGCGTTTATGGTCTTCCTGCCTGGTGGTGGTCCGATAATGTATCCCATGACATTTATAACCGGTCTGCTGATATATGTAATCGCCGGATGGATAGCCGCATACCTGCTCTCTGTTAGTACAGGCAAGATGAAGAGTTTCAAGCAGAGGGTACTCTTTGTCACTTTGCTGGGTGTCTTTGCAACATTGTTTATTAATTTCGGCGAGCTGAACTGGTGGTTCTTCCCGGTAGATTATACAATGTTGGCAGCGATTGATTCTATAATCAGCTGGTTCCTGGCCGGGCTTGTAATCGCCTGGAGGATTCAGCCGGAATAGAGGATCGATACTCGTATAGGATATCAGGGTGTGTGATCCATCCGCTTAAAGGATCACACACTTTGTCCGTTAACACTTAACATCTCACCGCTGTAGAGGAATCTCTTAATTTTCCTTGTCGATGTTTTCTGGAATTCCTCTTCCACAATCCTGAAATGACGGATGTGTTTGTAGTCGGGCAGTTCTTTTTGCGCCTGTTGTATATTCTCTTTAATAAGTGAGCTTACATCTTCAGGGGTTGGTTTTGTTCCCTTTTCATCAAAATACATATCTATCTGTTCATAATCCGGGTAAACCAGTACGGCTACTTCCTCGCCATATCCTGACGATCTTGGTGTTCCCAGTATCAGTGATTCTGCGATAAATTGTGTACGGTTCAGCAGGTATTCAATCTCTTCGGGATACACGTTTTTACCACCTCCTGTGACGATCAGGTTTTTCTTTCTGCCGGTTATCTGGAGGAAATCATCTGAATGCACAATTCCGAGGTCACCGGTGAAAAACCAGTCACCATCCATCACCTGTTTTGAAGCAGATTCATCCTGGTAATATCCCCCGAATACATTCGGCCCTTTGATGCATACTTCTCCCACGCCGCTCTCGTCCGTGTCAACTAATTTACATTCAACCTGGGGGAGGGGCATTCCAACACATTCATGACGAATTTTTGATGGAGGTGTCAGGTGTGTAATCGGGCTGGTTTCCGTTAAACCGAATCCCTGGAGCATACATATACCTAAATTATTAAAAAATCTTGATGTCGCCGGATCCAGAGGTCCCCCACCACTGATAAAGTAGATAACCGATCCAAGTCCCGCCTTTTCACGCATTCCATTGAAGAGTTTCTTCCCCAATTGCATATTCATCTTATTGCCGGCATCCGAAATATTCAGCATCATGTTGAACAGGATCTCTGTCCCGGCTCCTCGTTTTTTCACATTTTTTACGATTCCCGCATGCATTTTTTCATAGAGCAGGGGAACAGCCAGCATAATTGTTACATTGGTATTTTTAATATCATCAAGCAGGTCTGAACTTTTCAGGCTCCTGGCATAGGTGATACTGCTTCCGCAATAAATCGGGAATAAAAATCCAGCTGTACATTCGAAGCTGTGATGAACGGGGAGAACAGATAAAAAGGTGTCACCGGTACCCAACGGCAAGCATCGATATGCTGCTGCGACATTGCTCATGATGTTTTTCTGGCTCAGCATTACTCCCTTGCTATGCCCGGTTGTTCCTGAAGTGTAGAGGATAGCTGCCAGCTCTTCCATTTCCCTGGAGGGAAGTTCCATTTCGATTTTTTCACCAGAATTCACAACATCCGACCAGGCAATAATATTTTCAGCAGAGGGAAGATCGAAACATATCATACTTTCGAGAGTGGGAATAGGTTCGGCATCATGAAGAATTTCGATAAAATTTGTCACGGTAAATAACAGGCGTGCGGCTGAATCAGACAGGATGTGACGGATACCATTGGCAGGAAGCATCCGGTCAATCGGAATAACAACACCCCCGGCAGCCTGGGTTGCAAGGTAGGCAATTGCCCATTCCGGACGGTTTTCAGACAGAACAGCTACATGATCACCCGGCCTGATTCCATAGTTAATTAACCATCTTGCCACGGCATGAACTTTATCTGCAAAATCGGAATAGGTCAGTTCATGGTACCCTTTTCCCGTCCAGGTACGCATTATTATGCTGTCCCCATACTCTTCCGCACCTTTTGCGGCAAGTTCACTTAAAGGGAACAATCCACGATCTTCACGAACTACCGGGTATTCCTTCGCCATTACTACACCCCTCCAGATATAAAAATGGTATTAAGAGAACAAAAGTATTAGAAAGGTGTGTTTTAAGACTAGCTTAAGCAAGAAAGCCAATCTAGAAATTTAACTTTTTCTGACGGGATAACTCTCAGAAAGGTATCAACGACGAACAATTTTCTCGTAGGAAACTGGATCGGTTATACCTTCGGTGACAAATGCCAGGATATTTGTTTCCGAGTTAAGGTTTAATTTATTTTTGAGTGGCAATAAATCCCGGCTTTCATCAATCGCCAATAGAGCCGCCATACATGCCGCACCACTTTCGCTTGTTTGAGTTCCTTCAACGGCAAGAAGACGCATGGCTTTAATTGCCCATTCATCGTCAACCACAACACAGGCATCCATTCCACTTTTTATAACAGGCCAGGCGATAGAAGCCAATGTCCCGCAATTCAGTCCAGCCATAATTGTCGTTTCTCCCGGTTTATCCGGTATCGTTTTACATATTCCGGCCTCCAGCGATGTAAATGCACAGGCGGCGCTACCTGGTTCCACACCAATTATATAAGGATGTTTTTTATTCTTTTTCCGTCGGAAATGTTTTATTACTGCAGCTGCCAAAGAACCGACACCGACCGGAACTGTTATTATATCAGGGTTTTCGTGTAGGTTTTCTTGAAGATAATCTTCGATTTCCCAGCATAATGTTGAGTAACCGTCAATAATCCATGATGGTATTTCCTCATAGCCAGGCCATGATGTATCCTGGACGAGAAACGCACGATCACCTTTTATTTGTGATGCCCTGTATACTGCTTCATCATAACTTCCATCCACTATAATAACTTCAGCACCCTCAGACCTGATCCCCTCAATCCTGGCGTCTACCGTTCCTGAAGGCATGAATACGGTTGCCTGGAATCCGAGCCAGTTAGCGATTTTCGCCACACCCCGGCCATGGTTGCCATCTGTCGCGGTTACCAGGTGGACGGGTTTATAACTTGTTACCAGTTCCTTTAGATCTGAAATATTATCCCAGGTAAAATTGCCGTCTATAAGATGTTTCCTTATTACCTGGTAAACAGCCCATGACGCACCAAGAATTTTAAAAGCCGGTAAGGTCAATCGTTCCGTTTCGCATTTTAGAAGAACATTTGAGTTGCCCAGGAAATCACTGGATTGAGATATTTTTTTCATCGGACTGGGAAAGTATCCCGGCAGTTTCCCGTGAAATTCGACAGGATCGAGCGCAGGGATTTCCGACCAGTTTAGAGGATTAACACCACTATTAATTATGAATCTGTTCATGTGTTGTTATTCCGGGATCAATGCAAAAATCCGGGCAGGGCTTCCCGATCCATCTTCCAGTGGCAATGCTCCAACCACAATCCAGCTCCCCCGTGCGGGAAGTTTATCAAGATTGTCCAGGTTTTCAAGGTGAATGCCGCCATGGGAAGCTATCAATTTATTTGATTTAAAATCACGGGAATCTCCCGGATCAATGCCCGGAGCGTCAGTACCAAGACCCTTTACACGTCTATCACTGATTAACCATTTTACCGCTTCCGCAGTAAATCCCGGGTAAATAAAGTTACCTTCAATGTCAGTTTCGAATACATTGTCCTGATAAGGCCAGCGTTTACTCCATCCGGTATTAATCACAACGATAGAGTTGTCTTCAATAATACCTGAGATCTCTTCATCCCTGCTCAAATCATCAATAGAAATATTTGAATACTTTTCCTGGTTCGACTGATGGATTATTACTAATGGATAAATCAATTCATCCATTCCATATTCATCGATAGTCTTTCCACCTGGAATTAGGTGGGATGGTGCTCCCGTATGGGTGCCTGTATGTTCACCGAGTGACCATTCATTGAGCAGAAATTTGTCATCTTTAATACTGGCATGGAGTCGTTTATTTATAGCAGGATCGCCAGGCCAGATGGGTGTTTTGTTGGAAATTTTTTGAGTAAGATCAATGACTTTATAGGGAAATTTCACTGAATGCTATCCGGGTGAGTATAACGATAAATTGTAATACTTGCTAATCAGGTTTTTTCTTTCCATTTACTGGAAAATAGACTGTGACAATAGTACCCTCGTTCTGTTCACTTGTAATTTTTATTGCTCCCTGGTGGCTGCGTAGGATACCAAGCACCGCCGGCAGGCCAAGTCCCCGTCCGATGAAGTTGGTAGTGAAGAAGGGATCGAATGCACGTCCCATTGTGTCTTCATCCATTCCCCTACCGTTGTCCTCAATCTGCATATAGACATACTGACCGGGTTTTGTACTCTCAAAGCAGAATATTTTTTGCAGGTCAGGCAGTGTAAGTTCAGTTTTTCCTGTTTTTATCGTAATAACGCCTTCCCTGTCAGCATAGATAGATTCGGTTGCATTATTCATCAGGTTGTTAAAAATCTGCTGAAATTGTGCCTGGTCAGCAAAAATCGGTGGAATCTTGAAATCAAGTTTCAGTTCTACCCTGACGTTGTCCGGTAAAGAGACTCCAATGAGCTCCATTATTTCTTCTACCTCATCGGACAAATTGAGCCGGTTTACAAAATATTTACCCTGTCCTGAATAGGCCAGCATCTGTTTATTAAGGTTGGCGGCACGGTTTGCAGATTTTGCGATAGCGGTAAGGGTTTCGAAAAGAACATTATCCGGCTCAACTTCGGTCAAACCAAGTTCCGTTTGTCCCATTATTGCAGCCAGGATATTGTTAAACTCGTGAGCAAGCCCTCCTGCCAATACCCCAAGACTCTCATACCTTTGCGCGTGCAAAACCTGTTCGAGTAATTCCAGGCGTTCTTTTTCCTGCTTTTTCCTTAAAGTTACATCACGAATAAAAATCCAGTACCTTGGGATATCCCCCTCTTTAATCATCACACAATTAACTTCTATGTCAAATATCTGGCCATCTTTTCTAATACCCTCAGCTTCCACAACATTTCCGGTAGACGCGAGGAACCTTACCAGCGAAGGATCTTCATCAACGAAACCTGTCTCGAAAGTTTTTACAAGTTTGTTGAGTGGCAAGGAAATTAATTCTTCCGCGTTGTAGTCGAACATTTTTAAACAGCGATTGTTCATTCGCAGGATCTGGTCGTCTGAATCGACAAGAAATACTGCATCCCTTGTTAAATCTACAATACTTCTAAATCTTGATTCACTGGCGCGTAGTATTTCTTCAGCCTGTATACGTTCGATAAACGCGCCAAACAGGTCTGCGGCTGTTCGCAGCATCCTGGAATCGTCATTAGTCCATTCCCGCGGATTGTTAAATTCGTTAAAACTGATAAATCCAAACCATTCACGCCGCACCCTGAGTGGAATAACAAGAATTGATTTAAAACCGTAAGAGGTCATCGTTTCTCTTTCGGTTAGTGGAAAATCGTCAACAGGCCCTTTTATTGTAAATCCCTGGGGTAGTTCTGAATACCAACGTTCAAATCCATTTTCATAAGGTAGTTGCTCTAGTAACTGGCTTTCACCCAACACCTTGGAGTCTTGGGAATTAACCTCATATGCCAGGCGCATACAAAGCCCCTGCTCGATAGAATCAAAATTTTCAAAGATGGTTACACTATCTGCACCGGAGGAATTTAAGAGATGTTTTAAAGCTTCATTTATTGTTTTTTCATATGGCGTGTCCATTTGCAATAATACTTTTGAACACATTGCGAGATCTTTTTCATACTGAATTCGTTTAATTAGCTCCATCTCGTTGTTACTGAATCTATCTATGTCAACTATAATCCCGGTAATTCTTTTGATTTTACCGTTGTTGTCTTTTGTCGTGGAAGTACCCCATATCCAAATCCATGAGACTTTAGACGATTTACTGACGACCCTGACTTTAAGTTCTAGTTTATCAATGGCGCCTGTTGCATAGGCTTTAGTGTCGGCGGTGGCCTGGAGAACATCATCAGGATGCAGTGTTTTTATCCAGTGCGAGAACGAGTCAGGAAGTTCTTCTACACTGCATTCAAGTATCTTAGCGTATTCAGGATCAAAAACAACTGAATCACTATTGACGTCCCACTCCCAGGCTGCAGCAACAAGACTTGAATTCGGTGAAGCGGCGGCCTTGAAATCTGAGCGGTGACCTTCGTGGATGGATGAACCTCTCGCCGATTCATTCATCTGTGGGAATCCTCTCTAGCATTTCTTAATAATAAGTATTGTAAGCTAAAATTAAAAATAAGAGCAATAGTTTTTTAATATATGCCAAAGTTTGCGAGCTAAAACAGACGAGTCCCGTGTAATTATATCTCTTTCATGGAAGCCAATATAGTAATACCTTACTCAGCTAGGCCATAAAACGTCATTTGACAGAATGAATTAAGGCATATGTCAAACCAGGAAAAAATAAGAAACTTCTGCATCATTGCGCATATCGACCATGGGAAGTCCACGCTTGCAGATCGAATGCTGGAAGCAACGCAAACTTTAGACGCTAAACAGATGAGATCCCAGGTGCTTGATTCCATGGATCTCGAGCAGGAACGCGGGATTACGATTAAAGCCCATGCAATAACAATGGAATACAAGGCATCGGATGGGCAGGAATATATCTTGAACCTGGTTGATACACCCGGGCACGTGGATTTTACCTACGAGGTAAGCCGCAGCCTTGCAGCCGCCGAAGGTGCGTTGCTGGTAGTGGACGCTGCCCAGGGAATAGAGGCGCAAACCCTCGCCAATTTGTACCTGGCAATTGATTCTGATCTTGAAATTATCCCGGTGATAAATAAAATAGATCTTCCTTCAGCACAGGTTGACGTTGTGAAACAACAACTTGTTGACCTGATCGGATGCGATCCAGACGAAATTGTCAAGGTATCAGCCAAAGAAGGAACAGGCGTCGAAGAGCTACTGGAACTGATCGTAAAAAGAGTACCCCCGCCCGGGGGCGATCCCAATGGACAATTTAGAGCACTGATCTTTGATTCAATGTACGATAATTACCGGGGTGCAATAGCCTATATACGAGTATTTGATGGTGAACTAAATCCCGGGAACGAAATATATTTCATCCAGACAGAGAAAAAATACCTTGCCGAGGACATTGGAATACTTCGACTCGAACGAATTCCAACAAAAAGGTTAAGTGCCGGTGAGGTTGGATACCTGGTTTCCGGATGTAAAGAAATTCGGGACACCAGGGTTGGCGATACGGTTATAAATTTTGTGCATAGAAACGATACCGAGGCATTACCAGGCTACCAGGAACCCAAGCCGATGGTTTTCAGCGGCATGTTTCCCGCGGATCATGAGAACTATGAGAACCTTCGTGATGCTCTTGCCCGGTTGACATTAAACGATTCATCACTCCAGTATGATCCTGAAACTTCAACGGCCCTGGGATTTGGTTTTCGTTGCGGATTTCTCGGCTTACTTCACATGGAGATTATCCAGGAACGTCTGGAACGGGAATTTGATCTCAATCTTATCTCAACTGTTCCAAGCGTTCGCTACAGGGTAACGGATTCACAGGGAGAGGAACAATGGTTATCCAACCCGGTAGATTTTCCCGATCCCGCCCTGATCCAGAAAATTGAGGAACCTGTGGTAAGGGGGCAGATAATAACTCCTACTGAGTATGTGGGCGCTGTTATGGCAATCTCCCGCGATCGTCGTGGAGTGTTTGTCAACCAGGAGTACCTCGAAAAGACCAGGGTTAATATTACTTATGATTATCCTCTTGCCGAGGTTGTATTTGATTTTTATGACAAGTTAAAAAGTCAAACCCGTGGATACGCGTCATTTGATTATGAACTGATCGGGTACCAGGATTCCGAACTGGTAAAGCTGGATATCCTGATAAATGGCGATCCCGTTGATGCTTTATCGATGGTGGTTCATACCGAAAAAGCGTATGATTGGGGGAGAAGAGTAGTAGACAAGTTGAAGGATCTTATTCCCCGTCAAATGTTTGAGGTTGCCATCCAGGCTGCTGTCAGTGGTCGAATCATCGCGAGAAGCACAATAAAAGCATTACGTAAAAATGTAACCGCAAAATGTTATGGTGGTGATATTACACGAAAGAGAAAGCTGCTTGAGAAGCAGAAAGAGGGTAAAAAACGAATGAAACAAATCGGCACTGTTGAAGTACCACAGGAAGCATTTTTAGCCGTGCTCAGGGTTGACGGATGAAAAATAAGAATAAAGCTGATAATAAAAATAAGAAAGCTTCAAAGCAGGAATCAGTCGATCTATCCGCTATTGATATCTCACCCGATGGTGAGCAGAATATTTGGCAACGTTACAAGGCCTGGCGTAAAAGACGTCATGCAAAAGTCGAAGCTCGCCGTAAAGCCAGGGGACCTGTCCTCGACTGGACTTATACAATTATCGAAGTTGTTCTAATTGTTTTTATCATACGTACAGCTGTAGTGGAAGCGTTCCGGATCCCCACGGGTTCGATGGAAAATACCCTGCTTGTTGGTGATTTCCTTTTAGTGAATAAATTTGTCTACGGAGTCCGTACACCAGACTGGATTGGAATTCCCTTTACCCAGGTTGGATTTTCAGTGCCCTATACCAGGATCCCGGGATTTGCAGAGCCAAAACCGAACGATATCCTTGTATTCAGGTATCCCAATGACCAGCGAATTAATTATATAAAACGTTGTGTTGCTGTTGGTGGTCAAACGATTGAGATTCGAAACAAGGTAGTGTATGTGGATGGAGAAGCGATCTCGTTACCTCCAGATGGGAAATTGACCGACACAAGAGTAATTCCACGTGGTATCCAGATGCCCCAGATTGTCCCCCGGGGGATGGGGAACAAGGATAACTATGGTCCTGTGACAGTTCCGGAAGGTCACTACATGATGCTGGGAGATAACCGGGACAACTCTGCAGACAGTCGTTTCTGGGGATTTCTACCTGAGAGATTAGTACTGGGTAAGGCGATGATTATCTATTTTTCCTGGGACAAATGGGTGCCGATTTATAAATTCTGGGAAAAAATCCGCTGGATAAGATTTGGAAAGCTGATTAAATAACATCTGGTTAGTCACGAGACATATAAAATATCGCTATTGACTCATAATCGGTGTGAAGCTAACTTTTCACCAATTTTCCGTTTGAGAAAAAGTGTTTATTTTTTAATGGTTTGAGATTAATATCAGAGATCGATCTAATTTCCTGGGGCTGTAGCTCAGTTGGGAGAGCGATGCGTTCGCAACGCATAGGTCGGCGGTTCGATCCCGCTCAGCTCCACTCACCCGCTCTGGAAGCGGGTTTTATAATTCGAAATTGTCAATCGTTTAGTTGAAAAAGTTAATCAGTTTTTGACTGAGACAACCTGTTCTTGTTATTGGAAGTTTCCAGGCGGTACTAGGCGGGGAGGTAGCGGTGCCCTGTACTCGCAATCCGCTATAGCGAGGCTGAATTCCCTGAATGCGGCTCACCGCCTTCCAGGCTCTTTTAATGTGTATAGTGTTGACAGCTGGGTCCCGTGCAAGGGCGACGCGCCCAACCCCGTCAGGTCCGAGAGGAAGCAGCGGTAAGCGTACTCGTTCTGTGCCGCGGGATTGCCTGGCTTGAGCTGTCACTTGAATGAAACTGGTTTGGTAGGAAGTCAAAACGGGGTGTACCGCCGATTATTATCTGGAAACTCGAACGAAATATTGTTCGGCAGCATTGAATTCTTGGCAACTCACTTTGAGGGGGAGGTCACCAATGCCATCACGGGAAATCGTCGAGAACGCACTAAAAGAATTTGAAAAGCTCAACATCGTTGTTATCGGCGATTTGATGCTTGATCGGTATATCTGGGGTGAAGTCGCACGGATCAGCCCGGAAGCGCCCGTTCCCGTAGTGCAGGTAAGCGAGGAAGCCGAACGACCCGGTGGTGCGGGTAATGTTGTTTTAAATCTCCTCTCTCTTGGTGCTCGTTGTATCCCGATTGGTGTTATCGGTGATGATCTGGATGGTGCGGCGTTAACAGATCAACTGGCAAATAACGGTGCAACGATTACAGGTGTTGTTTGTGTTACGGATCGTCCCACAACGATGAAATCTCGTGTTATTGCCGGTAGTCAGCATGTTGTCCGTGTAGATCATGAAAATACCGGCCTGATTACGGAAAAGGTAGAACAAGCCCTTCTTACACGTCTTGAAGAATCGTTGGACAGCGCTGACGCAGTTATTCTCCAGGATTATAACAAGGGTGTCATGACAACGGATATGATCCGTGGTTCACTGGCACGTGCGAAGGAAGCAGGTGTTCCTGTCCTGGTTGACCCAAAATTCAGTAACTTCTTTGAATACATGGAAGTAAATATATTTAAACCCAATATCAAAGAGACTGAAAGAGCGCTAGGTCGTCCAATTGCCACAGAGGAAGCAGTGGACAGAGCCAGTGGCGAGTTGCTGGCACGGCTACATGCCGAACAGGTACTTATTACACGTGGATCTGAAGGGATGAGCCTCTACCGGATGGGTCAACCACCAGTCCATATCCCGACACAGGCTAAACGGATTCACGATGTATCAGGTGCGGGAGATACAGTAATCAGTACATTGGCGTTAGCCCATGCAGCCAAACTTGATCCGGTGGATGCCGCCAGTATGGCAAATGCCGCGGCTGGATGTGTAGTCGGTTATGTGGGTGTTGTACCGGTCACCCGAGAGGCGTTGCTGGATGCGTACAGGGATTGATTTTTAGAGGTTAGAGCGTTATACTCAAAGGCTTTTCGGTACATGTCGTCCCAGTTTCCGGGCGATTAGCTCAGTTGGTTAGAGCGCTGGTCTCACATACCAGAGGTCACTGGTTCGACTCCAGTATCGCCCACTTGGCAACCGGAAGAATGAATAGAGATATTTCAGAGACTTTTTAAAGTTCGCTTATATAGTAGTAAGTGTTGAAATTCAGGAAGTTCGGAGGCTCCTCCCGGAGCCTCCTTCCTGTAAAGAGCTTCTGAAAAACAATTCATCTTTTATTAGATGGCGAGTTGATGAAAAGCAAAATCCCGATGAGCTGGAACGAGGTTTCCACCTGGCGGCAGGTATTAAAAAACGACGGTAAAACCTTGGTTTTTACCAACGGCGTTTTTGATATCCTTCATGCCGGTCATGTGGAGATCCTGGAGAAAGCCAGGTCATTTGGGGATGTACTGATACTTGGTCTGAATTCTGACGAAAGTGTTCGTCGTATTAAAGGTCCCAACAGGCCGATAAAAGATGAATTAAATCGTTCAGCTGTTTTGCTGGCAATGAGTGCCGTTGACGCGGTTGTTCTTTTCAGCGAGGATACACCTGAAAAACTGCTTGAAGTAGTAGTTCCTGATGTTCTTGTCAAAGGTGGAGATTACACGATAGACGAGGTCGTTGGGCGTGAGATTGTTGAGTCGAAAGGTGGAAGAATTGAAATTGTTCCTCTTCTTGAAGCCCCTTCAACATCGAGCCTGGTTGAATCAGTGCTTGAACGTCACGGATTGGATAAAACAGCCGACAGGGAACATTTTACAGGCAACCTTGGCAGTAAACACAGGGAATGAGAAGTATCCTGAGTAAATTGTAAAAGTTAGAAATACCGGTAAAAATAGATGTTTGGTGAACTGACAGATAAACTCGACGGTTTTTTTAAGAAGCTGAGGGGTCGAGGAAAACTGAATGAAGCGGACGTTAAGACCGCTTTAAGAGAAGTTCGCCGGATTTTGCTTGAAGCGGATGTGAACTTCAAAGTTGCTCGAGATTTCCTGAAAAAAGTGGAAGAACGGGCAATTGGTGAAGAAGTCCTGAAATCAGTTACACCTGCTCAGCAGGTTATCAAGATCATCCATGATGAGATGGCTGAGCTGCTTGGAAGTAACTGGAGCGCATTAAAAAGAAGCAAAGAGCCGCCATCCGTTTACCTGATGGTTGGATTGCAGGGATCAGGAAAAACCACAACATCGGGTAAACTTGCAAGTTATTTGAAAAAACGTGGTATGAGGCCGTTGCTGGCTGCTTGTGACCTTCAGCGCCCTGCAGCGATTGATCAGCTCGAACGGGTTGGTGAACAGGCAAGCACCGATGTAGTATCAAGAACGGGTGATACTCCATTGGCGGTTGCCATGGAAGCAAAAAGAAAAGCCAGGGCGGAAGGGCTTGATACCCTGATCGTTGATACGGCTGGCCGGTTGCATGTTGACGATGCCCTGATGGCTGAACTTAGCGAAATCAAAGAAGAATTACGTCCGGCTGAGGTTTTATTTGTCGCAGATGGCATGACGGGTCAGGATGCTGTAAATTCAGCAGATATATTTAACCGTCAGCTTGGAATAACCGGTATTGTTCTCACCAAGATGGATGGTGACGCCCGTGGAGGTGCAGCGTTAAGCATTCGTGAAGTTACCGGGCAACCGATCCGGTTTGTAGGTGTTGGTGAGAAGCTGGATGAAATTGAAGAGTTTCATCCAAACCGGATGGCAGATCGCATCCTCGGGATGGGTGATGTAGTCACGCTCGTTGAAAAAGCTCAGCAGAATATAGACGCGGAACAGGCTGAAAAGCTTGCCCGGAAGATGAAAAAGGCAGACCTGGACCTGGAAGATTTCCTGGCACAGTTACGCCAGATATCAAATATGGGACCTTTGGACAGTCTGCTGAAAATGATACCGGGAGTTGGTAAGGCGCTTAAAGGTATGGAGGTTGATCAACGTGAGATGAGCCACGTTGAGGCAATCATACTTTCAATGACTCCCGATGAACGTCGCCGCCCACAGATAATAAACGGTAGCCGACGTAAGAGGATAGCAAAAGGCGCCGGTTTAACGGTTCAGGACGTCAACCGTCTCTTGAACCAGTTCGAACAGATGAAAAAAATGATGAAAAAAATGGGTAAAGGCAAAGGATTGCCTATGGGCCTGGGCCCAATGCCCGGATAGAGGAGAAAACAAAGTGGCAGTAAAACTCCGTCTTTCACGTATGGGACGTAAAAAGCGTCCGTTTTTCCGTATCGTGGCTGTTGATTCACGTAAAAAGCGCGACGGCGCTTACATAGAAAAAATTGGACATTATGATCCGATCGCACGTCCGGCTGAAGTAGTTGTCAGTCATGAACTGGCTATTAAATGGCTTGATCGTGGCGCTATTCCTTCTAACACCGTCAAAAGTCTCTTCCGTCGCGAAGGCATCATGTTGCGTTGGGACATGAATAAACGCGATTACACAGAAGAGCAGATTGAGGCTGCTGTCAAAGAGCATCATGACCGTCATTACGCAAAACTGGAGAAAGAGGCGCCAGCCAAGGTCGAGGCTCCGGATTTTGACGCTAAAGCTGAAGTGAAGGAAGAAGAACCCAAACCTAAAAAGAAAGCCAAAGCTGCTGAAGCTAAAAAGGAAAAGGCTGAAGAGAAAACTGAAGCCAAGGCCGAAGAAAAGGTAGAAAAGAAGGCTGAAGAAAAGGCTGAAAAAGCTGAGCCCGAGGCGAAAGAAGCCAAAAAAGAAGAGAAGCCTGCTGCAGAGAAAAAAGAAGCCAAGGCTGAAGAAAAAGTAGAAGAGAAGAAGGAAGAAAAGAAAGAAGCAAAGCCGAAGGCTGAGAAAAAGGACGAACCTGAAGCCAAAAAGGCTAAGGAAGAAAAGAAGGCTGAAGCTGACAAAAAAGACGCTCCCGCAGAGAAAAAAGAAGCCAAGGCTGAAGAAAAGGTAGAAGAGAAAAAGGAAGCCAAGAAAGAAGCTAAAAAAGAAGAGAAACCAGCTAAAGCCAAGGAAGAGAAGAAGGACGACAAGGGCGAAGAAAAAGCTGAAGAGAAGTCCGATAAGTAGCAGTATTTAAAGATTATAAGGTAATAAAGTGTTTGATGATTTTGTTTCGTTTGTCGTAAAGCACCTGGTAGATCAACCTGAAGAGGTAGAAGTTACAGAAGAGGATAACCAGGATCGTTTACGGTACGTAGTTAAGGTTGCTGATGGTGAGTTAGGCAAAGTCATTGGTAAAAAAGGCCGCAATTTAAATGCTCTTCGCACCCTTCTGGTTGCAGTCGCGGCACGAAGAGGACAAAAAGTAGTTTTAGATGTACTGGATGAGCAGTGAGTGAAAATCTTCCACCATCTCCTGACCAGAGAGTATTTATTGGACAGATTACGAAGGTCAGGGGTTTACGTGGTGATTTAAAGATTTTTCCAACAACCTGGCGTCCGGAACGTTTTCAAGAGCTTGAAACAATCTGGTGTCTTTTAGCCGGCGAAGAAACAAGGTTGTTCACAATAAAACGTGTTCGATTGGAAAACAACATCGTTTATGTTCGTTTTCGTGAAGCACCGACACGTGAGCTGGCAGAACCACTTGTTGGTGGTGAATTGTTCATTGAAGAAGAGAACCGGGACAGTTTACCGGCTGATACGTATTTTTATGATGATTTGATCGGCTGCAAGGTGAATTGCAAAGTTCACGGAGATCTTGGGGTTATTGAAGAGATTATCAGCCAGAGTGCCCAGGATATATGGCAGGTTAAGGGACAGTATGGCGAGGTCCTGATTCCTTCTGTTAGAGATATAGTTCAGAAGGTTGATATAGACAGCCGGGAAATAATTGTTAAACTCCCGGAAGGCCTGGTTGAGCCGACTGATTAAGTATTGATTGAGTGGTTTATCCTTAATCGAGGTTGATCTGTTAGTTGAAATAATCACGCTTTTCCCTGATGGCATCCGTGCAATGTTGAATGAATCAATGCTGGCACGAGCACAACGTTTCGGAGCGTTCGAGCTTGATCTGATTCAGCTCAGGGATTATGCCACGGATAAACACGGGATAGTTGATGATAAACCGTTCGGTGGTGAACCGGGAATGGTTTTAAAGGTTGGTCCGGTTGCGAGGTGCCTGCGTTCTCTGAAAGAAAATCGTCCCGAACCTGAACCGTTTGTGATCTATACAAGTCCCCAGGGAAAGAAGCTTGACCAGGGACTGGCGGAAGAGCTGGCAGAAAAGCCCCGTTTGACATTATTGTCTGGTCATTACAAGGGATTGGATCAGCGGGCAATTGACAAATTTGTGAACCTGGAAGTCAGTATCGGTGATTATATCCTGACCGGTGGGGAAGCGCCCGCGGTAGTGATAACGGATGCGGTTGTCAGGTTGTTGCCCGGTGTTCTGGGTGACCCTGAATCCGGCAAGGGAGATAGCTTTACAACAGGCTTGCTTGATTATCCGCACTATACTCAGCCTGCTGAATGGGAAGGATTGGCAGTACCTGAAGTTCTGACAAGCGGACATCATGCCAACATTGAGAAATGGCGACAGGAACAGGCAATCGATGCCACAAAAAAACTCAGGCCGGATCTTTACAAAGAGTGGTTGAAGAGAATCGATAAAAGTAATAATTGATATATTTGGATTAACGACAGTAACTAAACAAACAGAGATAAATGGTGTTATCATGTCTGATTTAACAATTCAAGAATTGGAACGTCGCGATCTTCGTGATGATCTTCCCGAATTCAATACCGGTGATACGGTTAAGGTTCATGTTCGTATTATCGAGGGTGGGAAAGAACGTATCCAGATGTTTAAGGGTGTTGTAATTAGCCGTAAGGGAAAAGGCACCCGTGCTACATTTACCGTTCGTAAATCATCCAGCGGTATCGGTGTAGAACGTGTATTCCCACTTCATTCTCCGACAATTTCCAAGATCGAAATTGACCGGCGTGGTGCTGTAAGACGTTCCAAAATTTACTACCTGCGTGACCGTGTCGGTAAAGCCGCAAGGATTAAGGAACGCAAAACGGGAAACGAACAAGCACGGTGAACTGAATGATCGAGGAGAGAAAACCTGGTCAACCCGGTTTTTCTAATACTGATGGACCTTCCAGGTCAGTATCTCCCGATTATGAATCGAGACGTGTAGTAAAAAAAATAGTAGACATTTCTCTTTTTACGGCAATTGGCGTGGTATGCGGTTACCTGCTGATTGCCGTCCCCAACGTTGAGCTAATCAGCGCTGTAGTTGCTCTTGCGGGTTTATTGACAGGATCACTCGCTGGAGCTGCCGTTGGAGTCCTGACAATTACCATCTACAGTGGATTAAATGCCTGGGGACTTCCATATCCCCCGGTCTGGATAGCCCAGATGCTGGGATTCGGAATTGTTGGTTTTCTTTTTGGCTTTCTTAAACGGTTTTTTATCAGCAGGCACATTCACATTAGAATAATCACCTCTGTAACAGCCGGATTTATTGTTACGCTGATTTATGATCTACTGACAAATATTGCCTTCCCATTGTCAACCGGAATTTTGAGTATCAAAGGTTGGATTCCCTACCTCACCTTGGCGATCCCATTCACAGCGATACATATAGGTTCGAACATTGTCATTTTTGCTCTTGTCGTACCGGTTGTATTTTCACGGCTTAGAAAGTTAAGGCGATTTTCCAGTCCCGTATCTTCTCGATCGTAAGCTTGACTGACTTGTTTACCTCTTCTACATTACGATTTCGAACGGAACATACCCGTGAATTTTATTAATCATTTTACAATTTGAGTTAGATATATGCAGATCGCGTTGATTGGCTGGCAGGGTGGAGGAAAATCAACTCTATTTAAAGCACTTACCGGAACTGAACCGTCGATAGGAGAACAGGCTAATCTTGGTGTTGCGTCTGTTCCTGATGAACGTCTCGATAACCTTCATGTTTTATATCCACCGGCAAAAAAAATCCCGGCCAGGGTTGACTATATTGACCTCGCCGGATTGGCACATACAGATGAACGTTCAGGTTTTAAACGGTCAATGATTAATCATCTGCAGGGATCTAATCTCCTGGCAGCTGTGTTTGGTGTTTTTCATCTTGGCGATGAATCACCTGATAATATTGCTGACTATGTAGCTACAGAAGTGGCGGATATTGAGGCTGAACTTTTACTTTCGGATCTCCAGGCAGCAGAAAACAGGCTGGAACGGATTGAACACAGTAAAAACAGGGGGCAGAAGGTCAATCCAGCCGAGGTAGCCATCCTCGACAAGGTGATGGAAGCGCTGAATGAAGAAACACCTTTGAGAGAAATTGATCTTGATGAAAAACAGGAAAAACTGATCCGTTCATTCGCCTTTCTTACTCAGAAACCGCTTCTCCTGGTGATCAATATCTCCGATGAACAGGATGGCGATCAGATCGCCAGGATCCTTGAAGAGAAATTATCAGGTGTCAGCAAGCAAGTAGAAGTTGTTAATGCTATGATCGAGGCTGAAATTGCTTCCCTCGATGAATCTGACAGGGATGATTTCCTTGCGGATATGGGAATAGAACACCCGGCTTCGGAACGAGTAATCAGGGTTGGTTTTGACCTCTTGAACCTGGTAAGTTTTTTCACTGTTGGTGATGACGAAGTCCGTGCCTGGCCTGTTAAAAAAGGTACTGAAGCTGTTTCAGCGGCTGGTGAAATACACACCGACCTTGAACGTGGATTTATCCGCGCTGAAGTTGTTCAATCGTCAGATCTTGCAAAGCTTGGTTCCCTCAGTGCATGCAAAGATAAAGGCATTCTTCGCCTCGAGGGGAAAACATATATTGTTGAAGATGGTGTTGTGATGCATGTTAGGTTCGCCGTATAGAGTATTATCTGACCGTGAATTTTCAGTTTATATTTCCGATAAATATTAACTGCGGATAGTAACATGAAAAAAATTGAAGCGATAATCAGACCCTACCGCCTCGATGAGGTTAAGGATGTTCTTCTTGAACTGGGTGTCAAGGGAATGACCGTTACTGAAGCACGTGGTTTCGGACGGCAGCGAGGTCACACTGAACTATACCGTGGGCGTGAATACCATATTGATTTTGTTCCAAAACTCAAGCTTGAAATTGTGATACCCGATGACCTGGTTCAGAAAGCGGTAGAGGCTATTTTACAGGCTGCTCGAACAGACCAGGTTGGAGATGGAAAAATTTTCATATCCTCGGTTGAAGAAGCAATTCGAATCCGTACAACTGAAAGTGGTGATGAAGCATTATAACTTTGATTATTAATTATTAAACTTATAGAGGAATAACATGGATCTGATTCATGATCTTTTTGAGTTGATTAAAAGCCGGGGTGTGAAGATGATAGATCTTCGATTTATGGATTTCCCCGGATTATGGCAGCATTTTTCAGTACCGGTCGGTAGACTTGAACCTGAAGCATTTGACACAGGTTATGGATTCGACGGCTCTTCAATCAGGGGCTGGCGCCAGATTAATGAATCCGATATGCTGGTACGTCCTGATGCAAAAACTGCCGTTATAGATCCTTTCTCCAAGGTACCCACCCTGATCCTGTTTTGTGACATTATTGAGCCTACAACGATGCTTCCGTACAGTAAATGTCCACGAACCCTGGCGCGGAAAGCCGAAGAGTACATGACCTCCCTCGGTTTTGCCGATACTGCATTTTATGGCCCTGAAGCTGAGTTTTTTATATTTGACGATATACGCTACAGCCAGAATCATCATGAAGGTTATTTCCATATTGATTCTGACGAGGGACACTGGAACAGTGGACGTGAAGAGAATCCAAACCTGGGATATAAACCTCGTTACAAGGAAGGTTATTTTCCTGTACCACCCCAGGATTCACTACAGGATATCCGCAGCGAAATGGCGATCATTCTGGAGAACATGGGGATTACTGTTGAAGCCCACCACCATGAGGTTGCTACGGGTGGTCAGGGTGAAATAGACATGCGGTTTGATACCATGCTGCGAATGGCGGATAACCTGCAGCTGTTTAAATACGTTGTCAAAAATGTAGCGTTCAACCATAACAAGACCGCCACCTTCATGCCGAAACCGATTTTTGAAGACAACGGCAGTGGCATGCATACCCATATCAGCCTCTGGAAAGGTGATACGCCCCTGTTCGCGGGTGACAGGTATGCGGGATTATCGGAAATGGCGTTGCATTTTATAGGCGGCATTTTGAAACACGCGGCGGCTTTATGCGCTTTCACTAATCCGACTACGAACAGTTATAAGAGATTGATTCCAGGTTTTGAAGCACCGACCCGGTTAGCATACAGCCAAAGGAACCGTTCAGCATCTATCCGTATACCGATGTACAATCCAAGTCCAAAATCCAAGCGGGTAGAATTCCGTGTACCGGATTCATCATGTAATCCCTATATAGCTTTCAGTGCATTACTTATGGCAGGTCTTGACGGTATCCAGAACAAGATCAACCCGGGTGATCCGCTTGATAAAAATATGTACGATCTTGAGCCCGAGGAACTTGCGGATGTAGCCGAAACACCACCAACTCTTTCGCATGCGCTCGATGCCCTCGAGGCTGACCAGGATTTCCTATACAAGGGAAACGTTTTCACCGAGGATGTAGTTGATACATGGATCTGGTACAAGCGTGAAAAGGAGATCGACGCTTTACGCAGCCGACCGCATCCATGGGAATTTGAACTCTATTATGATATTTAATCCAGTATTGGAGTATAAATATGCAAGTTGAATGGAAGGGTGTATTTACCGCGCTGGTGACACCATTCAAGGATGATAATTCGCTTGATGAAGATGGCTTAAAGACCCTGGTTGCACGCCAACTCGAAGCCGGAGTCCAGGGGCTTCTCCCCTGCGGAACAACAGGTGAATCTCCAGCATTATCGGAAGAAGAATGGGAACGGGTTATCGATATAACTGTTTCCGAAGCAAACGGTAAAGCCTGGATTGTCGCTGGAAGTGGTACAAACAACACCGATGTCAGCATCAGGAGAACCAGGAAGGTTGCCGACTTGGGCGCTGATGGCGCGCTGGTTATTACACCATATTATAACAAACCGACACCAGAAGGAATGATGCGTCATTTTGGTATGGTTGCCGAATCCGTTCCATACCTTCCAATCATGGTTTACAACGTTCCGAGCAGGACAGGTGTTAACCTCCAGCCTGGTACAGTTGAAAAACTTGCCGAAATAGAAAATATAGTCGCTGTAAAGGAAGCATCGGGAAATCTTGCGCAGGTCTGGGATATTGTCGGCAGGATTGTAGGCAGTGCCGCGGTATTTTCCGGGGAAGACGGATTAAACCTGCCTATCCTGGATGTCGGTGGTGTTGGATCAGTCAGCGTCGTCAGTAATATTGTTCCGGAGCTATCGGTGGAACAGTGGAAGGCAAGAAACGAAGGCCAGGGCGCTAGGGCTTACGAACTGCATCGTGAACTTGCCGGATTGTCAAAAGCCCTGTTTGTTGAAACCAGTCCTGCACCGGCAAAATACGCACTGGGATTACTTGGACTTCCTGGCGGACCGGTTCGTCCACCCCTGGCACAGTTAAGCGAACAATCACAGGGAATAGTGGCAGCAGAGTTAAAAAAGCTGAAGCTCATTTAGTTTAACGAGATTTCTAAAACGAAGATGGGGTCGTAGTATTTATGGCTGAGAATATCAAGATCACCCTTTTTGGCGCTGCCGGTAGGATGGGCAGGGCTGTTATTGAAGCGCTGGATAAAGAAGATGATATTTCAATCATTCATGCCGTAGATATCCAAGAAAATTCCGGTCAAAAGATACTTGATTTTACCATCGAACCTGATTCCACAGATACTGATTTTGGAGCTGATGTCTGGGTGGATGTCTCCCTGACCGAGTCTGCGTACAATCATTCTTTGCTTGCTGAACAGAACAATATACCGATTCTTATCGGCGCGACCGGTTTTTCTGACGAACAGATGAAACGTCTGCAGGACTTAAACACTGCGCATATTATCGCTCCGAATCTATCAATCGGGGTGAACCTGCTGTTCGAACTAGCACCTGAAGCGAAAAAGATACTGGGTAACAAGTATGATGTGGCAGTGACAGATATACACCATCGCCATAAAAAAGACTCTCCATCGGGAACGGCGAAAAAGTTTGTTGATGTCTTATCCGATAACGATAATCCTGGGGAGAATATCCAGGTGACCAGCCTGCGAGTAGGTGAGGTAGTTGGTGAACACCGAATACTGTTCGCGTCAGCCGGTGAAGAGATCGAACTGGTTCACAGGGCACGTTCACGGCTGGCTTTTGCACAGGGTGTAGCCCCGGCAGTAAGGTTCCTTGCGGGTAAATCTACCGGCAATTACAGTATGGCTGAAGCTTTAGGACTGATAAAATAACAAATCCGGGAAAAAGCGGAAATTATGGCCAGGATAGTAAGAAAATACGGTGGCAGCAGCATGGAGGATGTAGCAAGCATCCGTCATGTAGCATCACAACTTGCTGACCTGAAATGGCAGGGTGATGAGGTTGTAGTTGTTGTTTCGGCAATGGCATCAACGACAGATGACCTGGTGAAAATGGCTAAAGACCTGAATCCCGACCCACCGGACCGTGAACTGGATATGCTGCTGTCCGTCGGTGAAAGGATATCCTGTGCTCTTCTTGCCATGGCGATTGAAGCCGAGGGAATCGGGGCTGTCAGTTATACAGGAAGCCAGGTTGGAATTATTACCGATACAAAACATGGTGAAGCCAGGATCGTTGATATCAGGCCTACACGGTTGCTGGAAGCTCTCGAGGATGACAGGATTGTTATTGTGGCCGGGTTCCAGGGAGTCTCCATAGAAAAAGAGATAACCACCCTGGGACGTGGTGGTAGCGACGCGACGGCTGTAGCCCTGGCTGCGGCGATAAACGCCGACCGTTGCGAATTGATGAAGGATGTAAAGGGTCTTGAGACAGCGGATCCTGGAATTGTCGAAAATACTCAGTGTATAGAACAGGTTGATTTTGACAGCGCCTTGCGTTTAAGCATGGGTGGCGTAGCCGCGTTACAACCGGAAGCAGCAAGGATTGCCGGTGAGAAAGAAGTGACACTGGCAATTGGAAATACAAAGAATAATACAATTGGGACTATAATCACTGACGCACCATTTGACAGAGGCGATGTTATCGGGCTGGGATGCCAGGATAACCTTCTGCGCAGGCAGGGATGTGGTCAACTTGATGACAGGAATAAAATTGTCAGGTTGTCTGAAAATCGAGGTCGCTGGATTCTTTGGCGGACTCCGAATCCTGGTGAGGAAGCACCTCTAACCGGTATCACCATTGTAACTGCGGGTCGTATAGTGGAGGGGCTCCACGAGGCAGTTACCCTTATGCTCACCGATGCTGAGATCGCTACTTTTGGTCAGATACACCGCCCGGGGGAATACTGGGTTTGTGTGGAAACAGTGTTTGCAGAAAAAGCAGTTCGTTTAATCCACCAGGTTTGCCTGGAAAATGGCTGGATCCGTCAAGACAAAATGGGGGCGGATAAATGCTGAAATATGGATTGTTCATAGCTGCGTTGGCTTGGGCCCTGGGGCTTTTGGGATCAGCTGTCCCCCTGATGGAGGATGCTCGAATGAAGTCGAAGAAGGTGCAGCTGGAGGAGGATTTTACAATTTCGACGCTTGATACTCAGGTGGTTCATGAAGCGGAACCAGTTGTACGTGTCGGGCTGCTCGAGGGGTACGATCGTGTAGATTTTCGTGTAAACGGTGCCTTCAGTATTACCAACCTTGACGGTGACACAATTTTTTCGGATATCAAAACGGATCGGCGCTGGCGATGCAGGGTTGAATCGTCAAATCCCGCGCGATTTGTTTACAGTATCCTGATAGGAACGTTTAACGGTGAGGGGAACGCGGAAGCTTTAGCACAAAGCCTTCGCGCGGAAAACTACCCTGCCCGTTTGCTTCCATACGGCCGCCAGATGAAAATCGGTGATGATGTAGTTCACAAAGGATTACGCTGGCGGGTTATTGTAGGCGCTTTTGAAAGTGAAAGTGAAGCACGCCCGTTACTGGAAAAATTTACCAACGAAGATCAACCGAATCCTCGGATTTTACGTCACAGGATAGACGATCCGACGGGTACTATAGAGCTGTACGACAGTGAGTATGACCGTAGCGCGATGATTGAAGGCGGTTTCCGTTTGGTTCCGGGTTCTCCCGAAACAGAGATTACGCTTTATGACATCCGTGTCGGTATCGGGTTCCATTGGGAACATATCGAGGACAGGGTATACCGTGGTGCGGTCGAAATGCGACTTGATATCAACGGTGACCTCCTGGCCCTGAATGAACTCTTGCTAGATGAATACCTCAAGGGTGTTATCCCCTCTGAGATGCATCATACCTACCCGGAAGAAGCGCTTAAAGCACAGGCAGTCGCAGCCCGCAGTTATACTATTTCCAAGCTTGCGGATACGCCGGCCAACGATCCGGTGGATTTCCCGGCGACAGTTGCCTTCCAGGTTTATTCCGGTGTAACCAAGGAAAATCCTCTTACCTCCAAGGCTGTAACGGAAACAGCCGGTGAAGTACTTAAGATCCAGAAAAAGGTATGCGAAGCGTACTTTAGCGCGAACAGCGGTGGTCATACTGAAAGCAAGGAATTCTGGAGTCCGCCGGGTGAATCGTACCTGGTTGGAAAACCGGTCATGTCGCAGGCTGAGCGGAAAAAGTTCAAGCTGGATTTAACTAAGGAAGCGGATGTTAAAGAGTGGGTAAAAAGCCATCCGGAAAATTATTCAAATCCCCGTGGCACAAATATTGATATCCTCGATAAAAACTCACGCTATTTCCGCTGGGAAGTAACCTATACCCGTAAAGAGCTGGAAGATATCATCAAGCGTAAGCTTGGTTTCAGTATCGGTACCCTGATCGAGATTCAACCATTGCAACGTGGAAAATCCGGCAGGATTGTAGAGCTTGAGATTTTAGGCAGCCACCGTAACCACAGGATCCTGGGCGAACTGAATATCCGTCGTGTTCTTTCTCCGAATACACTCAACAGTTCATGTTTTATTGTCGATTCGGTGATGGGTGATATGGGTAATCCCGTTGAAATTACCCTTATCGGCGCAGGTTTCGGCCACGGTGTAGGCATGGACCAGACCGCTGCCGGTGTTATGGCGACCAAGAAAAAGAACTACAAGCAGATACTCAACACGTTCTACGAAGGTGCGAAGATAGAAAAGATCTGGTAAATTTAAAAGATCATCAAATAGCTATATTCAGCATATAAAAGATCCGGCCTGGTTTCAGGTCGGATTTTCTATCTCACTTGAATTATGCCTCATTTAGAGGTGTCATCCCCGCACAAGCGGGAACCGGAACGCAGTGTAGCTCGGTGACGTTTATCGTCACCAATCCAGTGTCTTTCAGATTTTGTTCCTTTTATGCCCGCGAAACACAGCCGTGAATAAAGTATAGCTTGGTGACGTTTATCGTCACCAATCCAGCGTCGTTAAATCTCTAAAAATTATCTCAATCACTAACAAAATCCAAAAAGTTAACAGATTACTTACAAACATTACCTAAAATTTGGTATATTTATAGATTAAACTCTTAAATGATGTTCCGGCTTTCTTTATCGAGGGAGATATATTGAAGTTCCTTTGCAATACATCGATAAGCCGTTATCCTATTCTATTAATACTATTGTTCACCTTGTGCATTCCCCTTAGATCTTCAGCGCAGCTGACTTTTAGTGATGAGATTGTGATAACGGGTCATTCCTTACATCCAGAATCAGTTTATTCTGCTGATCTGGATGGTGATGGTGATACTGACGTTTTGGCAGCGTCAAGGGATGACAATAAAATTGCCTGGTATGAAAATCTCGATGGATTGGGACGTTTTGGACCGCAAAGGATAATCACAGTACAAGCGAGTGAAGCCTTATCTGT
>JANQEY010000025.1 GCA_028278125.1 bacterium | reverse complement strand
GGGATACATATCACCGAGCTGCCCGAATTGAATCATCCGGTCCTGATTGCGGGTTTTGACGGATGGGGCAATGCCCTGAATGTTTCCAAGGGGATGGTGACCTATCTGATCGAAAAAATGAATGCCAGGGAATTTGCCCGTCTCAATCCGGATCTTTTCTATCGATTCGATGAATTGCGCCCACTGGTAAACATTGAAGATGGTCTTTTGAAAAATCTTTCTCCGCCGGGGGGATCTTTCCATGCGGTATCTAGCGATGAGGGTGTTGGAGATGTTGTGATTTTAGTGGCTGATGAACCGAACCTGAGGTGGTTTCAGTTCGTAGACGAACTGTTTGATCTATGCAACAAGCTGGGTGTGGAAACGCTCATCACTCTCGGGAGCATGTTGGATAATGTGCTTCATACGGATCGCATTGTTTCCGGACTATCTTCGAATGAGACAATTTTCAAACAACTGAAAGCGAAAAATATCTCAACGGTTTCATATCAGGGACCCAGTGCCATTCATACCCTGATAAATTCTGAAGGTCCCCAAAAAGGATTCAACTGTATCAGCCTCTGGTCCCATTGCCCGTACTATCTTCAGGGAACGACACACTACGGATTGCTGTCTCATTTGGGTAATTTGCTTTCGGATTTTAGTGGTTTTACACTGGATACCGATGATTTAAATGAAAGTTGGCAGGAATTGAATGAGCATATTCAGAAGCTTATTGATGCTAATCCCGAGCTGCAGTCAGCCATACAGGAGATTCGTAAACAAAAGGTTAAAGGGTCCTGGGCCAATATGCAAGCCTCGCTTAAAAAAGACGATAAGGTGATCAACCTGAAGGATTTTCTCGACCCGTAGTAAAAACAAACACCCACCGCCGGCTTCTCCGCATCCAAACCATATTCAATATATAATCGGCTGAAACAATAATCCCGAATAATATAAACTGTTTATCTATAGAAGCCAAGTTGTAATATCCTAGAGGTATTGAAGGTAAGCCGATTCGTGGGTGTATGACTGTCTGAGCGTGTTAGGGGGTGTTGCATCGAACAGCATGAAGGTGCTGCAATAAGCCATATGTATTTGCTATTTAGCTCGATGTATTGGTGCAGTCTCATCCCTGTTCGATGATACACTCCCTTATGCGCGAGTTTCATACGCCTGCGAATTGGTTTGCCTTCAATGCCGTATCGGCTTCACTTGGGCTTTCTGGATATCCAGGTAATTTAATATGGCGGTAATAAAGCAAGAATTGAAGTTTAGAAGCAAACAGTCTATAGAGTGTCATGTCAACCCTGTATTGACGTATTGCCAGGTCATTACATGCATATTGGTTGACTAAATGGGCAGTGACTATTGTGTTCAGTGTTCAGGAGTTCAGAGTTCAGGAAACAGAAGACAATCATCCTTCCTGAACACTGAAACCCTGAACGCTCACACATATACACCATATTACGTGTGACACGACAAGAGTGACCTATGCCAAATCCATCTGATGCTTATGATCACATATACGTCGTATACGGAAATCAACCCGGGGAAATGGTATATCAGGTCCTCGATCACTTGAATCTGGCCCGAAAGATCGATCCGCAAATGATTATCGGATTGAAACCGAACTTTGTTGTAGAGAAGCCTTCGGATTCCGGGGCCACGACATCAATCCAAATTATAGAGGGTGTTATCGAGTATCTGTTTCAAAACCATATCCGAAACGTATGGATAATGGAAAGCTCGGGTGTCGGTTACGACACAAAGAAGGCGTTTAATGCAACCGGCTTGACTTCAATCGCCAGGCGGTATGACAGTCGGTTGAGGCTGATCGATTTAAAAGATGAGCCTGTG
>JANQEY010000325.1 GCA_028278125.1 bacterium | reverse complement strand
ATCAGATTCATCACGTAAGAACGAAATACCATCAATTGTTTTCTGGCGAATGAGGTCACCCATTTTTTCCAACAGGTTAGACTTGTTAACCATAAATGGAATTTCAGTTATTGCGATCTCTTCCCGGTCACCTGATTTACTCTCTATTTCAGCACGCGCCCGAACAATTACTTTACCCTTTCCGGTTTTATAGGCCAGAATAATACCTTCACGGCCATATATTACTCCTCCAGTGGGAAAATCAGGTCCTGGAAGATGCTCGAGTAATCCCGGCAGATCAATTTCAGGATTATCAATGGTTGCCACAACAGCATCAATAACCTCACTCAGATTATGAGGTGCCATGTTAGTGGCCATGCCAACAGCAATTCCGGTTGTACCATTGACAAGTAAGAAAGGTATTTTGGCCGGCAAAACGGATGGCTCTTCAGTACTGTCATCATAGTTGGGAACATAATCAACTGTCTCTTTATCTATATCCGCCAGCATCTCTTCAGCCATATGGGTCATTCGACATTCGGTATATCTCATCGCAGCGGGTGGATCACCGTCAATAGATCCGAAGTTACCCTGTCCGTCAACCATGGGATATCTCAGTGAAAACTGTTGGGCCATTCGTACAAGTGTGTCGTATACAGCTGAATCACCATGAGGATGATATTTACCGATGACGTCACCAACGACTCGAGCGCATTTTTTATACGATTTATTATGCTGAAGAGAAAGATCCTGCATTCCGTACAGCACACGCCTATGGACCGGCTTAAGACCGTCCCGTACATCAGGAAGGGCGCGGGCTGTAATCATACTCATCGAGTAATCAAGGTATGATTTCTGCATTTCATCTTCAATAAAAACTGGTATCTGTTTTTCGCCTTCTGGCATGAAAACAACTCCTTATAAAAACTTAAAATTGCTGTTCCAGTAATGTCAGACGTTTAACCGTTATTTGGGAAGTTGCGTCAAAATCAAGAGGAGTAACAGCAATATAATTATTCAATAATGCGCGAGAATCGAAATCATTAGATTGTTCAATATCCTTTTTTTTCCCATAGATATAAAAAGCATCCTGTCCCTGATCATCAGTCACG
>JANQEY010000322.1 GCA_028278125.1 bacterium | reverse complement strand
GGATGCAAAGGTGTGAGGGCCGTGCTTGTTCCCCATGCCGGTTATGTTTACAGTGGAAGTGTCGCTGCGGCTGGTTTTCGGGAAATTGACCCAAATTTTCATCGCGTCTTTATCCTTGCTTCAAATCATAACAGTAGCGTGGATTTCAGTGGGGTTTCGATACCTCGATTCAGCCATTATAGTATACCGGGTGTAAACATTCCTCTCGACGATATTATAGACGGTTTACGTAAGGATCCGTTATTTGATCATAAACCGGAAGTGCACAACGGTTATATGATCGAAGTTGAACTCCCCTTTTTGCATTATCTGCATGGAAAATCCAAACCAACCGAATTTACGATTGTCCCTATGATTCTTGGTCGAATGGATTCCGAAGCGATTCAGCGTCTATCTCAAATCCTGAATCATTATGCGGACTCTCAAACCGTCTTTGTGTTTAGCGTCGATTTGTCGCATTTCTATAACAATAACCGGGCCAGAGAATTGGATATGTCTACCATACAATCGGTCATGAGTATGGATATTGAGGCGCTGAACCATACCGAAACAGATGGCAACCAGGTGTTGCTAACGATGGTTGAATTGGCAGAACAAAACGATTGGGAACCGACCTTTCTCAAGTATCGAAATTCAGGGGAGATAACGGGTGATCTCGACCAGGTTGTGGGATATGCGAGTATCGCATTTCACGAATCCTTCTCGCTAAGTATTGAGGAACAAAAAGACCTGGTTTCACTGACACGTTCGACAATTAATGATTTACTACAGGGTAAGCCTGTAAAAGATCCTGATCGAACCTATCTTGATCAGCATCCGATCTTTCGTATTCCCAGGGGTGTATTTGTAACACTGGAAGAAAACGGACGGCTTCGCGGTTGCATCGGAGAACTGTTTCCCAGAGGGCCCCTGTATAAAAGTATTCAAAGCTGTGCAATTAAAGCTGCCACCAGGGATCCTCGATTTGATCCTGTAACCAGTGAGGAGCTTAAGAAGTTATCCATCTCAATTTCCATACTTGGATTTCCATGCCGGGTAAAAACCTCAGATCCGGCAACATTTCCAAAAATACTCAGGCCGGGAAAAGACGGTGTCATTCTCGTCCATAGAGGGCGCCAGTCCACCTATCTTCCAAAGGTCTGGAAAGATATCCCATTACCCGCCGAGTTCCTCTCTCGTCTCTGCCTGAAGCAGGGTTCTCCCGTTAACTGCTGGATGGACAGAGACACAGCACTTTATCGCTACGGTTCATATGATTTCGGCGAAGAGAGGTCTCTTGACTCATTCCCCGAATAATTGGAGTTAATTGAGGTGTCGGTGAGTTTTCTGCTTAAGAGCCAGACCAGAGCGGAATGGATGATTAGCAACGAGATCGCACACTGTTTGAATGTATTAGGGCTCATTAGGAAAGAACGACACAAGGCTTTATGACTTTTAGAGGATACTTTGTCTAATCAGATTATAACGCTTTGTTATTTTAACAGATAATAGTTCTTTCGTTATGAGCCCTTATGCATGAGTTTGTGTGATCGTAGTGCCGATTATTCATGTAGCGATGGATATAGAAAAAACTCCCCGATCCATGAGATAATTAACTGGGGACATTTACAGAGCATAGATTTCATCACCAAAGGTATGGACCCAGTTGTTTTTCAACAACTCGATAGCTTCCTCTGTCTTATCTATGCCTACAATGAGGATGGGCTGACCGCTT
>JANQEY010000259.1 GCA_028278125.1 bacterium | reverse complement strand
CTTGAGGCCGTCCAGGGGGCGATTCCGGGCCGCTGGACCCTGTGTGCCCACAACGCCCAGTTCGAACGGGTGATATGGGAAACGATCCTGGGGCCGCGGCCCTGGCAAGATGGTCGGTTTACCGACCACAACAGTTCCCCCAACGCCCACAGCTACCAAATGCCCGGTGGTAGGAGCAGTACGAATACCCCGGAGTGTAGCCACGGTAGGTACAGGCTTCTGCACCCATCGCTGCCCACCATCAGTAGTTAAAAACTTAATTCCAAACTACACTGAGATCGTCAGGACCCAATAAATGCATCGCTTCAGGGCCATAATAAGCTTCATCACTTAAATCAACTTTCAGTATAATACCATCGTCCAACTTGAATTCTATCGCTTTTTCCGTCTCATTTATATTCAGTATATACAATCCTTCAAGCTTTGTAAGTCCATCCTCAATTTTTGATCCAATAATTTCACATGAATTATATATTGTCAAAGTGTATTCATCAAGAACAAGTTGAATATATGTTTCAAGTAAATCCTCTACTGAGCTTTCTGAGGATTCAGTTTTGATTGGAATACTGTGACTGATACCATCATTTACACCTAAAATCTTCTTTCCTGTCAGATTCTTTAGATAAGACATTATTAATCATCCTTTATTTTTATTGGGTAATGTGTTGCAGCTTTAGAGCCAGTTTGTCCAGTATACGGATCGACTCCTTGGCCACTAGCATTTTGATATTTCACATAGCCTTCAGGGTATGCAGGAGCTTTTCCCCTAGCAGGTATAGGATTCATAATTCTTATTGTACTTACTTGTTTATTTAATCCACCTTGCCCTTCTTTAAATAACACACCCGTCACCTTTCCTGCATTATTAATATTTGGAAAAGGCCCAATCGCACTTTTCGGAACTGGGAATACTTGCCCGCTTGGATCTACAATAAAGTTGGGAGAATGTTGTGTTGTAGGTGCTTTCAGGTTAAGGTTTCCTTTAATAAACCCTCTTCCTAAAGTCAATGCTGTTAAAGCTAAACTTGTTGATACCCTTGTCTTTTCTTCAAATGTACCGCTTGTAAAAGTTTCCGATACTGTACTTGGTAAGTTTATTAATCCCTCTGTTGTTTCGGTTAAGGTTGGTGGCCCTGATACCTTCTGGTCTCCTACATAAACAACCATTTGAGGTTTCAAAGAACTTGCAAAATCTAAAGCCTCTTCACTAACGGCCAAAGTTAAACTGAGGGCTTTCAATGAAACATCTTCCAGCACAGCGAAAGCATCTTTAGTCTGTTGTTCGAAGAAATAACCAAACTTTTGAACGGGTGCAGGAAAAAATTGAAGTCCTTCCAGATCCACTCCATCAATAACCCTTCTTTGGCTAAAAGCATAAGGAGACCAACCTGGATATTGTCTAAACAACGGATCAATAGACCACATCTGGCCCCCTAATCTAGGATCACTTTCACGGAATTTATAGGAATATAAATTACCCACTCCATAAACTTCATTGGTAGATTCCTGGCTTTGATATTTAAACCGGTATTCGGATTTGTTAAAATTCCTGCCTGGAATGATCATACCACCCATCGGGTAGTAGTCTGTCCAACTGGTAACATCGAGCTCCCCTCCATCGAAGGCATTTATAATGCCGTCGTTGTTGTGGTCTGCTGTTGCGATTCTTCTGTCGGTAAAGGTGACTCTGACGGATTGTAAATGGTCAACCGTTTCATATAACCTTTTACCAACGGTTCTATCGGTATAAATCCCTTCCCTCGGCGCCTCGGTGCAAATACTTTCATAGACTCTAAAAGGCTGAAAAACCAACCCATAATTACTAGCCCCCGACTTTAAATCAATCACCTTTCTTCCCACATTGCCCACAGTAGCATCTTCAGTGTTCCCATACTCAAACAACCTGGATTCCGGGGTAAATACGATGTTCACCAACCCTTCTTCATCCAATTGTTCCTGCACATAATAAATATACTGCGAATTGGGAGAATAATCAAGCGAGAGGATGTCGAGCTTTAGATCGGCATCATTGGTGTTCATAATCTCTTTGCTGATGATGCGTTCTTCGGAAAACATCGACCCGCCAACACTGTTCAACCCAAAAAGTTGGAAAGTATGCAAATGCTGCCCCCTGATCGGTTTGTTAACCGGCCCTCCCTTGTTGATGGGAGTTTTCCCATACCGCTGGTTCACATACAGCTTTTCATTAATGGCCCTGCGCACTTCTACCTCCAGCTCCTGATCCACATAACGATCCACGGTTTCGTTG
>JANQEY010000282.1 GCA_028278125.1 bacterium | reverse complement strand
AAGCAGGCTGACTGCACGACGTGCAGTCAGCCTGCTTGGGCTGATTGTTGTCATCGCTGTCTCGTTTGTCCAGAGAATGGACGCGGGTCATGCGTTTGGTGGGATGGTTACGATTGACGCGTTTACATTTTACTTCAGGGTAATTTTATCATTCGTTACATTCCTGGTGATCTTCTCCAGTGAGAAGTATATCGAGGAAGCGAAAATCCGGATTGCCGAATATTACCTGATGCTCCTGCTGGCGTTGTTCGGGATGCTGATCATGGTTATGGCCAATGACCTGCTGATGGTTTTCCTCGGTATTGAAACGATGTCCGTATGCCTTTATACATTGGTAGGAATGTCACGCCATAAAATTTCCTCGAACGAAGGGGCCCTGAAATACTTCCTGCTGGGTGCATTCACGACAGGATTCTTCATCTACGGAATCGCATTACTCTACGGATCGACAGGATCTACGAACCTGACAGATATCATGATCTACTTCAGGTCGGTAAATACCGCCATGCCTGCAATTGCCTGGGCAGGTGTGGGAATGATCCTGATTGCGTTCGGATTTAAAGCTGCCCTGGTACCTTTCCACTGGTGGTCACCTGATGCTTACGAAGGTGCACCGACGACAATTACCGCGTTTATGTCAACCGCGCCAAAAGCTGCGGCGTTCGCGGTGTTTATCAGGGTATTTTATACTGGTTTCGGTGATCTTTCAGCGGGTGTTAGTCCCATCCTCTGGTGGATAGCTGTCCTGACAATGACTGTCGGTAATGTTATTGCATTAAGGCAGAACAGCGTTAAAAGGATGCTGGCGTTCTCAAGTATTACCCATGCCGGTTACCTGCTGGTTGCACTGCTGACTTATGAACAGATGGGTGCGGCAGCGATCCTGTTCTACCTTGCGGTGTATGCCGTGATGAATGTGGGCGCGTTCCTGGTGACTATCGCTGTCAACAAGGATGAAGCTGAGGAACGTGGATATTCCTTTGACGATTTCAAAGGACTTGGATTCCGTAAACCGTTGCTTGCGTTTACCATGTTTATCTTTATGGTAGCCCTGGCAGGTATTCCACCTACAGCCGGATTCTTCGGAAAATACTATATCTTCAGTGCAGCGGTTAAGTCCGGATATATCGGGCTTGCGGTGATAGGTGTTCTTAACAGCGCGGCAAGTGTTTATTACTATTTGCGCGTTATTGTTAATATGTACATGAAGGACAAAGAGGAAGATGCTTCCCCGGCGGTTATGAACGCCCAGATGATCCCGGTTGTTGCTGTTTGCGCGATACTCGTTATCCTGATCGGTATCAAACCTGCAATCCTGCTGGAAGCCGCGAAAATATCGGTAATTGGTTTGATGTAGACAAGCTTATAATCTTTTCTGTTTTTATATAAACCCCTGCTAAGGGGTTTTTTTGCTCTGTGATTCAAATAATGTAAAGGATTGAAGATGATGTCATTCCAGCGAAAGCTGGAATCCAGTGTCGTTATTTCATTTTTTTGCTTGAAGTAAAAGGGTTTTTTATGATGGCCCGGCTTGACGCGCTAGCCGGGTATCATACAAAAAGTAAACCCTGTTATCGAATACGCCTCGACGCACAAAGCGAACAGGGCCACCCTCAAGGTCACCATAAAAAAATTATATGCCCCTGTTAGCTCGCCTAACAGGATCTAATTGTGTTGGAGGAGAGATTTATAACTTTACTTGGAGATCAATATAGGCCTTCAACTTGAGAACTTTCACTATCTAACGTACATTTCGCGACTATGGAATACGATCCGATTAAAGACCTTATTGCTGTCCCGATGCGGCAAAGCCGTGATTTCAGACGGTTGGCTTATAAACTGTTTGAACTCGGTTTTCTCCGTGTCCGTCATGTAAAACGACAGTTGAGTTATATCCTGCAGGGAATGCCCGAAAACGCTCATGTCCTCGATGCCGGGTTCGGTTTTGGACCCTACAGCGACCAGGTGATGAGGGAAACCACATCTGTAAAACTGACCGGTTACGAGATAAAACCGGAACAGGTGGACGATTGCCGTGTTTATTTCGAGGGTGAAGGGTTTGGCGACAGGTGTACATTCGATACCAAAGACCTGCTTGACCTCGACGATGAGAACATGTATGACTTGGCGATTGCCGTTGACATCATGGAGCATATCGAAGACGATGTGAAAGTAATGTCCAACCTGAGAAAATCGTTAAAACCGGGTGGTATTCTCTTTATCCACACACCGGCGTCAGATGTGGATAGCAGGGAAGTACCTGAACACGAGTCGTTCGTGGGTGAACATGTCCGTGACGGTTACCTTCACCGGGAGTTAAAAGAAAAACTCTTGGAAGCCGGGTTTAAAAAAGCGGAGGTCAGGTTTACTTATGGACGGTGGGGGATGGCAGCCTGGTGGCTGATGCAGGGTATCCCATTCAGGCTGGTACAGAAATCAAAATTCTTTCTGCTGCTAATGCCGTTTTACTACCTGCTGGCTTTCCCCTTCGCCAACCGTTTTATGCTTGCGGATCTGAACACGGATCACCTGGATGGCGGCGGGGTAATGGCGAAAGCATGGAACAAGGCTGATAAATAGTATTCTGGTTTCTATTGCAGAAGTTTGATCCGCATTTGTTGAGGAGCTTTATATACTGTATTAATAGAATTATCTTCGAGAAGTGGATTTGCCCCCGTAGCTCAGCAGGATAGAGCAACAGATTCCTAATCTGTAGGTCGCGCGTTCGAATCGCGCCGGGGGTACTTATAAAATAAAGGATTACAATTTACGATGTGATCCTTTTTTGAACTCTGTAAAAAATCTAATGTTATTTAGATTGATTTAGAGTGGAGTTTTTTTGATGTAGTGACCATTGGTTATATCTGCATTTATTCAACGAAATATTAGTGTTTCGTTTTAGTACGGAAAAGTTGTTTGAATGATTATATCGATATTGTTTCTTCTTCTTTATACTGTGCGTTTCCCCCCGATTTTAAAAGTTTCCCTTTGGATCCATGATTGAATACAAAATATTTGAAGGTATATTGATTATAAACAAAAATTAACTCATGGAATAGATTCATACAACTTATCCTTTCTGCTACAATTGACGACTATCTCAGTATTTTATGAGAGCATCTCCCAAATATTTTTATAAATAATCAAGCCCTCTACTTGACAGCATTTTAGAAAAACAATATTATAGTCTATATTTCTATAGAAAGGTAGACTTTGTTAAGCTTAACATCCAATTACGCAATTCGTGCGACAGGATACCTGGCGGCACTGGAAAAAGACAAGAAAGCAGATTCGTCAGAAATATCAAATGCAACTGGAGTACCCAGGCGTTTCCTATTAAAAATTCTCAACGATTTAAAATCATCTGGTATTCTTGGAGCTACTCGTGGAATAGGTGGTGGATTCTGGCTGATAAGGTCACCAAAAGAAATATCATTGTATTCCGTCGTTTCCATTTTCGAAGATCTGCAACGTTTTGAAACTTGTCCATTGGGATCTGTGGGTTGTCAAAAAGGATCAAAGTGCCCATTACATAAAGACTGGGTATCGGTTAGTTCACATTTTATAAACTTTTTAAAAAACTCAAACTTTAATTCTTTTAAAAATCAAGATATAACTGGATTTAGTTAATATTTCAGGATATATTTACAGCGGTTTGCACCTGCTGAAATCGAATTTCTCCCGCTTATAAGTATACCTGACGATCCACTAGTATAGTTTTCTGTTGGTAAAAACACAGAGGATATATGGATCAATCCGAAAAGGGAATAAAGTACCGGGCTGTTTTCAGGGAAATATCATGGTATAGAGATAATGTTCCCTGTATGACCGCCTGTCCTGTTCATACTGACTCGGGGCGTTACGTTCAGAAAATTGCTGAATGTAATGACCTTGATGCCTTCCTTATAGCTCGTTCACCTAATCCCCTGGCTTCAATTTGTGGTAGAGTATGTGCTGCTCCCTGTGAGGATGCCTGCAGACGCTCCTGGATTGATGAAGCTGTCACAATAAGACCCCTGAAAAGGTTTGTCACAGAGAGGATGGGCGCCGAGTCTTCTGTACCCGACACCTATAAGGGTTTATTGAACGGGGACGCTTATTCCGGGTGTCGCAGATCATGGCACATGTCCCAGTTGAACTCAACTAGGAAAGTATCCGGGCAGAAGATAGCGGTTATCGGGAGCGGTCCTTCCGGCCTTGCCTGTGCGCACGACCTGGCATTAATGGGCTATAAGGTTACCATTTTCGAGGCGTTGCCGCTGGCAGGTGGTATGCTTCGCTACGGAATCCCTGAATATCGGTTGCCGCGTGGTGTAATCGATCGTGAAATCGCAATTGTAGAAGAATGCGGTGTGGAAATAAAAACCGGTTACTCCCTTTCAGAAGAGCGTGGTCTACAACATCTTCGAAATGAAGGGTACGAAGCATTTTTCCTCGGTGTGGGTGCCATGAAAGGTCGCGATTTAACCATCCCAGGAAGCGATAAAGATGGTGTTATCAAAGCCGTTGATTACTTGTTAAATCTGAATCGTGGTTACCGTGTTGATCTGGGCGAAAAGGTGGTAGTTATTGGCGGTGGCTCTGTAGCACTTGATGCAGCAAGAACCGCGGTCCGTGAATTTTATAAACCCATGGAAGAAATTGAATGGACTGCAGAGGCTGCAGCCGTTCAACCGGCGATAGATGCTGCTCGAGGCGCTTTAAGGGCAGGTGCAAAGGAAGTTCATGTTGCATCTCTTGAGCCGATGGACATCCTGCCGGCCGCCAAAACCGTTCAAGGTCGTGAAGAACTTGAATCTGCACTGGATGAGGGGATAAAACTGCATACTGCCTGGGGGCCAAGAGCTATAGTCGGTGACTCAAGGGTTACCGGGATTGAGCTTGTTGCCTGCACCCGGGTGTTTGACGAAAATGGTCGTTTCAATCCTCTGTTCGATGAGTCCAAAACGTTCCACATTGACACCGAATCAGTCATTCTTGCCATTGGGCAGCAACCAAACCTGGACTTTTTATCTCCATCTGATAAAGTAGAGCTGACTCCATCCGGCACCATCAAGATTGATCCAGACACATTAGCAACGACCGCAGATGGAATTTTTGCCGGTGGAGATGCCGCCTTTGGTCCGCGTATCGCGATTGAAGCTGTCGCCAATGGAAAACGTGCCGCACAATCGATTGATCAATTTCTTACAAAAACAAAACCAACTATCAGCTTGTCCGTCAATATACAGAATATGCCTGTTTCCGATTATTCTATGCCTGAGCAATATGAAAAAAGGCTTCGAGAACAGGCCCCAACAGTGCCAATTGATCGCCGAACCGGAATAGCTGAAGTCGAAAATGTGTTCGATGAAAATAACGCCAGGATACAGGCGGAACGTTGCCTGAACTGTCATGTGGACACGATTTACGATCCGCTGAAATGTGTTCTTTGTGGAAGATGCGCGGATGTTTGTCCTGAAAAATGTCTTGTTTTTATACCGTTGAGCGAGGCTGAAATTCCTGAAGACCAGGTAAGGCAAGCAATGCAGAATTACGGACATGACAACGAAAAACCATTAACTGTCCTGCTCAAAGATGACACCAATTGTATTCGCTGTGGATTGTGTGCGAAAAGATGTCCAACAGATGCGATGACGATGGAAAGATTTAATTTCGTGGAGAATGTGGAATGAATAAGGAATCTTCAAAGACCGGCGACACCAGGAGATCTTTCCTGCTGAAATTTGGTGGAGGTGTTATTGGTGCAAGTGTATTGGCGTCATTCTGGATGACTTTGCGATCGTTGATCCCCAACGTGCTATACGAACCACCACAGAAATTTAAAATAGGGAAAGTGGAGTCTTTTCCAGAGGGAATAACTTTTATAGAAGACCGCCGGATCTATCTCTTTCGCGAGGGAAACAGTTTCCACGCTATTTCAGGTGTCTGTTCGCACCTGGGTTGTACTGTCAAGTATTCGCATTTTAACCGTGAACAGGAATTAACAGTGAGGAATCACACCTATATCTCCCGGGGTGAATTCCATTGTCCATGTCATGGGTCAAAGTTTCGGGATGAAGGAACAAACTACTCCGGACCGGCACCACGTGCTTTGAAGTGGTATAATCTGGTTCTGTCGCCTGATGATGATCAACTACTTGTTAACATGGCGCATGAAGTAGAGCGCGATTTCAGATTGGTGGTATAGATGAGTCTATTACCGAAAAATCGTTTCTGGGATAAGCTGACCTGGCCATGGAAACCGGAATCGAACAGAGAAGCTGGAAGCGCTGTTGTTGCCAATTTTCTACTTCACTGGTTTCCCAATCGGGTCACTTTGAAGAGCCTAGCCTTTGGATACTCAATGTACCTGGGAATTATCAGTTTTACGCTGTTTCTAATTTTGACTATCACTGGTGTGATATTGATGTTCTACTATGTGCCATCCGTTGAGCGTGCCTATTGGTCGATCAAAGACATTGATTTTGTGATCAGTTTTGGCTGGTTGTTAAGAAGAATGCACCGGGTGGCAGCACACCTGATGGTTGCCGCGGTATTCCTTCACATGTTCCGTGTTTTCCTCACCGGAGCCTACAAAAGTGGAACGACGGTACACAAGGCTAACCGTGAATTGAACTGGGTGCTAGGGGTTTTACTTCTTGTACTCACCCTGTTCCTGAGTTTTACAGGGTACCTATTACCATGGGACCAGCTTGCGTTCTGGGCTATAACTGTAGGTACGGGGATAGCAGCTAGTGTCCCGATATTTGGTGAACAGATCCGCTATTTCCTGGTGGGTGGAACAGAAATCGGGCAGAACACCTTAATCCGTTTTTATGTATTACATGTGGCATTTCTACCCTTGATTCTATTTGCCATAGCCATCTGGCATATGTGGCGGGTCAGGAAAGATGGTGGATTGGCAATTACCGAGCAGGTCAGGATTGAATCAAAAGAGACTGAGCCTGTTGCCCCGAAAAAAAGCAAGACATACAGTGTTTTGGGTATCGCGCAGGGCACAACAGTGCAGGTTAACGATCCGACTACGATAAACGATAATAATTCGGTCCCATCATCACCCCATCTCACAACGAGGATTCTGCTTGTTGTTCTATTTACGATAGCCATAACAGTCCTCCTGTCACTGGTTTTCCCGGCTCCTCTCGAGGAACCCGCAAACCCTGAAGTCACACCGAATCCGGCAAAAGCTCCCTGGTATTTCCTCGGTCTCCAGGAACTCGTTGGATATTCAGCCCTGATCGGAGGGGTGGTATTACCAGGAATTGTCATTCTTGGATTAATGTTTATTCCATTTTTAGACAGGGAAAATAGAAACCTCGGTATATGGTTCTCTGACTCTTCCGGGAAAAAATGGGGTATTATCGGTTCCATATACGGCCTGGCCGGGAGTATCGGATGTCTTGCTCTTGGAATCCTGGTTCCAATCCGTGAGCTGTTTGCGGGCATAGAAAGCCAGGTCTTTTTTGACCTGGTGAACCCGGCAACTTTGCTTCTGCTGCTGTTTATCATACTCTATTTCCTCGTGTTCAAATTATCAGGTTCAACCAGGCTGGCATCAATCGCAACTTTCTGCGCGTTTATAATCAGCTTCATCCTGTTGACATATACCGGTACGATACTACGAGGCCCGAACTGGGAATTCTTCTGGCCGTGGCAGGCCTGGCCAGAACATCCTGTAATTCTGTAAGGCGGAGATCATGAAAAAAGTCCGTAAAAGAGAAATATTGATCGTTGTCTCGCTCAGCATTATCTGCTTCGCTGTTACAATCGCTGCGATGTTCAGGGATTCCTCGCCTGATTGGAAATACTACCAGGCAGAATTCAGGTATATAGTGGAAGAAAACAGCGCTGACGTCGACATTTCCCTTGTCCCCGCCGGAATACAACAGATCTGGGTTGAAGAGCTTGACCGTGTTGACAGGTGTATAACGTGTCACCAGGGGCTGTTCTGGAAAAACCTGGGTGTTGAAGAGCAACCATGGGGACAACATCCCCACCCGGAGCTGATGGAATCTCACCCACCGGAAGATTTCGGATGCACTGCCTGCCATGGTGGACAGGGTTTCGCTGTGACAGAGTGGGAAGCCCACGGTTTTTCTAAACACTGGGAAGACCCAATGCTCAGCGATTATATCGCGGAGGCTTATGATCCCAGGACTCCACCACCCCTGTACGAGATAAAGTGTAATTACTGCCATCGCTATGAAAGATCCACGCCCGGCATGGAGATGATCAACCATGCGAAAAAAATCGTTCGTGACAAGGGTTGCAAGGTTTGCCATATCATAAACGGATCTGGTGGAAAGCTCGGCCCTGATCTCACTCACCAGGGAGACAAACATTCCGAATCCTATGACTTTACCAATTATACGGGCGACCAGTTATCCATCTTCAACTGGCACATCATGCATTTCAAATCACCCGCTACAATAGTTCCCAGTTCAATCATGCCTGAAATGAATTTCCAGACAAGAGATGCAATAGCGCTGGCAATGCTTGTCATGAGCTGGAAGGATGCAGACGATCTTCCTCTCGGTTATCTGCCTGGTTTTGAATTGTATGAAGAGCAAACCGTGGAAGAGCTTGAAAAAGAGCGGATGATGCGCGAAGGAGATGGTGCATTTTTTGTTGAAAACAGCTGTTTTGTTTGTCACAGCATGGAAGCGTTCAACATCGAATCACCAACAGACAAAGGTCCGGATCTATCCTGGGCTCCCGACGATGTACGTGCAAGATTCAATAAAACGGTCGAAGAATTCATGTTCGAACCTACCGGCACAATGAAGATTATTCTCGAAAGCCAGATTGTTTTATCTGACCAGCAAAAATGGGAAGCAATCAACAAGATCATGAAAGCCTACGATATCGTTAAAAACAGACAGAATGATACAAATCTCTAGAAAGAATCGTACTTACGAAAGGAGTAAAAAATTATGAATCTATGGAAGAAGGGAGTTTATAGCCTGGTCCCTGCATTGATCATTGTATTATTCCTGATCAGCAGCTGTGGTCAGGGGCCTCCCAGGGGTAAGAGCCGGAGAGCTGGTGGCACTTCTGGTGGTTCTGATATCACTTCAGCCGCACTTGCTACCTATGTCCCACCGGGTGACCTTGACGAGTATTATCTCTTCTACTCTGGCGGACACAGCGGACAGATTTTTGTTTCAGGTGTCCCCTCCATGCGTCACATCTGCACCATACCGGTATTTACGCCTTATCCGGGAACAGGGTATGGATTCGATGATGAAAGTCGCGAAATGCTTGGAGGATATAGTTGGGGCGATTCACACCACCCGGCATTTTCAGAGACTGATGGCGAATATGACGGACGGTGGTTATTTATAAATGACAATGCCAACGGTCGTATAGCCCGGATCGATTTGAGGGACTTTAAGACAAAACAGATCCTGAGAATCCCGAATATCTCGGCGAATCATGGCAGTTCCTTCAGTACTCAAAATACTGAATATGTGACAATGGCGACCAGGATGTCGGTACCGTTTCCCGAGGGAACTTATGCTGACGTAACTGAATATGCCACCAAGTATAAAGGAATTGTCGCCGGTATCAAGGTTCATCCGGAATCGGGTGAAATGTCGCTTGGATGGGAGATCGTGTGTCCTCCATTTAATTACGATCTCGGTGATGCCGGTAAGGGCATGAGTGACGGTTACATGTTCTGGACCTGTTACAATGCTGAAAGAGAATTTATCGAAGGTGGAAAACTGGAGGTTACGGCTTCACAACGAGACAAGGATTATATCCTGATGGTTGACTGGCGTGCAGCCGAAAAAGCGGTAAAGGACGGTAAATCGAGGAAAGTCAAGGGCGCACCGGTACTTTTCCCGGATAAGGTATCAGACATAGCCTGGTTTATGCCCCTGGCTAAATCTCCACATGGTGTTGATGTAAGTCCGAGTGGACAGTGGATTATAGGTTCAGGAAAACTATCCCCCACCACGACTGTCTACAACATGGAAAAAATCAAAAAAGCAATCGCCGATAAAGACTTCGAGGAAGTCATTGACGGAATACCTGTCTTGACATACCAGTCGGTTCGTGAAGCGGAAATCCCGGTTGGTCTTGGTCCATTACATACCCAGTTTGACGACAGGGATAATGCATACACCTCCCTGTTTGTTGAGAGCGCAGTCGTTAAGTGGAAACTTCCTCCGTATGACGCTGGTGCTGATATGAACCAGTATATCCTGGACAAAATCCCGGTTGCATATAACATCGGCCATCTTGTCACTGCGGAAGGCGATTCCAAGAATCCTGACGGGAACTACCTGGTCGCACTTAACAAATTATCAAAAGGAAGACACCTGAGCGTTGGACCTTCAATACCGGAATCAGCACAACTAATTGACATTTCAGGTGATAAGATGAAGCTTCTTTATGATGCATTTACAGAACCTGAACCGCATTACGCAGTCATGATCAAGGCTGACAAGATCAACGCTGTAGAAGTATACAAAAAGGATGATCCCTACTGGCCTAAAAATCCAAATGCGATTTGGAGTGCTGATGAAGCAAGGATTGAACGCAGGGGAAGAACGGTCGAAGTCTGGATGCTTGCTGTACGTTCCTATTTCGCGCCAGATGTAATCAGGGTAAACAAGGGTGACAAGGTAATCATCCATGTCACAAATATTGAGCAGACTCGTGATGAATTGCACGGATTGGCGATTGATGATTATGACATCAACCTGGTTATTGATCCTGGTGAAACGAAATCTGTCACCTTTACGGCTGAAAAATCTGGAGTGCATGCGTTCTACTGCACGAATTTCTGCAGTGCGCTTCACCAGGAAATGCAGGGATATTTCCTGGTAAAATAAATTGAAATTTTTCAGCTGGGTTCTTTTGTCCAGCTGGATTGATTGAGGCAAATTCCAATGGAACAGTTTTTCAAAAGACTCACATCGTTACTAGCAAGAACACTGACTCTCAAGAGCAGGATTATTGTGATGGTTGCTGGACTGGTTTTGATACCTACATTCCTGCTACCGCTTTGGAATATGACTTTCCTCGCTCAACAGTACCCTGAAGGTCTCGAACTCTATATCTACAGCCATAGCCTTGATAGTGGCGACGACGGTAACGATTTGAACGAGATCAACATTCTGAATCACTATATCGGTATGGCAGAACTTGAGCAGGAAGACTTTAGTGAACTGAAATGGATTCCACTGATTATCGGTTTAATTATAGTCATAACATTCAGGGCTGCAATTGTGGGTACGCTTGGATCTGTGCTTGATATCATAGTGATTTCCATTTACTTCGCGATGTTCTCGGTCTGGAGTTTTTACAATAAACTGTTCCTTTACGGACACAACCTCGATCCAAAAGCATCTGTTACCGTTGATCCGTTTACACCACCGGTATTTGGGTACAAAATGGTCGGCCAGTTCGAAGTCTGGTCATATCCGGCAGCGGGTACATGGTTTTTTGTCATCTTTGGCCTGTTGTTAGTAGTCGGGTTAATCTTATCACGAAAATCAAGGCTCGATTAATACCGCAGATGGTGTAATTAGTTATATGGGAGAAAGAGCATGAAATTAATAACAGCTTTACTGGCGTTGGTATTTGTCATCGGATGTGGCGGTGGTGGTGGTTCAGGTGAGCAGGTTGATGCAAATGTCCAACCTCTGCTGAATGTAGAAGCGCCTCCAGCACTTGTTGCGCCTGAATACATAACCCCGGCTTCTGAGGAAGACTGGAAAGCAAAAGTAAACAACAAGGATATTGAGATTATAGGTGTAATTAACATAATAAACCCGGTTGCCGCATATATCACTGAAGGGTTTAAACAATACGGCACCCGATTCAGTGCACAACTCCAGGAAGAATGGGAGGATACCCAGCATCAGCTGGGAGCAGCAACGAAGCTTTATGATTCGTGTAATGAACGGCGGGAAAAGGGTCAGTTTGACAAAAAACTGTTCCTTGATATGGAAGAGACATGGCAACTCCTGGTTAAAACTGGAGTTGCCGGTGTAAGAACCAAGAGCATGGTTGATTCAGAGATTATCAGCCTTACTCGGTAATAAAAACTTAAATATGAGAAGTATCTACAGGCAATGTAATCGATTCAGGTGAATTTGTCCTCCCCACAAGTTTACCTGATTGTGCCATGCCCGTTCTGCTTTTGGCGGGACGGGCAGGCATTCATGAAAGACGCAAGTCATGAAAAAAAAGTTCTTATTTCTTATGATAGCCATTCTTTCAATACTGCTTGTGCAATCCATATCATTTGGCGAGGTTCATCAATTGAACCAGGATCAAAGCATAGGCAGGACTCTTGGAAGTATTTCACCCGGGGACACAATTCAACTGAACGGTTCTCTCTACAATGAAAAGGTCATCATCGATATATCAGCAACGCTTATTTCGACCAGTAACGCCAGGTTGGTTGGCGATTATACTGGAAGTACCCTTTTGATAACTGCCCCAAACGTTGTTGTTAACGGAATTCATGTGGCTGCATCCGGAACAAATCTTTCAAAGGATGACGCAGGGATTATGATCCAGGCAGACTCTGTTACAATAAAAAACTGCAGTATCACTGAAATGCTGCATGGAATTTATGTAAAGGCGGGCAACCAGACACTGATAGAGAATAACCGGATTGAAGGAAGGCTTGACCTTGTTGAAGCAGACAGGGGCAACGGCATACACCTGTGGAACTCGAAAAACAATCGAATTATACAAAATGAAATCCTCAATGTGAGGGACGGTATCTATTTCTCCTTTGCCGATTCTACTGAAATCACAAAGAACCTGATACATCAAGTTCGATATGGCCTACATTACATGTATTCGAACAACAACCGTTTTATTGATAATCATTTTACCAGAAATGTCGCCGGGGCGGCGTTGATGTATTCACATAATATCCTCTTCCAAAGAAACGTTTTCGCCAGGTGCAGGGGATTCAGGGCTTATGGTATCCTCTACCAATCGATGGATTCAACATACGCTGAATCAAACCTGATACTGGACAATAGTCGAGGAATTTTCCTTAACAACAGTTCCAACAATATCTTGAAGGGAAACGATGTCGTTGATAATGACCTGGCAATCCAATTGAATGGTGGTTGTGAAGAGAACAGTTTCCTGGGAAACAACTTTATCAATAACCTCAGTGACCTGATCCTTGATGTAAGTGACTACAATACCGTCTGGGAAGATGAGTCGGGAGGTAATTACTGGTCCTCGTATAGAGGTTATGATTTGGGTGGTGACGGCAAGGGAGATGTGTCACACAATATTCAAAACGTATTCCAGGTTATGGAAACTCGTGTTCCCGAAGTCAGGTTTTACCTGCTGAGTCCCGCCGCTGAAATCCTTGAAACAGCGGAAAGGGCCTTGCCTATTTTAAGCCAGGATAATGCTGTAGACACGCAACCGTATATAAACAAACTCGGTCAATTGGGTGTTCCCTGGGATGGAATTGTGGGTTATTCCAATAAATTTAATATTGCGGTAGTTAAGTTATATATTCTGATAGCGTTGTTACCTGCCATTCTTTTCCTGGTCTTTAGTCGCCGGATTGGGGGTCGAGTATAATGAAAAGTACAGTTCCAATGATACAATTCCACAACTTTTCCAAAATCTACGGCAAAATTATTGCCGTAAAGAATCTTGATCTGGATATCAAGCAGGGCGAGACTTTTGCCCTTATCGGACCGAACGGAAGTGGGAAATCCACCCTGATCAGGGCTATTGCTGGATTGATTCAACCCACCTCAGGAGAAATATCCATAAGGGGAATCAACTACAATGACAGAAAGAACCATCTTTCGAAGAAAATATATTCTTATATGCCTCAGCGTGTAAGCATGCCTGAACAATTGACCGGTGTAGAAGTACTTCAATTTTTTGCTTCACTCCGAGGCGTGGGCAAGGAGAGTATTGATGATGTTCTTGAAACTGTTAATCTCAATGCTGACGCTGGTCGACGCACAAGAGAATACTCTGGCGGAATGTTACAGAGGCTTGGATTAGCTGTGGCGTTGCTTGAAACCCCACTCCTAATGTTGCTCGATGAACCCACATTGAACCTCGATCCTGTTGGAGTGAAAAGATTCCGTACTAAAATGATTGAGATGAAGAATGACGGAACCACGATTGTTTTTTCTTCCCACATTCTCCAGGATGCCATCTATCTGGCAGACAGGGTTGGAACAATCATCAATGGCGAGTTAACAAATGTAGAGTCCATTTCGGATTTTAATAGAAGAATTTCAAATGAAATATCTGTAAAAGTCATGCTTGATAATACTAGTGAAGCAATTGTTAAAGCAGCAATAGATGCTGGGGCCTTAGCGCCTAGATGGAACGGTGGATATATACAGTTTCGTGCTGCTCCGGGAAACAGGCTTGATGTCATCCGCGCTATCGAGAATGCAGGGGGAAATATCAGGGAGTTTCATACAGAGATTCCGGGATGGGAAGTGATAAAAAAGGAAAAAAAGCGAGGTGTTTAGTATGAAAGGCAAATTAATCATCATCCTTTCATTGTTGTTCTCTGTAATAACATTCACCAACTGTAATCGGGGACCAGCACTTAAAATTGTACCCGGAGTAGATGCCTGCCTGTTTTGTAACATGGTGATTGACAATCAAAAACAGGCTTGTGGTTATATAGAGGAAGGCGAATTTCTGACATTCGATGCTCCCAATTGCCTGGTTCGCCTCTTGGAGCAGAGATATGAGTCAACGATTTCCATGACTGAATATGTATTTCTGGCAGACTACAATACCGGCAATCTTCATCGCGCTGATTCGACCTTTTTCCTTCTGACACGTCACCGCCCCACTGTTATGAATTCGCAGGTTTTATGTTTTGCGAAAAAGCAGGCCGCTGAATCAATAAAAGAACATGATGACGAAATTTTAACTGACTGGCACGGTTATATAAGACTCCGTGGAACACCAGACAAAAGTTTGGAACTTGTCCTGCGTGAAAGTGGTTTACACCCGGAAACTATTGTGATTAACAAAAACGACCTGGTCCTCTTGCGAATAACTGCGGACAACCTGGAGGCCGATCACACTATTTCCATTAAAGGGTACCCGGAGGTTGGAAAAATTGTGATTCCCATGAGCGGTGAGGTTGCTGACCTGCGATTGTTAGCTCTACGGCCGGGTGCAGGTTTCCCAATCATGGATGTTAATTCAGACACGCCTTTAGGAATGGTTAAAGTATTGGGTGCGCACACTATGGATGAAGAGGAAATGTAATGTATCCGGTTTTTCTTATCGCACAGCAGGAATTTATACTTTTCCGCAGAAACAGGTGGATAATCTCATTCACTACACTATTCTCCATTGTTGCGATCGTAATTGCGTGGTTTGGTATGGTGACATCCGGTTATTCCGGCTTCCAGGACTTTACACGAACCGCCGCAAGTATCATAAACCTATGTGGATTT
>JANQEY010000281.1 GCA_028278125.1 bacterium | reverse complement strand
GACAAGCTTAGTGCATTAGAAATTGAAAATGAAGAATTGAAAAAAGAGCTTAATGCTACCAACTTGAAGCTTGCAGCTTATGACTTACAGCTTGAGGCTTTACTCCACCGAATTGAAAAACTTGAAAATAATAAGTAATGGACATTCACAACATGTACACTAAGAAGAAACTGCTCACACTAGTTCTCACTAGTTTCCTGGTGACCTGCGCTGTAGCCCAAGAAGTTCCAACGCAAATTGACGTTTCGCCACCTTCGCCCAACGTATCATCAATCAATAAATACATTGATTTTCCTGTCAGCTACTACAATGGTACGGTCGATGTTCAGATACCGATATTCACGATCAAGACCACACATCTTAGCTTGCCAATTTCCCTTTCCTATCATACCTCCGGTTTAAAGGTGGAGGAGATCCCGTCGTTCGTTGGCGCAGGTTGGACGCTAAATGCGGGAGGCGTGATTAGCCGGACCCTAAGGGGGATGAAAGATGAAGAAAATGTCTCCGGCAAAAAAGGGTTCTTTTACTCGGGACATCTCTACGATTCCAATAACTACATCGACTTCAATGAGGTTAACAATTGCTCAGTTACAAATGTTGAGGAGTACCAGGGATCTCCGGTGAATACGATCGATTCGATAGCAATGGGCTATCTGGATACTGAACCGGACCTTTTCCATTACAGTGTTCCCGGAATGGCAGGCGGAAAGTTCACGTTCAACCACAAGGTGGAGCTATTTAAACTGACAGCTGATGACATTGATATCCAACACCCCATTACTTCCAAGATATTTCCAGCGAATTCAACCTGGACACTCACAGGACCAGATGGAACTGTTTATACCTACTCAAAAGTAGAGGAGACAGCCATTATTTTCCTATGTAGTGGAGATCACAGTAATTATCAAAGTGCCTGGTACCTGACAAGAATGGAAAATGACGGTGATTACATTGATTTTGAATATGCCGCTGAGACATTGACGTATGACGTGCACCTGAACGAAAGCAAACAGTTCAAAGTGAGCGGAGTAGGGGCTTCTATAATATCAAATGACTGTGAAATTGCTACCACAGTAGATGCAGTAAGGTTAAAAAAGATAACTTCTTCTAACGGTTATGAAATATTTTTTGATGAGAGTACCGCCTCTAGAAATGATCTAAACGGATCTAAGCATTTGGACAAAATCAGGGTAAAGAAGGGAACGGTAAATGTCAAGACATTGAAGTTTAACTACAGCTACTTTGGAAACAATTACAAGCTTAAACTTGATTCGATCATTCCGGAAAATCCAGCGGATTCCTCTGAAACGTTGGAAGGCCACGAGTTTGAATACCATTCTCCCATATCTGTTCCTGCAATGACTTCATTGAGCCAGGATTCATGGGGTTACCACAACGGAGCAGGTAATAGCTCACTGATACCTCCTTACAATGACGGTATTTATTCGGTGAATAGCGGAGGTGCCAACCGAAATCCCACACTGACTCATACCCTGGCCGGTGCGCTTAAAAAAATTATCTACCCTACAGGCGGACACACTGAATTTGAATTTGAGCTGAATCAATATCGTGAAAACGATCAGGATAAAAACGGGGGTGGGCTGCGGATTAAGAACATGATTTTACATGATCCTGTGACAAATGTTAATACCGTCAAGCGTTATCAGTACCACAAGAAGCAGGACGGTAAGACAAGTGGTGTCCTTTTCACTCCACCGATTTTGGGAGGGCATATCACAGAAGTGGTGGCAAATGGTGCCGGGGACGGCCTCCCTTGTGCAGACGGTGACATCATAGAATACCTTAATCTCAGTTCAGCAACTATGATCCCACTGGCGGTATACGGCGGAACGCACATCGGCTATTCTGAAGTACGTGAATTTGACATCACACATGCCAATCGTAACTCGTCAATTACTGACGCCATGAAAGTAAATGGCGAAACGGTTTACAAGTATTTCAATAATGCTCCTCAGGCTAGTGGTTTTCCATATCGACCACAAACAGATTTCGGCTACAAAAATGGGAAGATGTTGTGGGAAGAAACATGGAAAAGGGATGGAAGCACGCTGGTACTGCAGCGAACCGTTCAAAATAATTATTTCGATGAAATTGAAAATACGGGTACTCCCGGACATGTTCAGGGCCTGGTTTTGAAGTATGATCGTGAGGCAACATGCTACTCCTGCACGGAAAATACAACCGAGGTAACCTATGTCATGAACCGCAGGTGGTACAGGCTGGATTCCTCGGAGATCATTGAATATGAGAACGGTGTTCAGTTGAGCAAGACCACCAACTATACCTATGGAGGAGCCCCGACACATCACTTTTTGACAAGAAAGGACTGGACCGGAAGTCGGGGTGAGGCGATTGAGGAAATTTATGTACGAGATTCGAACAAGCCCGCACTGATTACCGAGAAAGAAATGAAAGTTGCTACTGTCACGACAGAAAAACAAAAATTCGTTTACGAAGGAAAATCGCTAAAAGAGCTGTCTTTGTGGGATTTAGATGCAAGTAGCTACGATGTGAAAAACAAGTACGAGTATGATACGGATAACACCATTATTGAGGTGAAAGAATATCCGGACTCACAAAATGTGCTTGTGAATGCTTACATCTGGGCCTATAATGGGACGTACCCGGTTGTTCACTGTCAGGATATTAGCCATGCAACGTTGAAGACAAAAGTGGCGAATGCCATTAATGCCATAACAGGCTTTTCAGGAGGGCTGAGTGATCTTGATTCAGTGCTCGTACTTGAAAGTAATTGGGCTTTGTTCAACACCAACCTCCAATCGGAACTTCCCGATAAGATTTTCACAACGTACCGATTCAAGGACGGTGTCGGGATGATCTCAAGCACTGATGCGAATGGCATCAGTCAATTCTATGAATACGATGTCTTTAACAGGTTGAAAAGGATTAAGGATGATGATCTGCATGTCCTTCAGGAGTTTGAGTATAACTATGGTTCCAATTAATCAGGCAGGAAAATGAGAAAAACGAATAACCCTTATAGCTCTGCTTCTCTCAAGTGCCTGAAGTCAGACAATAGCAAAAAATTTTGTGAACACAATCAAAAAAATACCTTAGCAATGGAAGCCGGATTCACGAAAAGATACACAATCCTGACCCTTGTTATCTTCATGATAACCTTCTTCAGTATGGATCTTGTAAACGCACAATGTAGCAGTTATGGAGCGCAAGGTGCCTCTCGGTGTGGATCTGGAAATGTCACAATACGGGCAACAGGTGTTCCCCAGGCTGATGATGACAGCTATCAATACCAGTGGTACTACCCGGGCGGGTCTCCAATTACTGGTGCTACTTCTTATAACCTGACGATCAATGTATCATCCAGCGGAACATACAGTGTTTTCATTGATGATCTTGAAAATAGCTGTAGTACCACAGAGTTTGCAACAGTAACCGTTAACCCGATTCCTGTAGCACCCAATGTTCAGGGCGACGGCCGATGCGGTCCAGGTGATGTGACCTTGAGTGTAACAAACCCTAGCGGAAGCTATACGTGGTATTTTGACAGCAATGGTACGAATCCCATTCCGACGAACGGCGATACGTATGTTTTTGGCACTAACAATACCACATTAACAGTTAATCTCAACGACGATGCCACCTACTATGTAGGAAGTACAAGCTCATGTACAGCAGGGATCTCAGCTGTTACGGGGACAATCAATGACATCCCTGAACTGGCCGGAGGGAGTGGTGATAGTCGCTGTGGTCCCGGATCCATAACTTTAGATGGAGCAACGGTTGGAACACATGGAAATACGCTGCGTTGGTACAGTTCCTCAAGTGGAGGTACACCTTTACATACAGGACCTACCTACACAGTGCCAAACCTAACTTCAACAACTTCTTATTGGGCGGCGTCCTACCACTCTTTAGTAGAGTGTGAAGATATACACCGAAAGGAAATTGTGGCAACAATGATCCCCTTGGTTGGACAGGTTGTTTTCACCTCGACGCTTCCTGATTCTCGCTGTCAGGGAAGTGGAACTTACAATTATACCGCGAGTGCCACCAACCATACCAGCTTTAGCTGGGAGCTTACCCCTACTGGTGCAGGGAGTATCAGTACTTCCGGGGTTGTGACCTGGAATAGCAGTTTTTCGGGACAAGCCACGGTAAAGGTCACCGCTCACGGTACTTGTGGGCCAACTACGACCGCTCAAAAAGTGGTTACCGTTGAAGCTCCTCCGGTAGTTGATGCAGGAACGCCTCTCCAGGTATTTGAAGCCAGTACGATTACTCTTTCTGGCGGATCACCTGCGGGTGGCAGCTGGTCGGGTACAGGGGTTACTGGTGGCAATACCTTCAATGCAACCACTGCGGGAGTGGGCAACCATTCCATTACGTATCAATATGCCAGCCCTTTAGGTTGTTCAAATACGGATCCCCGTACCATCACGGTGCTTGGTAATCCGGCCACTTCGGTATCAGGATCTTTAAATATCGGGAATGGCGAGTCGGTTACGCTATCGGTTACATCCGGCTACAGCTACCAGTGGAAAAAAGACGGCCAGAACATCTCGGGAGCTACTTCGAATAGCTATGTAGCTACTGAGGAAGGGATGTACAGGGTAGCGGTAAGCTCATCCACCAACGATACCTGGGAGAGTCCTGATACGGAAGTAGTTCAGGTGTTGGCTTCTCCGGACCAGAACTACATCATGACGTTTAGTGCCAGGGAAGAAAGTTTAGACATTAATAATTTACTAGAAGACGTAACTAAAGCAGGTCGTACGATCGAATATTTCGATGGGCTGGGCCGGCCTATGCAGACAGTAATTGCCCGGGGTTCTCCGGACCTGGAAGACGTGGTGCAACCCATAGTATATGATCAATTTGGAAGGATAGAAAAAGAGTATTTGCCTTATGTAGACGCTTTTAGTGGAAAATACAAAACAAGCGCCATACAAGGTCAGGATACCTTTTATAAAGATACAACGAATGATGTGGTGGACGATGACAACCCATATTCTGTCACCACGTTCGATGGTTCGCCTCTCAACCGCCCACTGACGCAGTTGGGACCTGGGAAGAAATGGCACACCGATCAAAAACCGGTGGCATTTGGCTATGCATTTAATACAACCGCAGACAGCGTATTCTTATGGTCGGTTAATGGCGCTCTCCCTTCTGTCCCTTCCGCGCCGGGACAGTATTATCCTGCTAATGAACTTCGAAAGGATACGGTCACCAATGAGGACGGGAACCAGACCATAACTTTTACCGATAAAGAGGGACAGGTAGTATTGAAGAAATCTTCAACCAATGATGTGAGCAAGTCCTGGGCCGAAACGTACTACATATACGATGACCTGAGACGTCTACGCTTCGTGATACCACCGGAACCCACTCACTTATTACGTAGTGATATGTTGCTGCTGGATCAGGCATTCCTGGATCTATGGGCATTTCAGTACGAATACGATGGAAGGGGACGGATGATCTCCAAGCAAGTACCTGGAGCGGAGAAGACCTACCTGGTGTATGACCAATGGGACCGGCTCGTGCTGACCCAGGATGGAAATCAGCGTCCAACTACCGGGGACCACGAATGGCTTTTCACGAAATACGATGTATTAAACCGTCCTGTGGTAACAGGTAAAATGACAACTTCAGCCAGTGTTGCGACCATTCGTACCAATGTAATGAACAACTCCGGAAGAGCTGAAACCTATACCGGGACAGGTGAAACACTTTATTCCACGAATACCTCGTATCCTGACGACAATGACGCTGTTAGTAGGGAATATCTTACAGTGACCTACTACGATAGTTGCGATTTTGAAACAGTTTGGCCCGAGGACTTATCCTACGATGAAACTCAAATAGAAGAAACCACACCCGTTGCATCAGGTGCTACGCTGATCGAAACGGATTACCAGGTAGATCAGGATGATGATACCAAAACACTTTCATACAAGCCAGGTACGGTGGTTACAATTCCTCCCGGGGTAACCTTGACCCCTGGTTCACACATAGGACCGAGCACTGTAACCAACCTTGGGACACACACCAGGAATGATCGGGTCTTAGGCCAGGTCACCGGGACGATGACTAAAAACGGGGACGGCAAATGGATCAAGGCGGCGACCTACTATGACAACAAGTACCGGGTGATCCAGGTGCAGAGCACGAATCATTTGAGTACGGATGTCAATGGGGATTACGATGGCAAAGATGTAGTAACCAATTACTATGATTTTGTAGGCAACCTGACCAAATCAGTGAGTGAGCATTTCAATGGAACAGACACGTATACGGTCATTCGGGAATTTGAATACGATCACGCGGACCGGCTGTTGAAAACAAAACACCGCATGCTTAACGAGGCAGATGCAGTGCTGGCAGCCAATTCCTACAATGAAATTGGTGAACTGATAGAGAAAGATCTTCACGAAGGAGAACAGCTGGTGGACTATTCGTATAACATTCGCGGCTGGTTAACAGGTATCAACGATTCCGGGTTGACAGATGGAGAGAGTGACCTGTTTGGCATGGAATTGATGTTTGATCAGGTGGATGGGTCACTTGCAAATACACCCCTGTTTAGCGGAAACGTATCCGCCATGCAATGGAGCGATTACAATTCCCATTCATCAAATGCCCGTGCCTATACGTACTCGTACGATGGGCTGAACCGATTGGAAACGGCGGATCATTTTGAAGGAGGGGTGGATGTGACAGATTTTGATATGTCTGTTGGCGAATATGACTTGAATGGAAACATAGTTTCCCTCAGCAGAAAGGATGAAGCCGGGAATGATCTTGATGTATTGAGCTATAACTATGCGCCTGATTATACCAACGGAAAAGGAGGGAATCAGCTTAGGTATGTGGATGATACTTCAAATAACTCGGAAGGTTTTGACAATAACAGTACAGGAACAAGCGAGGATTACGCTTATGATGCGAATGGCAATATGGCAAAGGATGAGAACAAAGGAATTGATTCGATTTACTACAATCACCTGAACTTGCCTATCATCGTAGATTTTGATACCGCGGGAGACAGCATTACCTATCTCTACGATGCAGCTGGCATTAAGCTGCAGCAGACCGTCTACGACGGAGGAATTAAGTCGAAAACGACGGACTATGTTGGGGAATTTATCTATGAAACCGACACAAGCGGAACGAGGCTACTCCAACTGATCCAACACGAAGAAGGCAGGATTGTACCTGTCACCCCGGCCCAGGGAGCCGGGGTCTCCTACGACTACCAATACCACCTCAAAGACCACCTGGGCAACACGCGGTTGACATTCTCTACAACACCTGAAAGCTTTAGCTCAACGGCATCCTTCGAAGATGCCACTTTGACTGCAGACACAACTTATTTTGGGAATGTAGATACACCAAACCGAGTGCCACATCCATCTTCAATAAACACCGGAAAGGCTGCTAGACTCAATAATGCAACTCCGGTTGGACCATATGCTATTGTAACGATAAATAAAGGTGACACCATAAGCCTGGAAGTTTATGGGTATTATGAGGGAGGAACTGGTTATTCGAATTCACTGGATTCAGCGGCAATGGTAGGAGCACTGGCAGGAGCCTTTGAAACATCAAATGTTTTAACGGAAGGTGGAGTTACTTCAGCTCAAATTGAAAATGGAGTGGCTGCGGCGATAGGAATACTGGGTGTTGGAGGAAGCGGTGATGATAATGTTCCCGGAGCCCATTTGAATTACATGATCTTCGATCGAAATATGAATTATCAGGGCATCGCTGGATTCAATCAGATCACCAGCGCAGCAAATTTTGCTGAGGAAAAGGTTGAGTTAAATGATATCATCATTGATAGAGAAGGATACTTGATTGCCTATTTAAGTAATGAAAGTAACACCACATCTTACGTTCATTTCGATAACTTCAAAGTGACGCAGGGAAAGACGAACGTGGTTCAGACAGACGATTACTATCCATTTGGGCTGACGTTTAATTCTTCGACACGGACACCTTCGACGTTTAATCGCTTCAAGTACAACGGCTTTGAATTGATGAATGACCTGAATCTAAACTTATACGATTACCAGGCACGATATATGGATCCAGCGATTGGACGGTTTATACAGGTAGATCCTGCAGCAGATTTGATGCGACGACATAGTACTTATAACTATGCGTTTGACAATCCGATTAGATTTATAGATCCTGATGGGATGATGCCGACTGGTGCGTATGGCCTTGAATTATCAGGAGCAGAGTCTTTCGAGTTTTACGATTTTTCAGATGGTGGATCACCTCCTGTTGGTATTGATCCTACAGAACAAGAACAGAATGTCAACTCTTCTTCATCTTCTAATTCTGCTATAAGGCATGCACAAGATCCAGATCCAGAGGAAGAAGAGGAATTATCACTTTGGGATCATTTCGTTAACATTCTTCGTCCATTGATACCAAAAAAAGCAAATCTAGGACCTAATTTTAGGGGTGATGATTCAAAACTCCAGAAACAACTTGATGAAAACAAAAGCAATCCTGAGGAGACAAATGATCCAGCTGTGGACAACCCTCCCGTTCAAGAGGGGCCATTGGATTTTAATAATGTCAACCCTACAATTGGCAAGATATTCAAGTGGTTCAAGTCGTTTTCACCTACCTCAAGTGATTCAGATACACAAACAATATCAAACGAAGATGTTATTGAGGTAAGAACCTATTCAGATCATACTACGATTTATAAAAGAGAGAATAAACCAGACTCATCGGTAAGACATCATAGACATCACATGAAACCCTCAGAATTTAAAATCGGAAACGGACCATGGCAAAGATTACCCAGAAACTAATATTTTTATTCATTTTTTTAGCTTGTGCTGAACGGGTCGAAAGGAGTTTAGAGAATGGAATGCAAGTCACTTATTATGAAGAATTCGGGGTGAAGCACGGTCCATATCAGGCTTTCTATCAAAATGGACGGTTACAGTTTGAAGTGAACTATATTGATGGAAAAGAGCATGGAGAAGCTAAATTTTTTGATACTTTGGGTGTTTTACTTGCTATAGAAGTATATGATGAGGGAGTTATAAAACAGTCCACCCAGTTTCATGAGAATGGTAGGATTTCGGTTAGCACGGGAAGGAATGGAGAATATAGGGATGGATCCTACTATCAGTTAAGTGAAAATGCCGACACGATTGCAACGGGTTATTTTGAGCTTGATACAGCAGTTTATTTGAAAGTGTATGATCAAAGCAATGGAACAGTACTAGATTATTTGCTTGATTATGAAATAGAATATACTGATTTCAGTCAGGATAGTCTTATTGTTACTTTAAAGCATCCTTCTCCTGATCCAAACTTAAAATGGAAATTTGCTTTGGGGGAATTCACAGATAATGAAATAAGCAATAAGAATTTTGTTGACCTTGAATTTGCCGAAGCCAACATTGGTCGATTCATTATACCCAAATCCAGTTTAATCAACAATTCTATCAAGGGCCTGATAATAGAATACGATATAGCAAAAGATGTGACGTTTTCAACTCAAGTTAATGAGCTACTAAATTGATTTTGAGTTCTACAAGCTTCAAGATTCGATGAAAGTAAGATTTGAAGATTATTACTTTTCTGATGGACTAAGGTGGACGCTTCTAATTGCCTTCGTTGGATGGAGTATCTATCTTCTATTCTGGACAAGTTCACCTTGGATTGTGGCGATACTCGCTGTTCTATGTGTATTCTTCTTTTCAACAAAGTATGTAACTGAGTTTGATATGAAGAATAGGGTAATAAAAGATTTGTTCTATGTGTTCTTTGTCAGGACAGGAAAGCATATTAAGTACCAAAACCTACACAGTATCAGGATAGATAAAGAAAGAATTACCTATAATGCGAGTAGCAGATCAAGAGACAGGACAACTGATTTTTCCAATTATACGGGAACGCTTTTGTATGACGGTGGCAAAGAATTTGAGCTAACTACTAAATCAGAATACAAATGGTTTGGGCAAGAGATGAAAAGATTGGCTGAGGAATTACAAATTCCCATAGAGAGATCATTTTGAACACTGTCTCGTCCTAGGTCATGTGGTCATGTTATCAACCGTCACTTTTGATGTTTGAAGCATCTGTGAATAGTTTTTCAGAGTAATTTTTAATGAACAGTGACACATCAGGCAAGAGATAAACGCTTAGAACGCTTCTATGAAACTTCGTTTCGACCTCATGTTATCAATCGTCACCTTTTTATGTGGCAATCAAAAGTAGATGCTAAAGGGACTATTGAACGTTGAGTTTCTTGATTAAGACCACAAGTTGCAAACTTGCGGCAGCAAGGAGCAGAGGAGAGCGTTTCATAGCTTTTTGACTGGTTCATAAAACGACCATGATCAATCGGTTAATCGACCATGGTCGATGCATGGAACGACCATGGTCAATTTGAAAACGATCATGGTCGTTTTTAATTTGACGGCGGTCGATTTTAGCTCTACGGATTTCACAGCTCTTACTGTTGATGTATCGAGCTTGAAGTGAGAGGGATCAAAAGTAGATGCTGGGCGTAGCATTTGCTACGTCTTTTTTATTCTGTTTGCTTTCATAACAAAGCAACTTTGCTGGTTTGAAGGTCAATTAGAGATTGACTTGATATAGAAAGCGTAGCTACAACCTACGCTTAGAGTGGGTAGAACGATTCAACCTAAATCTAAGGCTTCATTTGAAGCGATTGAACAGGAGAAGCATCGCTTTTTCACGATCATTGGAGATACTGAATTGTGTGCTCATTATTTATTTGTGGAGCTGATCTTCTTCTTATTCAATATCAAAGCATAGTTATAAACTACGCTTAGAGTTTCTCTTAGAAATTAAAAGTGAAGGCCGTAATCAAAAGTACGTATACAAAAAATCTAATTTTTTACTAATAACTGATAACGGTCATTTTGATAAATGATAAATTTTACTATGTTTGATATCAATTAACCTGACAGTCCTAAGCGGTTCACCACCCGTAAATGCAGCCTACTTTGTGTAATGTGAGTGATAAGGATACCTGTGCCTTATAGGGTACAGCTATCTTCAAAAATCAATGCCAAAAGCGGTGTTGACGTGCTATGATTTAGCGCATTAACTGTTGAACAGCTAATAGAAAATAGATTACTAACTAAAACCCATAAAAGAATGAAACTCACCTTATCCTTACTTTTAGTACTTGTCGCATGTTCTTTTGGATTTTCACAAACGTTGAATAACCTCGAGGACAATGGCGTCAATGTCCAAAACTCTTCGAGTGGTACTGGCTATTTTCAATGGATCAATTTGAAGCTTGCCGGGAATACGATTTCAAGTACTGATACTAATGGCAACATTGTTTTGGCACCAAATGGGTCCGGAATTGTTAGTATTTCTTCCAATTTAAGTGTAGATCCGGATACTGATGCTTCTACCACTCTCGGTAGAGTCAGGATAGATTCAAGATTCACCGATTATGCTTATTTGAGTCATTACGATCAATCTGACGCATTGAGTTATATGATAGCGCAAGACCCAACAGGGGGGACCTTTCTGAATGCGAAGACCGGCAAAGCCATTCGATTTAGAATCAATAATGCAGATGAATGGTACATAACCTCTACGGGAGACTTGTTTGGATATCCTGGAAACAACTTGACTGTCGGTAATATAAAATTAGATGCAAATACCATCTCCTCCACCGACTTAAACGGCAACATCATCCTCGATCCGAATGGAAGCGGCCAGGTAAATTTCTCATCTTCGCAGCTAACCAATGTTGCTGACCCGGTGAATGCCCAGGATGCAGCGACTAAGGCGTATGTGGATGCGAATAGTGGGACAACATTCCCTTTGACAGCACCAAACGGATCATTGTCAGCTCCAAGCTACTCCTTTGTCAATGAAACAACAAGTGGTATGTACCACAACGGTTCAAATGCTTTATTTTTCTCAGAGAGCGGTAGCAATAAATTGGAACTAGGATTCGACGTTATACTGCATGACAATATTAGGGGTGCAGCGGACGGGACCTATAATTTAGGTGCAGGAACTTACAATTTCAACAGCTTATACATCAGTGGATCTATTCAAAATGGCAACGGCTCAACCATTTCTGTGGCCGAGGATTTTGTTCCCTCAAGTTCTAACAATTTTGATTTAGGAACAGAATTTAGGCAATGGGTTGATTTGTATATTGATGGGACAGCTGAAATTGATCTATTAACCATCAATAATTCATATACATTTCCCTCTGCCGACGGAACAAATGGCCAGGTACTAGCTACGGATGGAGCAGGTACTTTAAGTTTTCAGGACGTACCTACGGGAATTTCTAACCTCGAAGACAATGGAACAGACGTTCAAAATTCTACTACCGGTACTGGTGCTCTGAAATGGGATAATGTTTCGATTGATGGCAACACTATCTCCTCCACCGACTTAAACGGCAATATCATTCTCGATCCGAATGGAAGCGGCCAGATAAGTTTCTCATCCTCACAGCTTACCAATGTCGCTGATCCGGTGAATGCCCAGGATGCAGCTACCAAGGCGTATGTGGATGCGAATAGTGGAACCTCCTTTCCACTCTTAGCTCCTGATGGATCTGCAGGATCACCCAGTTATTCTTTCACCGATAATGACACGGGTATCTACGGTTTAGGCGGTGATTTTATTGGGTTTTCGACAGGTGGAAGTTCCAGGTTTTCCATAAATAATTCGTTGTCAATCTTTAACAACGAATTGAGGGTTAACTCAGGTAATGACGTTCAGTTTGGAGGCTCTTTATTTATTCAGGAAGAACCAGCTGCTGGAACCAATAGAACAGGCTTCGGACAATTGTGGGTGAGGAACGATGTGCCGAACACATTGATGTTCACCGACGATGAGGGGAATGACCATGACTTAACAGTGGGTGGAGGTGAAGATTACATCGTAATTAATTCCGCCGGAACGCTACCAACAGCATCAGGAGCAGACGCGATTAGTATCGGAGAAAGTGCCGAAGGACAGAATACTAATGCCATTTCGATAGGAACAGGAGCTGGAAGTACCACAGGACTTGTTGGAACCTCTTCAATATCCATCGGAGATGGGGCCAATTCAGCCACTTCATGGATAGGAACTAATTCAATAGGGATTGGTAGATCCGTCATATCTAGGGGAACTAATTCAGGAGCTTTAGGTAATGTATCACAAGCAACAGGGGTAAACGCATGGGCAATTGGTGCTGGGGCAACGGCAACTGCCACCAACGCAATAGCTTTAGGAGAATCAGCAGATGCAACAGCCCAAGGAGCCTTAGTGTTTGGCAGAAGAATGAGAGCAACAGCTCAGGGAGCTATAATTATGGGTTGGAATACTAGTGATGTAACAAATTCGATTTCGGATTCCTTCGAACTTTCATGGGATGGTACGACTGGTTTTAAAGTGGGTTCCACCTACGGTACAGGCATCACTACAAATGCAGATCCCGATACCAACCTGACAGATGCCGTTGCAGGCTCAATGGCCTGGGATAGCACAGATGGGGAGTACCGATTTTTTGATGGAGTTTCCTGGAATTCATTAGGAGGAGGGGGCAATAGCTTTCCTTTGCTGGCAACAAATGGCTCAGCTGGAACTCCAAGCTATTCATTTTCAGCCAACCCTGGACAAGGGATGTATTCTGCCGGCTTAGCGGACCTTCGTTTTACAGTAGCGGGAGCTGATCAGCTGCTACTAAAAAACAACAATGCGATATTTAAACGACAGGTACTTGGCCCAAGGAATCAAACCGCAGCTGCACCTACCTATTCCTTTGAATCAGATACGAATCTTGGGATGTACCAGGTCACTTGGGATGTCCTTGGTTTTGTTACCAATGGAGTGCTAAGGCAAAAAATAAATGCGGATGGACACATTGAACCAGGAACGAATGAATCATATGATCTAGGGATTGCTACTGCATCTTTTAGGGAGGCCTTTGTTAATGATGTTACAATGGGAAGCTCCTCAACAATATCTAATGAAAGAACAATAACAGCTGCGGGATCTTCTCCTCACATTGATCTCAAACTAATCCCGAAGGGAGTTGGAACTATCAAAACACCAACAGGCTACGATACACGTGTCGTTTCTGACGAAGACCTCATTAACAAGAAGTACTTTGATGACAATACTTCATCTCTCTTAACCAATGTTTCCGATCCAACTAACCCACAAGATGTGGCAACTAAAGCCTATGTGGATGCTAACAGCTCCGGTTCCCAATGGACCACAGCCGCCAGCGACATCAATTTCACCGGTGGTAACGTAGCAATCGGGACTACTACCATTCCATCAGGATACAAGCTGGCAGTAGATGGTAAAATTATTGCCGAAGAAGTACTGGTCGAGCTATCAACAGCATGGCCTGATTATGTATTCGAATCAGACTACAGACTTCTTACACTCGAAGAGATCGAGAAATTTATCAAATCCAACAAACACCTTCCTGAAATGCCTTCCGCGAAGGAAATGGAAGAAAAAGGGATTGAGTTAGGGACCATGAACAGCTTATTGCTGAAGAAGATTGAGGAACTGATGCTGCATACAATTGAGCAGGAGAAGAAGATTGATGAACTGAGCAACGAGCCAAAAGCTACTAGCGACAAGCTAAGTGCATTGGAAATGGAAAATGAAGCGTTGAAAAAAGATCTTGAAGCCAACAACTTGAAGCTTGAAGCTTACGACTCGCAACTTGCAGCTTACAACTTGCAGCTTGCAGCTCTGCTGTCTCGCCTCGAAAAGCTGGAGAACAAACAGTAATCCCCTCAACCCAAACCTGAAATCGAAATGAATTCAATAGAAAGAATATTTATCGCGCTGCTGCTGTTTGTTTTTACCGGACACGCCTACAGCCAGTTCAATACCAATGCGCCGCAAACCTCCATCCCACCAGCCCCGGAGGCAGCCAACCTTGGAAAATTTGTGGACGTTCCGGTCGATCATTACAACGGCCTGGCCCAAATTTCTGTTCCGCTATACACCCTGACTGAACGAGACCTCAACCTGTCCATGAGTTTGTCCTATCATTCCAGGGGACATAAGGTGACCGAGATTGCAAGCTGGGTCGGACTTGGATGGAGCCTGAATGCAGGCGGTGTGATCACCAGGGAGGTTCGAAACATTCCGGACGACTATCCCGGAGTGATTGCCACGGATTATCTGACTGCTATTTCCATATATACCATGGATAGCATCAACAAAGTGATAAATCGACTGGATTCTTATAATGACGGTAATCAAGTAGGTCAGGATGCTCAGGACGCCATTCTTGTAGCTGACCTCCTTTCAGGAGGCTGTATCGACCTGGAGCCTGACGTGTTCTACATTAACCTCAACGGACTTAATGTCAAATTTGCTTTTGATCAAAACGGTGAGATCGTGATTGGATCGGATCAACGCATCCTGATTGATTATACAACAGCGGCTAACGGGGAGATTACCGGTTGGACCGTGGTGACTCCCGACGGAATGGAGTACCTGTTTGAGGCACGGGAGAATACCAGAAGTATCCGGGCGGGAAACAGCCGTTCCATTAGTTGTTCAGCCCTTTGGGATGACCTCACCTACACATCCAGCTGGTTTCTCACCAAAATGACATCCAGGATAACGGGTCATTATTTTGATTTTGAATACCAGGATTACTCTATTGATCATGGGTTTACAGAAAGTGAATCGTTCTCCCATAGCATTTCCGAACAGATTACTCCTCTGTGTGCAAACTTGGGATTTTTTTCTCCTTCAATCCAGACCGTAAACAATACACTAACTACCTCCGGAAAAAGATTAAGTAGGATTGTTTCGAAATCCGGAACGGAGATCAAACTGCTCACCAACGGTGTTGCACGAACCGACGTAACCAATACAAATGCGTATAGCCTGGATTCCATAAAAGTCTTTAATATGAATGGTCAGCAGGTGAAGGCCTACGAGTTTGAGTACGATTATTCGATAGGCAGTGCGAACGATCGATTGACGTTGAAAAGAATTTGGGAAGTTGGAACAAGTGGTGAAAAGCTTCCCCCTTACGTTTTCAAATATAACTCGAAGAAATTGCCCTCAAGAGATTCCAAAGCACAGGATTACTGGGGTTACTATAATGGGAAAAGCAGTAACGCGCATTTGGTGCCGCCTCTTTTAATCAAACCTCTCAGTCTTCTCTCCAATGATATGACTTATTTCACCGGGGCCAATAGGGACCCATCAGAGGCACACACGAAGGCAGGCATACTTGAACGAATTGAGTACCCTACTGCCGGATGGCGGTCCTTCACGTACGAGCTAAACGATTTTTCGTACATCTCCCGGAATTCGTTGGAGTCACTCAATTACTTTGAATGTAGCCCAACAAAAATGGAGTTTTACAAATCGGGAGAAAACTCTTTTTCTGTCAAAAGAGACACCGTGCTAATCCCCATAAAAGGGCCGGTTCGATACACAATCGAATTTTCAGAGCCACCGTTATTGGGCGATTTGCAAACAACAACACCTTACTTTGAATTGTTCAAACTGGACAGTCTCAACAATTCAACTTCACTGTTAAAGCAGGAATGGGCTAATGCTGAGTTCAAGGGATACTTGTTCCTGGACTCCGGAAATTATGTAATTGAAACGTTCGCAATGGCCATCGATGGTAGCAGGTCTGATTATGTTTATGCATCTCTTTCCTGGAAGTACTGCGGCCAGTCAGCCCAACCGATTTCCGTTCAGGTAGCGGGAGGTTTAAGAGTTAAGGAGATCGAGGTAAACGATGGTTTTAGCAGTGAGACGATCAAAACGTCGTTTGATTATCGAGATGAAAATGGTCGATCTACGGGAGTTTTTGCCAGTTGGGCTAGCCTTCCGGAACATGAAACATTTGCCCGGGTTGATTTTCCTTATTACCCATATGAATCGCTCAACACACTTACTTACCAATTAGATGGATTTCCTCCACCTTACATAAACTGTACAGTGATCAACCGTTCTGCGAGCCCCAGCTATCAGCTTGGTTCAGGCTCACACATTGAATATGCGCAGGTCAAAATAACAAATGGAACAAGCTCCGGCACGCAAGTGCAAAGCTTTACATCTTCGAAAGACTCGGGATTTAATGATAATATTTCTTTCGAGTCACCGGTACTTCCACCAATATCAAATGCACATAAACGGGGGCGACCCATCCTCAATCGTTCGTTAGATAATCAATCCCGGAATATCAAAGAGGACACGTTTGGCTATCAATACGGACACGCGGACATTTCCGCTGTTAAGCTGGCAATGAATTGCTCATGCACAGCCCAAGATCCTGCAAATTTCAGGTACAGCATCCGGGAATTAAGGTTAGGCTACTACAGGTCTGCACTTAACGCATCTAAATTTTACTACGATCATGGTGGCAGCCTCGACTCACTATTGACCAATCAAACATTTGAGTACAATGAAGAAGGATTGGTTGTGAAGCAGGAACTTCAAAAAAGTGATGTGGGAACCAGGATTACCAAATACAAGTACCCAACTGATTATGCTGCTGGTGTCGATCTGACCATTGATAGCCTGGTAAGTAAAAATCAAATTGTAAGCCCCATTGAACAGTCTGAGTGGGACGATACCAATTTAACCGCATCCGTTGTAACAGCTTACACACTTTCCAATGGCGTTGCAGTACCGGATACCACCTACGTGCGCGACAATAAAACGTCGGGGTACGCCGAACCCACGGATGGCAATGGAGATTTCACGCAATGGCTCAATGATCCAAATGCCTATCACACCGGCCAGGTCATCCTGGCATACGACGCTGACAACCGGGTCACCGATTTTCGCACCCCGGATGGACTGGAACAATCAATTGTCTGGGGCTATGATGGGACATTACCCATCGCGAACATCTTCAATGCGAGCTCTGACCAGACGATCTATGAAGGTTTTGAGGAAAACCCGCTGGCGTCAAGTGTCTCGTCAACCAAATCGGGAAGTAAGGTCTATTCGACCACTGCAGACTATGTACTGGCAACTTCCGGGCTCATTAACGGTACATACAACTTGTCCTACTGGACAAAGCAGCCCACAGATGTTGCCTGGGTGCGTCAGGACACCACGATCAACTATACAGGTCAATCGATCATTATCGAAAACCCGTATGGAACTTCAACCTACTATTTGGACGAAGTGCGATTACATCCGCCCGATGCACGGATGCGGACGTATTGTTACATACCGACCCTGGGACGAATCTCAGAGGTTGATGAAAACGGTAGGGCAACGTATTACGAGTACGATGAGTTTGGGCGACTGATGCATGTCCTTGATAACGATCGTCATCTGATCAGAAGAATCCAGTACAACTACTCTAACACCAACTAATCATGAGAAAGCTATTTATCATATTCATTGTGTTGGGAGCAGCTGTTACAACTTCATTTGCTCAATGTATCACACAGACAGGCAGTTCTACATGTCTTGGAGGCGCAAAATCCTATCAAAAAGGGAGCACAGTAAGCTTTAGCCATACCGAGTCAATATTAGGGCAGGGCTATTGGACCGTTCAAAATGGCACACCTACCTCTTGTAATGGCTGTAATTCCATCAATGTTACATGGAGTTCAACAGCATCATCAGGATTGTTAACACTAAAGCATATATCCGGGACAACATTGGATGTCTTGTCTGTTACCCTATTTTCACCAATACCTGCGCCGAAGGCTCCTACAGTAAGTGATATCACCGTGTGTGGCGCAAATTCTTCTGTCACATTTAATGCGAGTCCCGGTTCAGGTGAAACCACTTCTATTTCTGGGTACAAGTGGTACCGGCCCAATGGAACCTATATCACGCAGACAAGCGGTTCCTATACAACGAATCCTTTAGATTATTCAAGTAGCAGTGGGGGAACCTACCAGGTTTCGGCTGTTAATTCAACGGGAGAAGGACCAAAATCCAATGCTACCGTAACACTTCATGCAGAACCCGGACTTCCAACCGCACCAAATAAATCCAGGTGTGGAAATGGAACCGTAAACCTAACTGCCAGCCTCAGTGGGTACACCACATTTAGATGGTACAATCAAGATACAGGAGGTAGTGTATGGAAAACAGGTAGTTCGGTTACCTCGCACAGTTTGACTTCAGATCGAGATTACTGGGTGAGTGCTGTTAGCTCACAGGGATGCGAAGGAGCCAGAAGAAAAATGACAGTCACTGTCGAACAGCCTGCAGTATCTGGTATTTCCAAGACGCAGAGTAACAGCTGTGGTTCTACTGCTTCCGGAACATTAACCCTCGATAGTCACACTGCGGGGGTATTTGATCGATGGGAAACGTACAACGGCTCTTCGTGGGTGAAATTTGGAAGCCTCACATTTCCACCTACCACCATCAATTATTCTGGTCAGCCAGATGGAAAACGATTCAGAGCCCGGATCAGTCAATCCACATGTGGTTATACCTATTCGAATGAAGAAGTAATTACGTTAGTGACGTCATCTGATGGCGGAGATGCAGCTTCAAACGACACCAATGTTTGCGCCAACCAGGCCATTACGCTTAGTGTATCGGGACATACGGGATCTGTTGTTCGATGGGAAAAAAGAATTGTGGGATTTAGTTGGGAGACCATTGCTTCATCTGCTCAATCCAGCATTCCATTTACAATGGGTTCACAACCCATGGAATTTCAGGCTGTCGTGCAAAATGGATCATGTTCGTCGGACACTTCCACTCCTGTGGTGGTAAATATCGATTCACCTTTGCCTCCGACAGCCCCTGACACAGCCCGGTGCGGTGATGGTACGGTTACCCTGACGGCCTCCGGGGCTGTGAGCTACAACTGGTGGACGGTTGCAACGGGTGGAACCGTCTGGCAGACCGGTAGCCAGGTAACCACTCCCGTACTCACAGCTGATACTGACTATTGGGTCAGCGGCATAAGTGCGGAAGGCTGTGAAAGTAACCGGACAAAGGTGGAGGTGACCATCCAGCAACCAGCCAACGGCTCCATAGAAAAAAGCCAGAACAACAGTTGTGGTACCGCTACATCAGGACAATTGACATTTACGGGAGATGTCACCGCCCTCAACGAATGGCAGATCTACCAGGGAGGTCAGTGGGTGAAGTTAGGAACTCATAATTTTCCTCCAACTACAATTAATTACTCTTTGAAACCGAATGGAACTCAATTCAGGGCAAGGATGGTCCAAACTGTTTGTGACACTTCGTACACAAACATTGAAAAGGTGCTACTGGCATCTTCTTCAGTCGGAGGAACAGCGGCATCAGACGACGTGGACGTTTGCCCTGATCAGGACATTAGCCTCAGCGTATACGATGAAGTTGGCTCAGTGGTGAGATGGGAGAAAAGGATTCCGGGTTTTCCGTGGGATCCCATTCCTAATTCTGATGTATCACTCTTTACTTATTCGATGGGTGCGCAACCGATGGAATTTCGGGCGATCATTCAAAGCGGGACGTGTTCAACGGCCACCTCCGACTTTGTTACTGTTAATATTAACAGCCCGATGCAAACGTTCGATCTTTTGCAGGACACCAGCATCTACGTGGGGTATGACACGGTCTCCATTCAACTCACCGGTTCCGTGATAGGCGTCTCTTATCAGTTATTTAAAGATGGTGCTGTTTTCGGCGCTCCAAAAAACGGAACAGGCAGTGCCTTGACATGGACACCAATTACAGCTACCGGTGTTTACAGTGTCACCGGTGAACTTGACCAATGCTACCAGCAAATGAACAACGAAGTGGTAATCTCAGCGAATGCGCTACCTGTAGCCACATTATTGGTGGATACCCTGGTTGTGTCTATAGGGAGAAATGATCCGGTTATCCTTAACGATTTCATAGATATACCAGGCACCTGGACAGGAAATGGCGTGAACATCAACCAGTTTGATGCAAAGACAGCTGGAGTAGGCACGCATACGATGTCCTACTCTAAATCCTACAATTTCGGCTACATCATCAATAAAACCCTGGTGATCATTGTAGAAAACCGGATGAACAGCGTCCAGGTGTACACCGCCAGGTACAAGGAGACCAGTACCTCCGTGGATCTTGATCCCATTGGCCCTGATAGTGTGGCCCTGGAGGTGAATTACATGGATGGGATCGGAAGGCCCGTTCAGCGTCTCCTTGCAAATGCTTCGACCAACAAGAGTGACCTGGTGGTACCGATCGATTACGATGAATTGGGCCGGCAAGCGAAGGGGTACCTGGTCTATCCAACCTCGGAAAGACCCCGCGATTTTAAGATGAATGCGATTACATCGGCTGATTCTTATTATGAACAGGAATACGGAACCAACCCTTCGGCTTTTTCGGAAGCTACCTTTGAAGAGAATCCCTTGAGTCGCGTGAAGGAACAGGCAGCGCCCGGAGCGGACTGGAACCTAAGCAGTGGTAAAACGATCAAGCTGACGTACGAAACCAACCTGGCAGCAGATTCGGTTCGGGTATGGGATATCGTTTCTGATGCACCAACAAGTGGCGGTTATTACGCCGAAGGAGAACTGTTTAAAAACAGCACGACGGATGAAGACGGTAACACAACCATTGAATTTAAGAACAAGCGGGACCAGGTGGTCCTAAAACGGTCAGAGGTCAATGCATCCAGCTTTGCTGACACCTACTATGTTTACGACATATACGACGTGCTGCGGGTAGTGCTGCAACCGGAGTTGAGTGATTTGGCTCCGGCGAGCGGAAGCTGGGCACCAACCACTACCCAACTTGCATCGCTTGCTTTCCTCTATGAATACGATGGCAAGAACCGGATGATTGCCAAAAAAGTACCGGGAGCGGATTCAGTCCTGATGGTATACGATCAATGGGATCGCCTGGTATTGACGCAGGATGGAAATCAGCGCACACCTGATCAGAGCAATGAGGTTGAGTGGTTG
>JANQEY010000245.1 GCA_028278125.1 bacterium | reverse complement strand
GAAGCAATCTCCATTTTTTATTTAATCAGCAAAATTTTCCGGAACTGATTCAATTGTCCCATTTGGGTGGCCCTGTTGGCTCCGACAACAGGGTTTATTTATTCTTCCGGGTGATCCGACATCAGTGTCGGGTGTCATTCGGTCATTTTGTTTGATCCACAGAATATTCTGTATGATGTTTTAGTCTCCCGGGATACGGTGATCCCGGGCTACCTATCCTGATACCATTCATTAGAAAATGAATAGACCCTGTCATCAAAGCTGACAGGGCCACCCACTTAGTTTATTTTATATATAGAACTTTCTGCATCTTTTGAATATTGTCAAGTACCGCAATCTGCACAAAATTAATCCTAATCACGTCTTTGCGAGCGGAACGCAGTGCAGCGACGCAATCTCTTCCCTAGCTACTTAATCAACAATATCTTCTGCATCAACCCTGAGTTCCCCGGGCTACCTGTAACTGAACAAAATAAATCGCACTGGAAAGATTTGATCAATCTTGGGTTGCGAGTCAACACAAGCTACACTTTGTGTGAATTTAATTTGTGTAGCCTGGGTTGGCTTTGATCCTCCGTAGTTAAAACGAAGGAGGATGCAACCCAGGTGTCTCATACAATATTATTTCATCAATACAACTTTCCTCAGCTCATTCATCTTTCCAAGTGCACTTGCATGAACAAAATAAATCCCACTGGAAAGACCTGAAGCGTTAAAAACAAAATCATGGTATCCCTGGCAGTATTGACCATCGGCAATTGTTGAAATCTTCTGCCCGGTGGTGTTGAAGACTTGCAATGACAAGCTGGTAGGATGAGGTAAAGCGACAGTTATAGTAGTTGAAGAGTTGAAAGGGTTGGGATAAATCGATTGTATAGCAAACTCAGTGGGAATACTGGAAGCAAATGGATCATCCACTGCGTTTGTAGTATCTACTATGGTAAAATGCCAGAACTGTTCTTCAGCCCATTGTTCAAGCCCATTATCTGCAACTGCTTTAACGTCCCAGAAATACTGTGTGCCCGATACTCCCATGAATACATAGGTTGTGTCTGTCGTTACAGCGATTATTTCATCGTTGTCCGGGTGGTCATGGCATTTAATATGATAAGTGATGTCTGTTTCAAAATTCGGGATTGCCTGGTTCCAAACAAGATCAACTTGTGTGTCTGGTGTTGCGAATCCCGGTTCAGGTGATTCAAGGTGGAATTGTTCAATTTCAGCATCGATCGTATGATTTTCAAACCAGGCAAGAACCGGGTACCAAGCCGCTGTGGCTATAATATCCTGATCTCCATCAAAATCAAGATCTATTGTCGTGATCGAATTTGGTCCGATAGGTCCATAAAATTCATCTGATATTACATATTCCGTAAAATTCTGAATTCCATCATTCAGATAGTACTTTAAATGTCCATAAAATCCGTTCAAAGCATCACCGGATAAATTTAGAACATCAATATCATTGTCAAGATCAAGATCAGAGGCATATACTGCCTGTGGATTACCGCTGAATTCCAAATAGTGATAAGTAAATTCAGGTTCTTCATTACCATTATTTTCATACCAGAAGATTTCATCTCCAACAGGAGAAGAACAACCAACAAAATCAATATCACCATCACTATCCAGATCACACGGTTGGAATGATTTGCAAAATTCATCAGCGCCTATAAGTATCGGCTCTGAAAAGATCAGGTCACCAAGATTTTTGACCCATACTAATCCATCCCAGGCTGAGCCTATTACAATATCTAAATACTCATCATCATCAAGATATACAAGACTCAAGTCCGTGAAAGAGTCATCCAGATCTAATAGAACTGTTAACGTATCAAATTGCCCTTCATTGTTATTAACATATATTAGTATTTTTCGGTGAACTATTATACCATCTAACCAAATACCGGTAAAACAAATATCTAAATCATTATCGTTGTCTATATCTCCAACCCCTATTGGTTCTTTTATATCATTATGCTCATCAAGGTTATGTGCAATGAATGATGGTGGATTACTACCATCATTTTCCCACCATTTTGCATCTATCGGGTTCCCATCTATATCTCCTGTCGCAACGATATCAATATCGCCATCATCATCTATATCTTCGGCTACAACCCCATAAGAATGATCAAAATTATCAGGTAGATCCCGTCGATTTTCAAATTGTGGTAGGAGAGCTCCGTTATTTTCCCACCAATGAACAGGTTCGTTACTTCCAGCACAGACTATATCGATATCACCATCTCCATCTATATCAGCGACAGTGAGGGATCTTGGCCACAATAGATCTTCAGATATTGTGTGCCAGGTGAAATCTACCTGGGCTTGGCTCGATGAAAACAAGATTAGAGCTGTAAATAATGGAAAGGCAGCCTTGAACTTCATTTTATTGTCCCATAATGTCAAACTGCAAATAATATACAAAATACCTTTCTAGATACTCTATCTACGATGTAAGCAACAACATTGATTTTTTTCGAATGAAAGGTAAAACGCTTGAAGAATTATACCAGGAAGCCATATTTTCAATAGATATACCGGATTTTACCTGTTTTATGAGAAAAATCCGTTCAATACTGATATGAGGTTCCGGTGCAACCTGTTTTGGTGACAGGAGTGAGTGGTTTTATCGGCGGCCAGGTCTGGGGTGATCTTGCAGACCATGATGACGTCTGGGGTATTTACGGCGCAACCGGTCGAGTGCCCCTGAAGCCGGAACGCCAATTGTTTGCCGACCTTACCGCACCTGACACAATCGTCAAGATTGTCCGTGAGATGAAACCGCGCTGTATCGTTCATCTTGCTGCTCTTTCAATGCCGGCTACCTGCCGTAAACAGGCTTTATTAGCCTGGCGGGTGAACCATGTTGCCACTCGTCACCTGGGGATGGTAACTGAGGAGGTAGGATCAAGAATAATCCTGGCGTCTTCAGACCAGGTGTTTGACGGGGCGAAGGGCAACTATCGTGAGGGTGATCCCCCATTTCCCTTGAATGTCTATGGCGAAACGAAAAAAGCGGCTGAACGAAGTACATTTGCCCTTGTTTCCAATGCGGTGGTAACAAGATTTAATAACTGTTATGGCCGTCCAAAGTACCGGGGCACATCATTTTCCGAATGGGTTCTTGAAAAGGACAAACGGGGTGAGCCGATAACTCTTTTCCGTGACCAATTCCGCAGTCCGATTGATGTTGTTTCATTATCCAATATAATAATTGAACTGATAGATCATCCGTTTAAGGGCTTAATTCACCTGGGCGGTGCCAACAGGATCGACCGGGTCACCTTCGGCAACATGCTGTTGCGTCACATGGGACGAGATACAACAGGTATACTTGAAATGAAATCTGCGAAATTCGATCCTGAGGGTAATATGCCTGTTGATACATCTTTTGATATCACCCTGGCACGCCAGATACTTGAAAAACCACCTCCAGGTGTTGAAACAGGTTTAGCCCTGGCATATGGAACAGGTAAGAGTTAATAGGCAGGATATAATTTTCTGTCACCAGGCAGGTTAGTACAATTAATTCGGACAGCAATGTCCTTTTTTAATGTGAATTCTGAAATGCGGGAGTTTAATCAGTGAGTCAGGACAACCTCAGCGAGTACGCGAAACGGTTAATTACAATTGGAAACCTTTCAGAACCGGCAATTCGCCAAGCAATATCCCAACTGACCCCAGCCCCGGGAATGGATTGTCTTGATGCCGGTTGCGGGATTGGAAAACATACTCTCTGGCTGGCGGAATCAGTTCAACCGGGTGGCAGGGTAACCGGTATGGATATCTCGCAAGAGTTTCTTGGTTACGCGGAACAGCAAGCGGGAAAACTTCCCTATGCTGACAAGATCGATTTTAAAAAGGGAGACCTGTTTAATCTTCCTTTCGAGGAATATTCTTATGACCTGGCCTGGAGTTGTGACTGCCTGTACCCGGTCTATGGCGGTAAACATCCGGTCGATGCACTCCGCGAACTGGCTCGTGTTGTCAAGCCGGGAGGTAAAGTGGCGGCAGCATTCTGGGCAAACCAGTGCTTGCTTCCTGGTTATCCGGTTCTGGAAGCGAAGCTGAACAAATTATACGCTGAACATAGCCCCTATCTATGCGCGATATCACCTGACCAACATTACCTGCGGGCATTAAGATGGTTAAAATCAGCAGGATTAGTTAATACAACCGCGCATTGTTTTACATCATACTTTTCGGCTCCACTTGATGATATCACCAGGAAGGCACTGGAATATACGTATGACATGTTCTGGGGAAATCTTAAGGAATATGCTGAAAAAGAAACCTGGTCAGATTTCGAATCCCTATGCACTCCGGGATCTGACAGGTTTATTCTCGATACGGACGACTATTTTGGATTTCTTAATTACTCCCTTTTTATCGGTGAAGTTGTTAGTTAACGTATTTCCGTGTCTTATTTTACCGGTGTTTTCACAGTTAATAATCATTTATTGCAGGATAAAAATAGTTGAGTAATTTCAAAAGTCTATTTTCTCGCCTGTTTGGCATGGTACACAGTCCCCATGACCACGCCTCTTCAATTGTCAGCGCAAAGAATGTATCTGTGCGATATAATTCAGAACTGGCGATCGAAAATATCTCTTTTGAATTGAAGCACGGTGAACGGGTTGCGGTAATTGGACCAAATGGCGCCGGAAAGACAACCCTTTTCCAGGTAATTGCCGGTCTCCTGAAACCGTCTGCTGGGAACGTCCAGATTTTTGGCAATGATCCAGAGGGTCATAATTGTATCGGCTATGTTCCTCAACGCAGTCAGGTTGACTGGAATTTTCCTGTGAACGTTGCCGATGTAGTGATGATGGGACGTATCGGACGGCTGGGTTTATTGCGTCACCCTGGCTCAAATGACAAGTCGATAGTTGAAGAGGCACTCCGCCTGGTAAACCTTACAGACCTTTCAAAAAAGCGCATCAGCCATCTCTCCGGTGGACAACAGCAGCGTGTATTTATCGCGCGTACCCTGGCGCAGGAGGCGACATTACTTCTTATGGATGAACCGTTCACCGGTCTAGACATTAGCTCAAGAGATGACATTTTTACCATCCTTGAGTTGTTACAGGAACGAGGTGTTTCGGTAATGGTCTCCCTCCATGATCTGAATATTGCCTCGGAAAACTTTACAAGTGTAATGCTGTTGAATAAACACCTCTATGGATTTGGTAGCCCGTCTGATGTCTTCAGGGCAGAGTTGCTCGAGGAAGCTTACGGGGGACGGCTTCACCTGTTAAAAGGGGAAAACGGAATTCTTGCCCTCGGTGATACATGCTGCAACGGGAAGGATCACGAACATTGAATTTTATTCTTGATCCATTACAGTATCCATTTATGATTCGTGGATTAATTGCGGCAGTGATGGTGGGGGTAGTCTGCGCTGTTGTTGGAACATACGTTGTGCTGAGGGGGATGGCGTTCTATGGTGGAGCTCTGGCGCATACGATCCTTCCTGGAGTCGCGGTTGGGTATATAATAGGCGGTGGAGATAGAAAACCACTGTTCTGGTGGGGAATGCTGGCAGCCCTGCTCAGCGCGATTGGTATCGGGGCGATAAGACAAAGTGTAAAGGTAAAAGAGGATACCGCGATAGGAATTATTTTCGCGGGTATGTTTGCACTGGGGATCGCGATAATATCTACAGTCAGAAATTACTCTGCTGACCTCACCCATTTCCTTTTTGGAGATGTCCTTGGCGTATCAACGGCCGACTTGTGGCTTACCGGAATTTTCAGCCTCTTGATAATCATTGTCGTTTTCGCCCTTTACAAAGAATTCCTGGTTGTATCATTTGATCCTATCCTGGCAACAACCTTACGAATGCCCACCAAGCTGCTTGATCTTCTCCTGATGGTTTTGATTGCGATGGCAATTGTTGTTTCACTTCAAACTGTGGGAATTGCGTTGATGGTAGCCATGCTGGTTACCCCTGCTGCGACAGCTTACCTGCTCGTGGAACGGCTCTACCTGATGATGATTGTGGCGTCCGCCATAGCGGTGTTTTCCGGTATCGCCGGCCTGTATTTTTCATTCTATTTGAGCATTTCTTCCGGTGCAGCGATAGTGCTGGTGATAACAGCTATCTTCATTTTAACCTGGTTTTCCAAGTCCATAATTTCACGTTAAAAATCTATAATCAATAAAATCTTTTACATACGTAGTCCCCTTTCTCATTGGACTCCATGAGCCCCTAACACTCAAAAAACTCTAAAAACACAAAAAATCAGCAATCACCAGTAAAATTTATTACATTCCCTTGCTGGAATAACAGGATAGCATCATTCGACCAATATATTACCGAGATTCCTCTAGCAAGGGCATCCGAAGTTAAAAATTGTTCCGGCATTATATGAGTCAATAAACCGTTATTTCCTCAACAGAGGAAATGCGGCTGAAAATAACTTCCCAACCGACAAACGCTTACTAATGAAACGATGGGAAGGGATCGGCAGGGGGCGGTCTCTCCACGGGGGGAGCAACGTACCTGTAAAATCGAACGAAAAATATTTTATTCCAATCATCAGTCCTTGGGAGAGGACAAAAAATGAGGAGGATTAAGTGAGGAACTTAAAAGGTATTGTGATACTGCTCGCAGTCTTCTTAATGGCCGGATTCTGTTCTGCGGATATTATCATTAACGAGATCATGCAAAATCCGTCAGCCGTCGGTGATGGAGATGGAGAATGGTTTGAGCTTTATAACGATGGTGACATGGACGTCGATATTGAAGGCTGGATTTTTGCAGACGCTGACGGCGATTCATCAGTAATTGCTAACGGTGGTCCGCTGGTAATCGCCGCGGGTGGATACCTGGTCCTTGGCAACAACGCTGACTTTGCGACCAATGGTGGCGTGAATGTCGACTACGAATATGCTGGCTGGTATCTCTCCAATGGTGCGGACGAGGTCATTATTTATGATGACATAGGTGTTGAAATGGACTTTGTCTATTACGATGGCGGACCTGAATTCCCGGATCCAACGGGAGCATCCATGCACCTGACAGATCCTGCACTCGATAACAATGTTGGTGCCAACTGGGCGGAATCAATGTCAGCCTGGCCGGGTGGTGATGGTGATTTCGGAACACCCGGAATGGCTAATTCATTTGTTGCACCCCCAGACATCGTCATTAACGAAATTATGCAGAATCCTTCCATTGTTAGTGACGCAAATGGTGAATGGTTCGAGCTCTATAACAACGGCGACACTGATGTTGATATTAACGGATGGTCTATAACCGATGCGGATAGTGACTCACAGGTTGTTGACAATGGTGGCCCCCTTATGATTACAGCAGGTGGTTACCTGGTTCTTGGCGTCAATGCAGACATGATGACCAATGGTGGTGTTGAAATAGATTATCAGTACGATGGTGGCAGCTGGTTCCTCTCGAATGGCGCAGACGAAGTAATTATATATGATGCCATGGGAACTGAAGTTGACATGGTCTATTATGATGGTGGACCTGAATTCCCGGATCCCACCGGAGCTTCAATGTACTTGATCGATGTTAATCTTGACAATAATGTCGGTGCTAACTGGGCGGAATCGGATCAGCCCTGGCCGGGAGGTGATGGCGATTATGGAACACCAGGTGCTCAAAACGCAATGGATCGTCCGACTGAACTGCTGAACCTCGGTTTTGAAGACTGGACAGATGACGTTCTCGATGAATGGGTGTTTGAAGGTGATGTTGCGACAACTGTTTCCCAGGAAGATGTAAACGTAGCTGAAGGTATGTATGCGGCTACAGTAAACTGGACAGATATGTCAACCCCAAAGCTTACCCAGTTAGTTTACGATCCTGTTGGTGGTGATTCTTTCACTTTCGGCATAATGGTATATGATAATGATATTTCCAGCTATGCCATGGTTGAAATTACCTATATGGATGCAGAAGGTGGAGTAGTTGTCGGTGGTGAATTCAGCAGTGACATGACATGGGACAACGAGGATTGGCAGCTTCTTACAGTTGACGTTGTTGTTCCTGAAGGTGCCGATAATGTGGAATTTGCCCTCTGTTTCTATCCTGACGAACTCTGGAACGGCAGCGCAATGCTGTCTGTCGATGGTGCTTTCATGGGTACAGCCTATACCAATGAATACATTCAGTTGAATGCGGATGATCTTCTTGGCAGCAATGTCATCGCTACCGGTATTGTCACGCAACCGAATGGTGTTGTAGCGGACGATCGCACAGACGCTTACTTCCAGGATGAAACCAGCTACGGAATAATGATGTATGATCCCGACCTCCTCGCAGGTGAAGGCCTGGATCGTGGTGATGAAATTATGGTAGTTGGTACAGTCGCTGATTATTTCGGCGTAACTGAAATTGTAGATTTTGTCTGGTTTGAGCTTTCCTCTGGCAACCCGATGCCGGATGCGATGGAGTTCACCACAGGTGACTTTATCGATGCACAGGCCTGGGAAGGTGTATGGGCTGAAATTACCGGTATCCTGAATAATGATCCTGAAGAAGGCAGCTATAACCTCTATATCGATGACGGTTCTGGTGAAGCCACCGCACGTATCAATGGTGATGCAGGTCTTGACCTTACCGGTTACGTGATGGGTGATGAGATTACAGTTCGTGGCGTCATCGATCTCTATTTCGGTGGAACACAGGTTACACCTTCACTCCAGGAAGATATTGGTGCACTCGCCGGATCGCCGCTGATCCTGACAGCGACTCCCTGGCTGGAACAGCCATGGGTGGGCCCGAATGGTGGCATGTTCCGCTGGGATGCATACGTCGAGAACACATCGGAAGAAACAGTTACATTTGATGCCTGGACAGCCTTAATCCTTCCGGACGGTACCGAGTATGGTACACTGGATCTCTTTGAAGACCTGGCATTAGTAGGAGGAGCTACCCTTGAAGCTTCACCCGCGCAGTCGGTTCCGGGTTTTGCCCCGAACGGTATCTATACCTATATAGCCCGTGTCGGTCAGTATGATGGTGACGAGGTTGAGGCAGAAGCTTCATTCCAGTTTGCCAAACTGCCGTTGGAAGGTCCGACAGTAGGAACCTTCAATAATGGCGAAGGCTGGGTACTCACCGATTGGTTTGAGATGGATGAACTGGATGTACCGGGCATGGAGCTGAATCTTCCAAAAGAATACGCGCTTGACAAAGTATATCCGAATCCATTTAACCCGACAACGACAATCACCATGAGTCTGCCTGAAATAGCCAAGGTAAAGATTGTTGTAGTTAATACTCTTGGTCAGCAGGTTGCGGTACTGGCTAATGGTTACCAGGACGCCGGATATCATAACTATACATTCAACGCATCCGGCCTTGCCAGCGGCATTTACTTTGTCCAGGCAACGGTTCCCGGTCAGTTGAACGAAATGCGCAAGATTGTTTTGATGAAGTAATACATTTTTATTCGTTTCTGCAGGCCTTGAGTTTGTGTATCAAGGCCTGCTGTTTTTTGTAATTTTTATGCCCATTTAGAGATTGTTGAAAAATGATTCATCTTCCGCCAAAATTTGTAAACAGCCGATTGTTAAAAATCACGGTTTTCATCTCAGTTGTTTTGTTTGCTATTGTTTCAAGTTCCTTTGCTCAGCAGGTTGATACACTCAGGATCTGCACTTATAACCTGTTGAATTTCCCCGGTAACACAGGTGAACGGGTAATCGACTTTGAGTATGTCCTCGATGAGATAAATCCACACCTGCTGGTTTGCCAGGAAGTGGTCAGCACTACTGGAGCGGATGATTTCCTCGATGATGCTCTCGGTGATTTATTGTGGGATCGTTCATCCCCAACGGGTATTGGTTCCAGCGATGAGTTTCTTTTTTACCGTTCGGATATTTTTGAGCTGGTAAGCACCACTTCAATTATTACGGATTTGCGTAACGTTGAGGTATATGAATTATTATACTTGTCTGCACCCGGTACCCCTCCCATTTACCTGGCGAACACGCATCTGAAGGCCAGCCAGGGAACAGACAATGAACAACGCAGGCTTTCGGAAGTAAACGATTTCCTAGATTATTTGTCGGACAATGGCCTGGAAAACAGCGATGTAATCTTTTGCGGCGACTTTAATTTTTATGATAGCAATGAGCCCGGCTACCAGGCTTTGCTGGAAAACGATCTCTTTATCGACCCCATAGATACTCCGGGCGACTGGCATGACAATGCCGCTTTCGCGGATGTCCATACCCAGAGCACCAGGACCGCACAATTCGGTGGAGGAGCTACGGGTGGAATGGATGACCGGTTTGATTTTATCATGCTGACCGATCAGTTTTATGATGGATTAACCTGGGAGTATTTGGATAACAGTTATGTTTCATATGGTAACGACGGTGAACACCTGAACGATGCTATCAACGAAGGAATAAACGAGGTTGTGTCCGCTGAAATGGCTGACGCACTCCATAACGCCTCAGATCATATTCCTGTCTACATGGATTTACTTTGTGTATATAATCCTGTTGGAGATCTTACTTTAACAGCAACCCCTTGGGAGGATCCCATTCTGATTGGGCCGCAGGGCGGAAGCTTCCGTTGGGATGCTGTTGTTGAAAATCCGTCAGCTGTTCCTGTTTTCTTTGACGCATGGACATCGCTGGAACTGCCAAATGGCAGTGAATTTGGTCCGCTGGACGTCTTTTATAATATTGGCCTGCTACCGGGAGCAGTTTTAGAAGTATCGCCTCAGCAGGTAGTACCTGGAATCGCTCCATATGGATTGTATACATATTTCGCCAGGGTAGGTGATTATGATGCTGGAGAAATTTTAGCTGAAGATTCGTTTGAGTTTGTGAAACAGATCGTTGATGTTGCGGACAACTCTTCATCTCAGTATACAGCTTGGGAATCTACCGGCTGGTTTGAATTTGGTGCTAATGATAACGAGGATGTTTACGCGGATTATCTGCCTTCCAGCCCGGAAATTGTATCAGCTTTTCCCAATCCTTTTAATTCCACAACGACTATTACAGTTGGTCTTCCGATCTCTTCTTTTGTCAGGCTTGACGTTTATAATGTTCTGGGACAAAACGTAGCAACGGTGGTACAGGGAAGCTATGACAAAGGATTTCACGAGTTTACTTTCCAGGCGGAGGGACTCGCCAATGGAATTTATTTCATGACGCTGGATGTTAATAATTACGAACCGCAATTGTTTAAAGTAATCTTTATCAAGTAACGATATATCTATAAATAAGGAAGAAAAAATTACATTGAACAGGATGTACAATTGAAAATGGTGTAGTTTTTGAATAATATGTACTCATTATTCGTAATTCGGCATCGGAACAACAATAGTTAAGGTAAATCTAAGTAATTGCAGGTATTAACGTAATCAACATGTTTTATATAGCCTGAATCATTCCGTAGACTTATTGCTTCAATACAGGTAAGGAAGGGGACAGGATGCAAGAACCAACAAATGGAAAAGATGCGATAAAAAAGATCACTTTGCTTGCCATAGACGATGATGCCGCGATGCACAGGCTCGTTGATTTTAATCTTGAAGGCGTTGTAGACAAGTTCATCCACGCAATGGGTGGCGCTGAAGGTTTAAAGTTGGCGATCGAGAAAAAGCCTGATGTGATCCTGATGGACGTAGACATGCCTGATTTAACAGGTTTCCAGGTATGTTTACAGCTTAAAGAGGCAGATCTGACCCGCGATATCCCGATTGTCTTCATGACAGAAAAGAATACACCTGTTCAAGCCGCCAAAGCACTTGACAGTGGTGGATCGGATTATATCGGCAAACGTAATGAAGCGATAGAGATGCAGGCGAGGGTACGTGCTGCGGTCAGGAGTAAACGGTTTATCGATCTACTGAAGGATCGCGCACGGATAGACGCCTTGACCGGTCTTGACAACAGGTCAGCGTTTGATGCTGCCATTGATGCAGCCGTCTCACGACATCAGCGGCGGGGTGTAAATGTAGGATTATTAATGTTAAACGTGGATCATCTTCGCAAGGTAAACCGTGATTTCGGCTACACTACCGGTGATGATCTCGTTTTAAAAATAGGAGCCCTGTTACAACAGGGATTCCGTCCATATGACGCTGCTTGTCGCTACGAGAATGATACTTTCGCCATAATTCTCTGCCCGACAGACCTCGAAGGCGCTAACCTGACAGCCCAGCGTATATTAGAACAGATACAAATGTTAAAAGTTATCTCGAAGGGAAACCGTGTTCCGGTTTCAGTCAGTGGCGGACTGGTGGTTACACCAAAATCCGCTACCCGTTTTACCTCGGAAGAATTGATTGAACAGGCTATCGATGCGTTAAAAAAAGCAAAAAACGCGGGACGTGGAAGAATAGAAGTTGTTACTGCTCGTGAATCAAGGCAGCAGGCGAAAGGAGCATAAAACAGTCAGGATAAACCTGTAATCAGAATGACAAGCTAATTTATATTCCCCGGGAACTTCATGCGTCTTTTACCAATCCATCTTATCCAACCTGGCGCAATACTGGCATCAAATGTCTATGCTAAAGGCAGGACACTTTTCAGGCGTGGTCATAAACTGTCACAACGTGACTTGAGGCAGTTGGGTGATGCCGGCCTGGTTAGTCTGCATATTCTTAACCATGAGGAAGACGGTTCACGTGCGCATGGGATAATATCTGAAGAGACACGCACCAAGGCTATTGAGACAGTCTACAAGGTTTTTAATGATTTTGAAAACCTGAATATGCGTCATTATGAAGCCATCAGGACTACCGCGGACACTATTGTTGATGAAGTGGCAGCCTGCGGTGATGTAAAAATTCTCACTCACGAGCTTCGAACTCATGACGATTACACCTATCGGCATTGTGTAAACGTGACAGTAATAACTGTTGCAATGGCCAGCCTGATGCAGTTTGAATCGGCAGATCTCAAGTTGTTGGCGACCGGTGCCCTGATGCACGACATAGGAAAGATGAAAATCCCTGATTCAATTTTGAAGAAGGATACACTGCTTAATGACCAGGAAAGGGATTACGTAAATCAGCACCCGATTTTTGGTTTTGATTTGCTGAATGAGCGTACACAGAGTTCACCCAAGGTATGGGCAATAGCGCGCCAGCATCATGAAATGCTCGATGGGAGTGGTTATCCTGAAGGTTTAAAGCGGGAACAGATTCATCCCTGGGTATATATTGTCTCAGTGGCGGACTACTGGGATGCCATGCGCAGCGACCGTCCATACAGGGCAGGAATGCCGGCTGATGTAGTTCTATCAATCATCAACAGCGAAAGTTCCGAGGGTAAATTTGATCCTGAAGTACTTGAAGTGCTGAACAGGATAACTATTCCCTATCCCATCGGAACCAACGTCCGGCTAACAAACGGGATGAGTGCCGTAGTAATGAAACAGAATTATGATATGTTCGATTCACCGGTTATCCAGGTTGTCAAAGGTGAGAAGGGACAGGATATGGATCCCGCCAAACCGATGGTTGTAGATTTAAGAGACACTCCTGACGTAAAGATTGATGAATCTCTATTCTAATATCCACACAAACAAATCCAGATAGAAGACAATTATGGAAAAACAACCAAGTTCACGTACATGTTTTCTCTGCGGCAGAGAAAATGATTTCGCCCTGAAAATAGATTGGTACAGTGATCCGGAAAACGAAGAAGTGGTGGCGGATTTCAGTATCCCTGAACACTTTAACGGTTACCCCGGTATAGCGCATGGGGGAATAGTATCGGCCGTGCTCGATGAAACTGCCGGAAGAGCGATCCTCCTCAATGGGTTCGAAGATAATTTTACCGTAACAATGAAACTTGAAGTAACCTTCCGGAAACCCACACCCACGCAAAGCCCCCTTAAAGCTGTCGGTCGAATACTGGAAACCAGGACAGGTGTCTGGAAAGTCGGATCGGAGATCAGGCTGCCTGACGGACAAGTAACTGCGGAATGTGTTGCTTATGTAGTCCGTCCACCTGCAGAAGTAGACAAAAAGATCAAGGAAGAAACTCCACACTGGTATGTAGAACCGGATTAATATAGGTAGCCCGGGATCACCGTATCCCGGGAAAAGCTAAGATAAGTGCCCGGTTTGACTTTTACCCGCCGTGGCGGGCGCAAACCGGGTTTCTATCAAAAAATGACACCCACAATGATTACGCCAAAGGTGGACAAATGTCGAGCCACCCCTGGTGTCATCCCAGACTTGATCTGGGATCCAGTGTCGTTGAGATTGTCAACCTGGGTCACCAACAAATAAACCCTGTCATCAAAGCTGACAGGGCCACCCACGGTTCATATTTTTATAAAATATAGTAGATAAAATAAAATTATTGTAGCCCGGATCGCCCTTGGTCCGGGAATACGTTACAGATAAAAATGCCAGGTCCGGGGGAAGCTGACCTGTATTAATTACCGCTGAATCTTTACAGGTTTACCTTTTTTATCGACACCGTTCCCATTATCGCCGGTATAATTTTCTATCGGCTTCGGTTTGAATTTATCTTCCTGGATCAGACGCCCTACTGTCGAAGCAAGCTCACCAAGACGTAGTTCCGAAATACCCAGTTTGTGGTACTCCTGGTAATATGCCCTGGTAACGTCCGCAAAGCTGTCGGTACGTGTACGTTTCTGGCGGAGGTCTTTCACAAACAGGGTAACAGCTTCAACCAGCTCATCTGTAATCTGTACGCCATCACGTGCCAGTTCTTTACTGAATTGTTCAATTACCATACGCACCGCGCCGGTACCGGAATGTTTTCCGAAAACGTACCTGATTTTACGGTCGAGTAATTCCGGTGGGATTACCTGGTAAACCTTTGGATGGATCAGCATTCCTGCTGTGTGAATCCCGGACTCATGGGTAAATACACCCTCACCGATAATTGGCTCATGTGCAGCAACCGGAATCCCGGAATACTCTTCCAGCATCTTCCTTGCCTTGATCAACAGGTCATAACGGAATCCTGGAATTTCGATCCCATAGAGCATTTTCAGCATCATCACAACCTGGTGGAGAGGAGCGTTACCGGCTCTTTCCCCCATGCCGTTGATGGTACACGTGGGTACGTTCATCCCGTGGCTCATGGCGACCACAGTGTTATAAGCAGCGATACCGAAATCATTATGAAAATGGATGACGAGGTCTTTTCCCGGGAATTCTTTCACCAGTCGGGAAGCGTAGTATTCGACACCATCAGGATTAAAACAACCAACCGTGTCCGGAAACGCGAACCGTGTACCGCCAGCCTCATAACCTGCTCTCGCCAGTTGGACTATATAATCGGCATTACTGCGTGATCCGTCCTCACCACCGAACTCAACTGCTTTAACTCCACGTTCACGGGCGTAGCTGATCGCTTTTGTCATCATCCGGATATTGGCTTCACGGTAAAATTCAACAGGCAGATCAAGCCATTCTTTAACGTCACGCCCCTCTTTTTTCAGCAGGGCTTTGCCGATTTTGTACTTGAGATGTAAATCCGATCCCGATGTAAAGACGAAAAATGTCACTTCATCAATCGCTACACCGATCTGGTTTAAAGTTTCGATGGTTATATCTATATCGCTCTTGGTAGATCGGCACATAACTAACAGTTCGATGTCTTCCCGTAGTTGGCCATTTCTCCGACCATTGACGATCAGCTGGAGAGCGTGCCTGTCGGATAGTGCAGCAAACGGGAAACCGAGATCGAGAATATGAACACCCATCTCGGATAACAGTTTTGCCATCTCGTATTTCTGTCCAGGTGAAAACGCGACACCCGGCATCTGTTCACCGTCGCGTAACGTTGAATCATACAGCCTGATCTTGCTCGGATCAGGGAAGTTATATTCCTTCAGGAAATCGGTAGGTTCATGTACCAGTTGTTCCATTGGTTCTCTGAATTCCATATTATCCTCACTTTTCTTCATTCATAAACAGGTAACATTCAAATTACAAAAATCCCAAACGGCTCGAGAGTGATACAGGTCAACTATTTATATGGCTCCATAGTTTGATTTGAAATTATTAATTCCCGGGAAGATTATGTCAGATAAGCGTTTTCTCGAGGTTGTTGCGCTACCCGGTTATTCCAAGACGATTACGAACATACCCTGCCAGTCCACCCAGCTTAAAAATTTCCTGGATTACTTCCGGGAAGGGTGAGGCACTCCATTTGCCGCCCCTGGTAAGGTTCTCAATAACACCGGTGTCAAAATCTAAACTCAACTTGTCGCCCTCTTCAGTGTTTTTCACAGCTTCAGGGCAGACAAGTATGGGCAAACCGATATTGATGGCATTACGATAAAATATCCTGGCGAATGATTCAGCAATCACACATGCCACGCCATTTCCTTTGATACCTGTTGGGGCGTGTTCTCGTGATGATCCACAGCCGAAATTTTTTCCGGCCAGGACAATGTCGCCCTTTTCTACTCTATCGACGAAAGTTGGATCGAGATCTTCGAAGGTGTGGGCTGCAAGCTCTTCTTCCCTGTAACTGGTGCAATGACGGGCTGGCATGATAACGTCAGTGTTTACATTGTCACCGTATTTTATAACTTTGCCTTCCATTTATTTATTCCTTAAGTCTTATTAGTCTCAAAAATTATAATTCCGGTGGAGGAACAATTTCACCGGCGATAGCAGATGCTGCTGCGACAGCTGGCCCGCTTAAGTATGTCCGGGCTTCAGGGTGACCTGTCCTGCCGACAAAATTGCGATTTGTGGTAAACAAACCGACTTCACCTGCCGCCAGAACTCCCATATGCCCACCAATACACGGACCGCAGGAAGGTGGTGTAATCGCCGCACCGGCACGGATAAATTCGGAAACATATCCCCGGTCCGTCAGTTCCATGAATATTTTCTGGCTGGAGGGGATCAGGATCAACCGTACACTCGGATGGACTTCCTTGCCCTTAATTATCTCGTAGGTCGTTTCAAAGTCTTCAAGCCGTCCGTTTGTGCAGGTCCCTATAACAACCTGGTCGATATGTACACCCGCAGTCTCTTCAACACCTACAACATTATCGGGTGAAAATGGTTTTGCAACCTGCGGTCTCAGTGCTCCGCCATCAATAGTAACTGTTTGTTTGAATACAGCATCCTTATCGGAATCCATAGGTTGAGCGTCTTTTACCCCGACCATCTCCATGTATTCCATGGTGGTGTCATCAGCCGGACATATCCCTCCTTTTCCACCTGCCTCGATGGCCATATTGGACAGGGTAAAACGTCCGTCCATTGAGAGGTTTTCAACTGTGCTGCCATGATATTCGAGAACATCATAGAGGGCACCTTCGACGCCGATAATGCTGATAAGCTTCAGGATTACATCTTTAGCACACACCCAGGGCTGCAATTCACCGTTTACGTCCACCCTGATGGTTTCCGGCACACGGAACCAGAGTTCGTCGAGTGCCCAGGCAGCTGCCATGTCTGTGCTGCCGACACCGGTTCCCAGAGCACCCACAAAACCCCAGGCGCATGTGTGGCTGTCGGCACCAATTACCAGGTCACCCGGCTTCACAAGCCCGGCTTCCGGACCGACCGTGTGGCAGATACCCGAACGTCCAACCTCGAAATAGTCCTTAACGTTCTGTTCCTGCGCGAATTCACGCATTTCCTTGGCAAGCTGCGCGGATTTGATATCCTTGGCGGGTACAAAATGATCGTTTACCAGGACTATTTTTGAAGGATCAAATACTTTATCTACACCCATTCTTTTTAATATCATTTTTGAAAGCGGAACCGTGGGATCAGTACCGAGGATACGATCCACTTTCGCAAAAAGCATATCACCCGGTTTTACTGTCTCGTTTCCAGAATGAGAAGCAAAAATCTTCTCTGCAATTGTCTGTCCCATGCCTTGATAATTCCCCTGGAGTTTTATTTTGTCAGTTGAAAATAACTAGCCATTATTAGATAGATATTATAAATAATAAAATTAGGATAATCTAACTTTAGGGGTTAATTATACTAAAAGTATAGGGATAAATCAAGTAACAAGTTTAGAATTTTTGGAGTTTTCGTGTTTTGTGTGAAGATTCTGATATCCATTTGGGGTCAAAATATTTTATCAAACGACAAGGTTTATAGCTTTAGTCTCTCCATTCTAAGTACAAACGGATTAAAATTCTTTAAAGCGTTAATTCATTTGATTTCTAAAAAAAATCAACAATAGTTTAATATACGTTAAAATATTATAGTCGGAGCCATCTATCGTGAACGGGGGAAATTATGAAACGTTACCTACCGGTAATTCTTGCCTGTTTTTTGTTTGCTACTCTTAGTTTCAGTGCAAACCTGGATTTAGTAAAAGTCAGGTCTGTTCAACATCATCAGGAGAATGATTTAGATAATGAGCTCGACGAGATTGTTACATTAAATCGTTGTAGCGATGATATCGCAGAATATTACCTGAGCAGTGGAGAAATTGGGGACACAATGTGTGTTGTTTATGAACCGACGAATGTGTGTTCCATTTACTCGGCTGAGATACAGTGGTTTAGCGGTGGTGAAGTTGAAGTATTCATCTGGGATTACAGTGAAGAGGCAGAGGAAGAATACCTCAATTGCCAGGCACCAAACAGGGGAACATCACCTGTTTCTCCGCTTGGTGAAGTTATTTTTGGGCCACTTGAACGATTTTTTGAAGGAACTCAGGATTGGGAAACTCTATTTGACCAGGATGATTTACCCGATGGCGGGATTGCCTGGGGAGATTCAGCGTTTGTTGTTGGTTTTGTAAAAACACAGGATGACGGTTTGCCTCAACCAATGGCGGATGATGCAACATTTCTCGAGAGAACATATACCTGGTTCGGTGGCCCTTGGATGGAGGATTATGATTTTTATTGGGGTGCGTACAACTCCGATATTGAAAACGGTACGATTACTGAAAATATGCAACACGTAGTGGTTTCATATTACGAGGGTGGGCCACCCCAGATCCACAGCGTCTCATCACTTCCAAATACGACAAATCCGGAGAAGATTTGTGAGGTGTTTACCGTAATCACCGATGATACAGGCTGGGATACTGACGAAGCATGGCTGGTATTATCAGTAAACGGTGAAGAGGAAGATCAGATATTATTTGCAGGTCCCGATCAAGACAATCTTTTTACAGTAGAATTTGACCTTTCAGCATATGGAGTGACCTTTTGGGATGAGATCAGCTACTATGTCGTAGCTGAAGATGAAGAGGGAAATATAAACAGTACTGAAAATTCTTCAAGATCGTTCGATATAGTTGAAATCCAGGATCCTGATGCAGAATTATTGCTGATTACAGAAAATTTTTGGCTAAGACAAGAAGTAATTATTACTTATCTGGAAGACGCAGATGTTTCATATGAATACTGGTCTATTGAAGATAATAATGGTATCGACCGTTACCTGGTTGAAGCTGGTTTCCCACTTGTTGCAGTATTTGCAGAAGGTAACGGTTGTGTTCCCCTGCGTGGCTACGGAGATGACTCTTTTTCGGGGTTCCTGGAATCCATGGGGGATTTCATCCTGGTGGATTCCGACTGGTTTTATGCTAATGGAGAAGAAGAGGAGGTAGAGCTTGCGGAAGGTGATTTCGCTTATGATTTTTTAGGAATCATGGGAGGTTCAAATGATCCTGTACAGAGTGAGGTTAGATTCCTTGGTGTTGAGGATCATCCGGTTTCCGGGCCTTTCTGGGAGGAATGCTTTGAAATTCTCTTTGAAGAATTCCCCACGTGGACAGATGAACTGATTTCTACAGAAGATGGAGAAGAGATTTTTTATGGTGAGAATTCAGGTGAGCCGACGGCAATAACCACTGAATCACCCTGGCAGAAAACAGCTTATTTCGCTTTTGATGCGTTGAGTTCTTGTGAAATGATACCCTTCCCGCCACACCCTGATGGCCAGTTGACCACACTACTTGATAACCTGTTGGACTGGATTGAAAGTTATAACTATCATTATGTTCCTGTTGATTATACAGGGATTTTTTATCCTGTAAACGTTGATCTCATAACTATCAATGAAACCGAGCTCGAGCTTGATTGCGAAGTTGCAATCTTTGATGATGATCTTTGTGTAGGGAATAACCGTTACAGGGGCAATTTTCCATTTGAAATTACCACCTGCGGTGCAGATCCCGAACTTGGACTTGAAGGATATCTCGTCGGCAACGAGATGAGTTTCAGTGTCTGGTTGCCGGTGCTCGACCAGGAATTAACAGCGAACGCTGAATTTCTTGAAGGAAATGGTGAGTTTGGTTCTGGAGATTTCGCGTCAGTAATTCTCTCTCTTGAAACGGATCTTCCTCAAATCAGCATTCCGGAAATGGAATATAATTTTGGTGATGTAAGGATGGGCGATATTCGGACGTGGGAAATGGAGATAGATAATATCGGTGCTGCCCAGTTGGTTATTCCCTCGATATCATCTGACCATCTTGCCTTTACAGTAAACATGGACGAGGAGATAACAATTGATCCGGGAGGTCATGCCTTTGTCGAGGTTATATATTCACCAACTGTTGCTGGACCGGATAGTTGCAATCTGGTGATCGAGACCAATGATATTTTTAATCCATCTGTAAATGTAGTTCTGGAAGGTATGGCCGTACCTAATCAACCTCCTTCAGATTTTAATCTACTGGAACCGGAAAATTTGGAGATGTTATCTGTTGATGATTTTGCTAACCTGCTGTTTCGATGGGAACTTTCAATGGATCCTAATCCCGGCGATACAGTTTTATATAGTCTGAATTTCAGCGTTGCTGAAGATGAACAAGTCCTTGGAGAACTGGTTTTCGACAACCTGCAATCACGTGAGTATACACTTAATTTGCCTGATAGTATGAACATGCAATACTGGGAAAACCTGCTTATGGTGACGTGGTGGGTAACGGCAATTTCTCCGCCGGATACAGTTGAGTCAGAAAGCGAGTTCCTGTTTTTTGTTGAGCCGAATTCCGATGTGCCTGTTGATCCGTTCAATGATCTTCCCGCGGAATATTCGATTGCTGCAGCTTATCCAAATCCCTTTAACTCGACGATGAATATTGTTGTCGGACTGCCGGAAAAATCCAAGCTGTCGGTCATTGTTTATAATATCCTGGGGGAGAGGGTAAAGGTGTTGGCTGATGGTCTCCAACCAGCCGGTTATCAAACATTTATCTTTAACGATAACGGCCTCTCAAGTGGATTGTATTTTGTCCAATGCCAGGTTCCCGGCAAGATGGAGGAGATCAGGAAAACAATCCTTATCAGGTAAAAATCCCAAAAATTTCCAAAGAGCCCCGTAAAACGCGGGGCTTTTTCGTATATTGTGTAATCGATGCGGCACTTACTAATCGTTGAATATTCAGGCTGGTAATGATTCTCAAGTGGCTTCATGATCACTTTGGACAGGAAAAGGGCAAGGTTCTCGCGCTCGGCGGAGGTGGAGCGCGAGGGATTGCGCATGTTGGTATAATCCAGGTACTTGAAGAGAACAACTGGAAACCTGACCTGGTGACGGGAACCAGTATGGGAGCTGTTATTGGAGCTTTGTACGCCATGCATGGAAATGCTGGAAAAGTGGAAGAACATATCCATGATATTGCAGCCGGAGAAGAGTTTAAAAAGTTCGATTTTGAAAAGATAGTCAGGCCAAAACAGGGAGGAAGCCGGGGAGGACAGGATTTCACCAACCATGTTAAACATATTCTCCTCCTCACACGGCTTGAGAGAAAACAGGCGATATTATCTAGTCAGCTGATGAACAGGATACTTGACCAGATTTTTGGCGAACTCACGTTTGACAACCTCCAGATTCCATTTGTTGCCATAGCAACTGACCTTATCAGCGGAGAGGATATAGAAATTCGAGAAGGTCTGGTTGCTGAAGCGGTGGCGGCAAGTTCGTCGATTCCTGGAGTATTTACGCCGGTTAAAAAGAATGGTATGTTACTTGTTGATGGTTGTGTTACGAAAAACATCCCGGTGCCGGACCCGGAAGACAGTGAACGATTTTATGTTGTAGCCGTTGATGTTCTTCCGCATCTTTTTGAAGAGGGGCCATTTCATCACGCCCTGGATATTTTAAATCGAGCAGACAGGATAACCCGTCACCATCTGAACCAGACATACCTGGCAATGGCTGATGAGGTGATAGTTCCCGATGTCCGTCATGTTCACTGGGCGGATTTCTCCAGGATTGATGAGTTGATCCAGGTGGGAAGAGTGGCAGCCGAAAAACACCTGGAAAACAGTAAAAAGAATAACGAACCAGTATTTTACAGGTTCCACGATAACTGAAAGATATTATAAAGTTTAGAGTATGAAAACCGGATTAATACTATTAGTTCTAATATTTTTAACGTTGAATAGTTTTATTGTTGGTTGTGTAGCTGTCCAGGAACAGGTCATACCGTCAAATGTTGGAGAAATTCCCGAAGGGTATTCTGCCCTCCTCCTAGCTGTTCCCATGGATTACCCTCGTGGAAAATCGTATTTCCTGGAAACGAAAATATCATCTTTTGAAAAAACTGTATTCCTTGAAGAAAACGCGATAAACCTGGTCTATCTCCCCGTCGGATATTCAGGGATTGAATTAATTCGACTTCCCCAGGAAGCCAACAACGCCAGGACAGAATTTTATTTTGGAGAAGGTGAAGTTGTTCGGTTAACACTATACAAAAGAAATCTTTCCCAGGACCAGGTCGGTAACAATGAGGTAGAATTTGTGCTGCTACCATCAAATATTTCAGCATTTAACGAGATAGTCAGGCAGAATAAACTGGAAGTTAAAAAACTGGAAATTCAGTAGATAAATTCATGATATATTTCAAATATTAAATATGGGAGGAGCTAATGAAACGGTTTGAAATAATAGTTTTTATGTTGCTTGTTCTACTTTTCTCTTTTGCGGGATGTAACATTTTTTCCTTCACCAGCCCGGATAATTCTGAGCTGGATTATGTCGAGGAAGGAAAGGAGCATCTGCGTGACGGTGAATACGCTGAAGCACTTGAGTCGTTCAACAAGGCACTCGAGGAAAATCCACACAATGCTGACGCCCTTTGGGGACGAGCAAAGGCGCGTATAAGGGCAACAGGTAACACGACCATCGGCCTGATTGCAGAGATGTCACAATTGAATATTGGCGGCATTAACGATCCGGGAGATGATGTTGTAATGCCGTTTATGGATGACGGTCTTCCACCTGTTCTACGACATGAATGGCCACCCTATCGAATCAACCCCCTCTACCAGGCACTTTACGGAGTCAAGGACGATATTGGTGTTATCTATTCAGGTGAAGCACACAGCGAGGAGCTTGAGCCTGATGATATCCTGCTCGACTACGTCTGTGCCCAGGCACTGTTGGGGATTATCTCCCTGCGCGATACTAACAGGGATAGCAGTATCAATGGTAATGATATAAACCTTTATGCCCTGCTTCGACCACCGGGTGGTGTACTTGATATCCTCAGGTGGAATTCTCTGGAGTCAACAGAACAGGATTCTATAATTCTCTACTCTGTTATCTCTCTCAATGAAAGTATCATTGCGATAACGAGTCTTGGGGATGATGTTTCCGGTGTAGATGTTGAACAACTTGACGATGTCGTGGGATCAGTCTCTGATGATCTTGTCAACGATTTTTACAATGGCGATGATTTTTACGGAGATCATCCAAACGTACCACGTCCCAGCGGTGATAATTAGAAAGCGAGGTAAATAAAATGAAGATATTCAGAATTTTAGTGGTTATTTCATTCATTTTGATCCTTGCTCTCACCAGCTATGCGGATCATGAACGTTTTTTCCCAACAGGTGCATACAATCACCTGAGTGTTGCCCAGATGGGAATGGGTGGCCTGACGACAGTTGTCAGCAATGGATCACATTCAATTTTTTACAACCCCGCGCATTTGAGCGAACAGAAGTTTGATTTTGCGGTAATTCCGGGTTCATACGGCGTAAAAAATAATTTTGTTGAAGTACTTCAATTCCTGGATGATCATGGAGAGGAATTTTCACAACTTGATTCCCTTGTAGTTCATAGTCCTCAGCAGGTAGATGATTTTCTTGAAGACAGCCAGAAATTCGATGATGAATGGTTTGGGCAGCATTTTTCACCTTATATCGGAATGGTTTTAAATGGTTTCGGGGCTGCCGCATATGGTCATGCGGTTTCCGATATCAAGCTTGACCAGGGTGTATTTATTCCTGCCGCCGCAGCAAGAGGCTATATGGATATTGTTGTCGGTGGTGGATATGGTAAAAAAATGGATCTCTGGGGAAGTGAATGGGACGTAGGCGCTGCGCTGAGGATGACCTATCGCAGGTATGTCAGTTATGTACGTGTTTCAGCTACAGACGTCGCCTCCCAGCAGGAAGTGATTGACACCATCATGGACGAGATGACCGACACGAATGTCGGTGTGGGCGTAGATATCGGTATGATCAGGACACTTGGCGATGATGGGCCGATGGATGTCGCGATTGTCTGCCAGGATCTCATCGGGGTGATGGACGGTTGGGTGAAGCCCAATATCAAACTTGGTGGGATGTACCACGTTCCATTTGCCGGGAATATGCTGCTTAAGCAGTGGGATTTTGGTATGGAGTATGTCGACATCTTCAACCGTACCGGCACCAGCGCGTTCCAGAAGATCAACCTGGGAACCGAATTGTCGGTAATGTCCGGATTCTTTTCACTGCGTGGTGGTTTTCACCAGGGCTATCCCACCTTCGGGGCAGGATTGAACCTCTTTGTACTCCGGTTCGATTACGCCTATTATACCCGTGAAATGGGAACAGCACCCGGAATGATCGAAGACCTGACTCACCGGTTCCAGTTCTCGATAAGGTTGTAATCAGTTAATTAAATACATGTCCGATAAGCTGCCGGGAATACTTAATTCCCGGCAGCTTTTTTGTCTCCAATCCGAGTTGACTATATTCTCAACAAGCATGTACATTTGTTCAGTTCCTGTTGTTCTGTTATTTATGATTCATTCTATAAAACTATCTGGAAATATTATGAACGAACTTCTTAAAGACCGCTTTTTTACTGCGGAATCCCTGGATGATTTATGTGTTGCTATCACAAAATATTTTCATTCTTTTGATAAAGAACAATTCCTCAGATTGGTGAACGATGATAACTGGAAAAACCTTGAGCTGAAAGAAAAGATGAGGCATACCACACATTGCCTGTTCCAGGTTTTACCTGATTCCTATGAAGAATCGGTAGATATACTGATGAAAGCCGCACCTGGTGTGAAAGGATTTGAGGCGATGGTGTTGCCTGATTTTGTCGAGGTCTACGGTCAGGAAGATTGGGAAATCTCCCTGCCTGCACTGGGTCATTTTACCCAATTCAGCTCATCCGAATTCGCGATTCGCCCGTTTTTAATAAAAGACCTTGACCAAGCTATGGAGTTGATGTATTCCTGTGCGGAAAGTGAATTTGAAAATGTTCGTCGATTTGCCAGTGAGGGCTGCCGTCCACGGTTGCCCTGGGCGATGGCAGTTCCGGAGTTAAAAGCTGATCCCGCACCTGTTATCCCGATCCTGGAAAAACTGAAAAATGATCCCTCGGAATTTGTCCGTCGCAGTGTGGCTAATAACCTTAACGATATATCCAAGGATCACCCGGAAATTGTTCTCGACCTGGTGGAAATATGGTTTGGTCATACAGAAAATACAGACAAAATAATCAAGCATGCCCTGCGTACCCTTTTGAAAAAAGGAAATACCCGGGCAATGCGCCTGTTTGGCTTTGGTGATCCTGGAAATCTTGATATAAAAAAGCTACGTAGCGATAAAAAGAAGCTTAAAATCGGCGATACCCTGCTGTTTTCATTTGACCTGGTGGTTAACGAAAAATCAGCCACAAAAGTTCGTCTTGAATACGCGGTTTTTTATACGAAATCTGGTGGAAAACAATCGAAGAAGGTTTTCCAGATACATGAAAAGGAATACTCTCCCGGCAGTCATTCAATTTCGAGGAATCAGAGTTTTAAAAATATGTCCACCCGTAAACATTACCATGGTGAACATTTAATAGCGATTATAATTAACGGCGTAGAAAAAGCGAGGATGGCTGTTCAACTATCGAAATAACTTTGGGGATTAATGACATTTAAACTCGAAACAGAGCGACTCATAATCCGGGCTGTAACACGTGATGATGTTTCCGGTATTCACAGGATCTTCAGCAATCCACAGGTAATGAAATTCATCCTCGAGGAACCATTAGCTTCGGAAGCTGAAACTCTCGAAAGACTCCAGAAAGTATTCAATCACCAGGAACAAAAGGGATTGAGCCTTTGGGCGGTTGTAGATAAAAGTACCCGCGAAATAATCGGTGATTGTGGAATTTTTCCCGTAGCATGGAAAGGCCCGGGATACGAGATAGCCTACCATTTTCTTCCTCAATACTGGGGAAACGGATATGCCACGGAAGCCGCTACTGAGTGCCTGCGTTATGCATTTGAAGAGGGTGGACTGGATAATGTTAAAGGATTTGTATTTAGAGAAAATGTTGCGTCAGTGCGGGTACTTGAAAAGATCGGGATGAGCTTTGTAGAAGAGACCGACAAGTATTTCGGCATAACAACCTTAGTGTATGAAAAGACTAAAACGGGTTAAATTAAAGGGGGTGAAAATGTGGGAGAGTGCGTTTACTGACGTATCAGAACAACCGACAAAGAAGGATCTTCAGAGTGTTTTAGGAGAAACCTTTAAGTACTGGGACGGTCTTAAGAAATACCTGGCCGAGGAATACGAGGTAACAGGTGATGAGTGGAGCTATTATAAAAAAGGTGGCTGGTCATTTATCCCGGTACGTAAAAAACGCAGGATAGTTTACATGTTGCCGTGTGACGGTTTTTTTGTCGCCAGTTTTGTTTATGGTGAAAAGGCTGTGAAAGTTGTTAACGAAAGTTCTTTACCAGCAGATATTAAGGAGCAGCTTGAAAACGCGCCGAAATGGGGCGAGGGACGTCCTTTAAGGATCGAAGTTAAAAGTGGTTCTGATTTTGACAATATTAAATCTCTTGCTGTGATAAAGATTAAGAACTGAATTGTATTTCTGGTATTAATGGTTTTCAGAGAAAAGCGTTATATGTTTTCTGTAGTCATAATGCTTGATCAACACCCGGAGTAGTTTGCACCTTTTCCATTACTTTTTATATTATCAATACGGGGGCCGGGATATATAATTGGAGGTGCTATGAACTTCCGAAGCGGTGTCCTGTTTTTATTTTTATCGATTCTTACTATTACTTCTTCCGGTTTTTCCCAACTGAATCAACCCGAAAGTATTGTTTACGATTCCCTGAACGAACGTTACCTGGTGTCCAACTGGGGTAATGGCAACCTTGTACAGATAGACAGTGAGGGTGAGAGAACTGTTTTGTTTTCAGGTATGCATTGCCATGCCGGGTTGGTTATCAGGGATAATATCCTTTATGTCGCCTGTCGTGAGTATGGCGTAAAAGCATTTGACCTGGAAACCGATGAAAATATCCTGACGATGGGTATCCCCGGAACAACCAACCTGAATGATATCGTTGTTGATAATTCGGGAAATATTTTCCTTTCGTATCCTACGGGTAACCAGATTATTCGAGTGGATTTTGCAGAGGAAACGTGGAATGTATTTGTTGATGAAGGACTCAACACTCCCAACGGCATGTATTTCGACGAGGAAAACAACCGTCTTGTAGTAATTTCTTACCGCTTTAATTCTCCAATTCAGGCTGTTGATCTTGCGGACTCGTCGTTATCAACTATCACAACCACCACGCTTGATAACCTTGATGGACTCACCCGGGACGGAGAGGGTAATTATTACGCCTCCTCCTGGCATACAAACTCTATCTACAGGTTCAATTCGGATTTCACCAGTGAGCCGGAACAGGTAGTCCAGTTTAATGATGATCCAGCGGATATTTCTTACACGTCTGAATTCAACGAACTTGCAGTGCCGCTATTCTTCACTCACAACGTTCAGTTCGTGTCTTTAGATGAAGATGCTGTTGATTACCAGGCTAAGGATGTACCCTCAAATTTTAAAGTATCCCGGAATTATCCTGAACCGTTCAATGCGAGCACAAGTATCCCCTTTTATCTGCCGGTTGATTCAGATGTCAAAATGACGGTTTATGATATCCTGGGAAATCTCGTCTTTGAATCAGGTTATTCCGGGCTTAATCCTGGAAAACACAGGTTAAGTTTTAGTGGAGTCGGTTTGGCAAGCGGGACTTATTTCGCGAAGTTATCGAGCGGGAAATCGATCCAGGTTTTGCGTATACATTTGGTAAAATAGGGGGAATTTTAACAAGAGATACTAGTTAGTTTAGACATAATCTGGGATATACTTGAGGATATCCTCGGGTTGACAATCCAGTTCACGACAAATCGCCTCTAGTGTGCTGAAACGGATACCCTTGACACGCCCCGTTTTCAGAAGCGACAGGTTGGTAACAGAAATACCGATACGTTCTGAAAGCTCGTTCAGCCTCATTTTTCTTTTCGCCAGCATCACGTCCAGTGTTACTTCTATCGCCACAAATTATCCCGAATTTTTATTAGTTTCATTCTCGAGAATATAAGATTAAATGGGTAGATCATCAAGAAAAATTTTACGTATATCGTAATATATTTTATGACAAATAATAAGATATGAATTTTTTAATATTATTAGGAGAAACGTTCCCCATTGCTTATGCTACCTCTCTTACAACCATTATAAAAGCAATAAAAAACGATATCAACTCAAGTACCAATATTACAACCAACTGGCTGATTATCGGCGCAAAAATGGATTTTAGTACTACACCGAATCTATTGTTATAAAAGATTCTCATGTACGCATATATATAATAAATCATATGTGCCAGGAGGAAGCTACTTAAATAATTTACCAGTTCGTGACCTTCGTATGGTAAAAAGAACAGAGGCAAAGCCAATAAAGCCTGCATCAAGCTCACCTGACCGATCAGGTACGCGTTTATCGCGAAGTGGTTCTTAAAATGACTAAGATGTTTTTTGAAAAACCAGAAGCTTATTAATGCATAAATAGGAAGCCACAGGATTAAAGTTGTAATTGAGCTGTATTCATTTTGTAGTTTTCCATTTATATAACTTTGTTTTGGGAGAAGCTTTTCAGCAATCTGCTTAACATTCCCGTCTTCAATTATTATTTTTTCCACTGCCTGGTTTATGGTCTCATCCCTGAGTAATTCAAAATCTATTGCCAGGAAAACTATCAGCGCACAAAGGGCAACTAAAATCATTAAGTATTTGTAAGGAGAATAATAGTGAGATTTTTCCCTGTTTATGTGGGAATAAGCAACCTTTTTTGGATTCCGGAATAGCATCCAGATTGTCTGTGGAAGACCATATTTCAGATCAAAAGCGTCAGCGAATATTTCCTGGATAAAATTTTGTTCTTTTTTTTCGGGTCCAACTTTGTTTTCAGAATTCAATTATTACCCCTTCTCCCTGATTAATGCGTGATTTTTAAAATGTTCTGTCTATTTGATTTCAATCCAGACCATTATTGACGCCGTAACTAATGTTACCAGGTATATCACAGCAAAAACCATTAACTGGCTTAATATTGGAGCCATGATAGTCTTAAATATGGTTAAGATTTTTTTATTATTAAACATTCTCAAATATGCGTATATAATATAAATCATTTGAAACAGGAGAAATCCATCCATGCAATTTGAAAGCCCCTGTCTTGAAATATTCAGGAAAAACAGGGGAAAAACGAGTATTGTCTGAATAACATTTACCTGGCCAATTATATACGCATTCATCGCGAAATGGTTTGATAACCTTTTCAGTCGTTCTTTGAAGAATAAAAAACTGAAGAGTGAATACGATGGCAACCAGACAACCAGCGTCACAATCGAACCGTATTGGTTCTTCAGCTTCTCCATTATATAAATATATTTTTGAACGATTTTTTCAGTGATTTGCCGTTTGTTTTCATCTTCTATAACCTGTTTATCCATCTGAACTTGTAACGTTTCAGTCCAGAAACCTTCAAAATCAATAGCCAGGAAAAACACGAGTGTTGCGAGTGCAACGGCAAGCATTAAATATTTATATGGTGAGTAGTAATGAGATTTCTCTTTGCCTACATACGAATTGATGACTTTTTTAGGATTCCGGAATAGCATCCAGATTGTCTGCGGAAAGCCATATTTCAGGTCAAAAGCGTCAGCGAATATCTCCTGGATAAAATTCTGCTCTTTTTTCCCATTTTGTTCTTCATTGTTCGAGTTCAAACGTAACCTCCTGCATAATTTCTACGCTTCGGCGGTTTTTGGATGAAGAAAATTGTTGTTGATTGCTACCGAACCCGATTTTATATAAAAAACATCTTCTGTTTCCCAGGGCGAAGATTCGGCATCAACATCGAGCAGATCAGGCGTAAAATGAAATCTTATCTGTTCTGTTTCGTTGTCGGAAATATGTCTGACAATGTTATCGAACCGGATTGTACTGGAACCGATAAGGTCGTATAAATGCAGTAT
>JANQEY010000201.1 GCA_028278125.1 bacterium | reverse complement strand
TTTTACCAGCGATGATGGACGCTTTACCATTATGATGCCTCACCCGGAAAGGGTTTTTCTTAAGAAACAGCATTCATGGATTCCCGACAACTGGTATCTTGAAGCCGGTCCCTGGATGCGTTTATTCGAAAACGCCCGAAAGTGGATTGGGTAATTATGATGATGAAGTCAGAATTAAAGTGTGATCACCGTGTTTAGCTTGTCAGGTCTTTTATTCTGAATGCTGAATTCTGACTTCTTAATTCTCTAGTTATTTTGAATCGGAACCCTAGCTAAGCGATACGGTCAATATAAACATTCGTCCTTACAGAATATCCACACTATGTTAATCAAGAAACCATCCGATATTAAACCCTCTGAGATCACCGGCAAGGATACCTATCTTTCCAGGCGAAAATTTTTGAAGGAATCGGTTACATTGGGGCTCACAGCACAAGTCATTACAGCAACCGGCCTGTTATGGCATACAGATCACGCACAGGCCGGAATAAATATTACCAATATTAAAAAAAGTCCTTTCTCTACCGATGAAACACTAACGGATTATAAAAGTGCCACCACCTATAATAACTTTTACGAATTTGGTTTGGATAAACGCGATCCGTCACGTAATTCCGGACAATTCAATCCGTACCCCTGGTCAATTGAAATTGCAGGGGAATGTGACAAACCGGGCATTTATCAATTAGAGGATTTTATCAAACCCCACCAGTTGGAAGAACGTATTTACCGGCTTCGTTGTGTAGAAACCTGGTCAATGGTGATCCCGTGGGTGGGTATTCCCCTGGGTGATGTACTGAAACGTTTTCAACCTAATGCCAGTGCGAAATACGTCGCCTTTACGACAGTTCTTCGACCGGAAGAAATGCCGGGCCAGCGTAACAGGAGGGTATTAAAATGGCCTTATGTCGAAGGTCTGCGTATCGATGAAGCAATGCATCCTTTAACCATTCTTGCTGTGGGGATGTATGGTGAGGTCCTCCCCAACCAGAATGGCGCACCCATACGCCTGGTAGTCCCCTGGAAATACGGATTCAAGAGTATTAAGTCTGTAGTAAAAATCAGTTTTACACGCAGAAAGCCTCCAACCAGCTGGAACCGTTCCGCTCCGAACGAATACGGTTTTTATTCCAATGTTAACCCAAAGGTCCCTCACCCGCGTTGGAGCCAGAAGAAAGAACGTCGGATAGGAGAATTTTTCAAACGTGAAACTTTGATGTTTAACGGTTACGCCGATCAGGTTGCCTCTCTCTATAAGGGGATGAGTCTGAAAAAACATTATTAAATATTTATGTGAAGTACTCGAAACCGTTATTATTTGTCCTGTGTCTGATACCTTTTATCTTTCTGATCACAGGTATATTTACTTCCAGTCTTGGCGCCAACCCCATTGAGGAAATCACCCATCATACCGGTGAATGGACATTAAGGTTTTTAATACTGACGCTTGCCGTAACCCCCCTGGCAAAATTAATAAATAATTCCGGACTGGTTAGATACAGACGCATGCTGGGCTTGTATTCTTTCTTTTATGCCAGTCTTCACTTCCTGACTTACCTGATACTCGATCAATTCTTCGACTGGGAACTGATCATCGAAGATATAGTAGAGCGTCCTTACATCACTGTTGGGTTTACAGGTTTTGTGTTATTAATTCCACTGGCAATCACATCTACCGGCAATATGATGCGAAAACTGGGAAAGCGATGGAAGAAACTCCATCGTCTTATTTATATTATTGGGATTGCGGGTATCTTGCATTACCTGTGGCTGGTCAAAGCGGATATTCTTGAACCGGTGATATACGGTGTGATTTATATTTGTCTGATGATATTAAGACTACCCTATCTAAAAATAAAGAAACAAAAAAGTACTACATATATATAACTGTGTTTTATCAAGCTCTGGTATTCTTCTGCGACTAAGGTAAACTACTTCCCCTTTCAGTAGTTTATTGTTGTGGAGCCTGATATGTCACAAGCACCCGGCCCGGATGAAGATGATGTCGAACTATTCCGAACGGCAGTGGGGCCGGTCCATCCTGTAGAGCAGGATAAAGTT
>JANQEY010000131.1 GCA_028278125.1 bacterium | reverse complement strand
GTTGCTCTCTTAGAGGTTTGCCAAAAGCGGCAGACTCTTTTTCTTCGGTCAATTTGAATCCGTGCAGATTGTAAAGGGAAGCGGCAGCGGTCAGCTCGTGTGTGGTCCATAGGTAGGCTCTTTGATAATGACACTGATGGAAGAAATCCATGAACCGGTTCATCAGTTCCCTGCCGAGACCGATGCCTCTATATTCTGGTTTGATCAGAAAGTATCGAAGCTGTGCAGCATCGTGCTCTCTGTGCACCAATAGAAGAAACCCGATAATCGCATTGTTGTTTTCGCAAATCCATACACGATCTTTCTTCGGATCATAGTTGTTGTAAAACTCGCATAAACCATGCGCGACATATGTTTCGAATTCTATTCCGTAACCGAACTCGGTCCCATACAGGAACCCGTGCAAATAGACAACATAGCCAAGATCACCGGGGATCAGTGTATTTCGAATAGCGATGTCTCCAAGTTTGATTTCCATGATGTTTTTCCTTTTTCATTAGGAGTTCATGGATTCGGTGCATGCTGAATACGATATCATTGACCTCATCCGGCATCAGATGATCGATCATAGATGCTACAGATGCTTCGGATTCGTTATTGAGTTTAATAAATTCTTCCTCTCCCTTCTTGCTGAGTGATAAGATGAAAACCCTTCCATCGCTTTGTGATCGTTTTTTTGTTATAAGACCCTGTTTAATGAGTTTATCAATCGTGCGGCTGATGTACCCTTCATCGACTTGCAGGATGTTCTTTATTTTTCTAGCTGTACAACCGGTATCATGGTATATCTCAAACAGTATACGCACCTCAGTCAGTGAATGCGGGCTGTGCAAAATATGTCTATCAACCAATCCTAAAATGTTCGTGTAAAATCGATTGAATTCTCGTATCTTCTTGATGGCTTTCAAATTATTCATGCGATGGGTATATATCAATAATGCTTGCCAAAAGCAAGTATTATAAGATAATCCGAAAAGCAAACAGGGGTTTGAAACCATCGACAATCGAATCCACAACGATGATTACCGACCCAATCCTGAATGGATCACACTCATGCGAGAGTTCTCGGATCGATTCATGGTGGGTTCAGACGAGTTCATAAACGTTCCGGGAGCTCGCCGTCGGGTTGGGCCTCCGGGTTCATTCAGAAAAACATGGTCGATTATCAGGCAACTACCTGATGATTTGAGGGGTAAAGTCGGATATGAAAATGCCATTCGCGTATATCGATTTTAGCAGGATTTGTGTATATGTATCATATAATATGATGTTTAACCGCCTATCTTCTCTATGGTCAAATAAAAGTCTGATATTCGTTTATAATACAGGATTCACAGGTTGACACACTCACTCAAACATGGTTGATATACCTATGGCAGGGTAAACTCTCCACAATCATCAAACCGGGACCATTTCAATTGGACAAGATCAGCCCAACCAAGGTAGGACGGATATTCATATGCTTCTGTTTGGCCATGCTTGCGATTTCACCCCTTGTTCCCGATGGAAACAGGGTCATCCCGAAAATAACCCCGCAGGTTCAGAACATCCTGCATGTTCCGGTGTTCGCAATTCTCTCTATCCTATTGTTTATTATATTTAACGGATACGGGATTAACCGGTTAAGAAGCATCCTTTTGATTCTCTTGATTTCACAAGCAGTGAGCATGTCTACCGAATTAATCCAGCTGTTCATTCCCGGCCGATGCCCATCATTTGGGGATATTAGA
>JANQEY010000078.1 GCA_028278125.1 bacterium | reverse complement strand
CCTTTCTTTCTCTGCCCATTCGTCGTCCGATCCTGACAACGGTGATCTATTTTATAGTTTTAGTTATTGGGCTTTTTTCACTCTGGCGTCTTCCAATTGATTTAATGCCGGAGATTACATATCCGGTTGTCAGTGTTATTACCGGTTATAGTAATGCCGGCCCTCAGGAGGTGGAAGAACTGATAAGTCGACCTCTAGAATCGACAATTGCCGGAGTTCAGGGAATTGAAGAAATAACCTCGACCTCAACCGAAGGTCGAAGTGTTATTCGAGCTGCCTTTACCTGGGGTACTAACCTCGACGAAACCATGAATGATATCCGTGATCGTATTGATAGGACCCTTAGCCGTTTACCTGATGAAGCTGAGCGACCGATGATTCGCAAATTCGATCTTTCCGCTTTCCCCATCATTATTCTCGGTGTGTCATCGGAATTGGATCCTATCGAAGTACGCCAACTCATTGAAGATCAGGTCCAGTATCGTTTGGAACGAATCGATGGGGTTGCTTCGGTTGATATCCGGGGAGGATTAAATCGAGAGATTCATGTTGCTTTACGCGCCAAAGCACTAGAAGCCCTCAATATCTCTCCGTCAATGATTGTTTCAGTCCTGTCATCGGAAAATAAAAATGTACCTGCCGGTTCGGTTGAACAGGGAAATAAGGAAATCATTGTTCGCACGGTTGCTGAATTTACCAATCTCGATGATATCCGCAATACTATTATTACCCAGCGCAATGATGTACCAGTAACAGTTGGTGATGTTGCTGATGTTGAGGAGGGACTCGAGGATATAACTAGACTGGTACGTATCAATGGTAAACCAGGAATCCAACTTTCCGTGAGTAAACAGTCTGGTGCTAACACCGTGAAAGTGGCAAAGGGAGTACATCAGGAAATTGCCAAGATTAATAATGATTTTCCCCAAATAGAAATTCTTCCCCGTTTGGATACTTCAAAATTTATCATTCAATCTGTGAGTGCCATGCGCAATGCTTTGCTGTTGGGAGGTTTAATTTCTATTTTTATTCTGCTGGTTTTTTTGCGAAATTTCTCAAGTACTTTGATAATTGCAGTAACTATTCCGATTTCTATCATTGCCACCTTTAGCCTTATTTTATTCGGAGGATTGACCCTAAACCTCATGACCTTTGGTGGTCTGGCATTGGGTATTGGCATGCTTCTGGACAGTGCGGTGGTAGTATTGGATAATATTTTCTTTCATCGGGAAAAGGGTGGTGAAAAGAAACAGAGTGCTCTTCAGGGGGCCAAGGAAGTGATTTCTGCAGTATTTGCCAGCACCTTAACCACTATCGTGGTCTTTTTCCCGGTTGTCTTTATGCGAGGCATGTCAGGAATAATGTTTCGGCAACTCGCCATAGTAGTTGGATTTTCCCTGACCTGTTCGCTGATTGCAGCGCTGACTCTGGTACCCATGTTGACCTCAAAATTCCTCAGTATCCCGAAACATACCAGCAATAAGGGCTCCTGGTTTTCCCATTTCTTTAACCGTTCAGAACTGCTATATCGTACTCTGGAAAAAAAGTATGGTTCCTTTTTACAGTGGGCATTGCAGCACCGGAAAACCGTAGTAGTATGTTCACTTTTATTATTTATTGGATCCATATTTATGATTCAACTCATTGGGGTAGAATTGATGCCCAAGACTGATCAAGGGGAAGTGCGGGTCAGTGTGGAAATGGAGGTCGGTACCAGATTGGGACTACTCGACAGCACTGTGGCTCAAATCGAACAGATTGTCACTCGTGATGTTCCCGAGGTGGAATATATGCAAGTGTCAATAGGTGGGGGAGGGTGGCGTTCCCGCGGAGGGCATACTGCAAGTATGCGTATTGCTCTGGCACCAAAGGGAAAACGAACCCGATCATCGGAGCAGGTAGCCAATGATCTGCGCAAAAAACTTTCCGGCATTCCCGGAACCCGATTGCGGGTACGTGAAGGTGGTGGTCTCTTTATCCTGAGATTGGGTACCAGTGATCGACAATCGGTGGATATAGAAATCCGGGGATATGATCTGGAAACTGCCCAAGGCCTGGCCCAACAGATTTCCCGGAAAGTCGAAACCATAAAGGGCATAACCGATAC
>JANQEY010000073.1 GCA_028278125.1 bacterium | reverse complement strand
CCATCGAAGAGATTAACGTCGATCGCGACAAATTTGTCGGGAATATCACTAATTCCGTTGAGACCGAGCTGAAAAAGATCGGCCTCAAATTGATTAACGTTAATATTACCGATATCAAGGACGAAAGTGGTTATATCGAGGCTCTCGGAAAAGAGGCTGCTGCCCGTGCAATCAATGAAGCTAAGATCAAGGTTGCCGAGGAGGAGAGGAACGGTGAGGTTGGCGCGGCAAACGCTGAACGTGACCAGAGGATCAAGGTTGCAGAAGCTAATGCCACAGCTGTATCCGGCGAAAATCTGGCAAAGGTTACCGAGGAAAACAGTAACGCCGACCGTCGTGAAAAGGTAGCAGAAGCCGAAAGAAGAGGTGTAGTCGCTGAAAGAACAAAACAGGCGGATGCAGAGAGGGAATCATACAAGGCTGAACAGGTAGCGGAAAACGCTCGTGCGGACATGGAACGTGCCCGCCAGAAAGCGCAGGATGTTGTTCCGGCGGAGATCGAGAAGGAGATGATTGAAATTGCCGCGGAAGCCGAAGCTGAAAAACTGAGACGGGAAGCTAAAGGTGAGGCGGACGCTATCTTCGCCAAGATGGAAGCGCAGGGACGTGGTTCATTCGAAATACTGGCTAAAACCGCTGATGGTTTACGTGAAACCGTGAAGGCTGCCGGAAATAATCCGGATAAGGCTGTGCAACTGATGATTGCTGATAAAATCACCGAGCTGACGAAAACAGTCGGTGATACAGTACAGAACCTTGACCTCAGCAACGTAGTTGTCTGGGATAACCTTGGCGGTGGAGATAATTCTGAAGGAACCAATACCGCCAAGTTCGTTAAGGGACTCTGGGGAACGTTTCCGGGATTAAAAGATGTCCTTGGACTGGTTGGTCTTAATCTACCCGAATGGGTAATCAAGGAAGCTGAAAAAGGCCAGGCTGAAGTTGTTCAGAAAGCTGTAGCACAAATGGATCCGACACCCGTAGCTGATAAACCGGCTGATACAGATTCTGAGAATGACAATCTTGAGGGAGAAAATGTCTAGGTAACTTTAGATTGTATATTAGTACACAAATTCTGATTATTATAGATTCCGGATTACTTCTGCTTGTTTTTGTGGTAGGAGTATCCGGATTTTTATTTGCCGCCATTATAATGTTCGATTTTTTCACCGTTGAGGAATATGGCATAACCGAGCATTAGTTCGAGGTTGATATGGTTGATGCTGGCGGATTCCTGGAAGATGTTGGCGTATCCTGCGGAGAATCGCATCTGTGATGTGAGGCAGCCTTTACCAAGCTGAAGATTGCCACCGAAACCGATTAAAAATGACAATTCGGTTTTCGAAAATTCCGTATAGTCATGTTCGTAATCTTCAACAGGAAGACCAATTTTCCTGATCCTGATGTCATCGTCTGTTGATTGTGACAGCCGAAATCCGATAGCAGAACCAACCTCGAAAAACATCCCGAACCTGTTACGAGCCCCCCATAATCCTGAATTGGGCCCCACCGGACGTCCCCATTGGAGCATTACCGGCAGTTCCAGGTATAACTGGCGCCAGGTGATCAAAGATTCCACCTGGTACATGAAGTTTCTGCGGTCTTCATCTAATACATAAAATGATCGAGATTCGAGTCCGCCACGGGTACTGAATAGCAGTTCTGGCTGGATTGATACATTACGATCAAGCTGGTAGTTATAAAAAATACCACCGTTAAAAGCCTTAATCTCACCGGGATCGAGTCCTGAATCCGATCCCGTTAAATTTGAACGGCCATAACTCAATCGTACGCCTAATCGGGAATTTCCCTTAACTATTCCCTTTTCACCGACATCGAGGATATACCGCTTCCCGGATTTTTTATCGTTCAGCTCAAGCCGGCGTGCAAGCTGTTTGTCCAGTTTACTGCCGGATAATCTGTATGTGTCCTCTACATAAACTGTGTCCGAATTACCAGGTGAGTATAGGTATTGTGCCGCCAGTACTCCCGGTCTCTCCAGGTACCGTCTATACTCCCAGGGAGATAGAGAATCGTGTGTGGCGTGAACAGAAAACCTGACTCCAGGCATAACAAGTTGAAATCCATTGGTATTCTGGATTCTTTTGATTCCAGGTGGAGAAACTTCAATTGAATTCGATTTGAAGGAGATATCAAACAGCTCAACCTCTCCCGTATTCAGGAGAGAATAATCGTAAAATTCCTTTGAAGGTTCACGGAGGGCGTCAACTGTATCCGCCCGAGCTATCTTCAGACGGCCGTCAACATTAAAACTGTCAGGTCCGGAGATAAGCTGCTTGTTTGAAATACAACCCGTCAGAATAATACTTGATGTGACCAGGAGGGTAACCAGGATTTTCCAGTTTATAATTTTATAGTCCGTGCCTTGATCCATGTCCAGTTAGCGCACCCTAGTTAGAATATCAGGTTTCTTGATTAATAATAATGTGATCTTGTAAGATAATAATATTTTTAAGGTTTAACTCTGTTCTTCCCATAGTTTCCGCAGACTCTCAGGGTTCCTCACGGGTCGTCCGGAAGAGACTTTTATCCAGGCACCAACCTGTTCGGCTGTTGCGGCAACCTGGTCATTTACCAGGAATTCAAACATGAGGCGGAACCGGACTCCACGCATTTCGCCTACCCAGATTCTCCCGGTGACGTTCTCAAACAGATGAATCGGAGTTTTATAATAAATATGGGTTTCGGTGATAGCAGGAGCTAAGTCCCGCTTTATCATCGGTTCCAAGGGAAAGTATTCCGCCAACCACCAGTAACGCAGGTCTTCAAGCCATTTAATATAAACAATGTTGTTTACATGATCTTCAATATCAATATCATACGTCATTGGTGTGATTGAACGTTCTACACAGAGAGGACGGTTTTCTATATTTTTCATGGCACTTCATCTCCACAAAATGTAACAGTCTATCAGGCCTCAACAGTATATCTAGTATAATCCTAAAGCATCTTGCGAACTTATGCAACATCCATAATTCTCTCAATTCAACGATTATGTTGCAAAGTACTACGCTGATTTTATCAAACATATGACATTTTATAGTTGATATTATTAAAATTAACGTTTTTTTATGCATTTTTCTTAGAGAGACACTTGAACTGTTGGGGTTTCGTTAATATTTTATTTATGGAGGATAGTGGAAGGAAATTATTTAAACATTGATTCTGTTCCAAGGGGGCAGTGATGATACCCGGATATCGTCTCACTTCCCTTTTTTTGTTTTGTTTGCACAATGTATCAAAATAATACATGCAAACGAGGAATAGTTTATTCCTGGAATGAATCGACGATATTGAAGCTTCACATTAAGATTGTGGTTGAACTTAAATATTGTTAGTGATGTCTAATTTAATATTCATATTTTGCTCCGGATATTTTTTTCGATTTTGAAGGACTATTTACTTGTTTGTATCCGGAAAACATAGAAAATGGTTCGTAAACGGGACATATAAGATTCGTAATATTTTACAGAAGTAAGATTGATGTGTTATTGAATACCAATAAGTTGAAATCAATTTTCTAATTGATCTAGTAAGGATATTCACAAATCTTATCATCTACTGGATGCATGAAGAAGTAAGAAATAAAATTTGTATCAATGTCTTTGATATAACTTGACACGCTGAAAAAGGCGATTGTATCATATAGAGGGTCTGTGAGCCGGGGGGTCGGTTGTAGTTTTTGGTAGCGTTTTGATGCTCAAAATACTCCAATGCATCCAACACCCCAATTGAATTCTGCAAACGTAGTGCCAGTAATAATTATTAATGAAAGGTGGTTGGATAAGATTATTGATACTTGTTTTTTCTTTGATTAGCCTACGGTTATCCATCCACCCATTGTTTAACCAACCAATCATTGTGTAGCGAATGAAGCCACTCGTGAAAAATGAATGTAGTAAAATGAAGCATTTTTCAGGAATTGCTGAGGCGTGATTACATCGACACAATTTTCAAATATCATTTCAAAAACCATGAGGATTTCTATCTCTCTTTTAATCCTCGTGCACAAGAAGGGGTTCGCTATGGAAGTTAAGAAGCGTTCCATTGTGTATGTACTCGTCGTGCTGTTTGTCTTGTCAACAGCAGTGTTTGCGGCGAATACCGGGAAGATTGTTGGCCGTGTGACGGATAGTGCGGATGATCCGTTGATGGGAACCAACGTCATTGTTGAAGGAACTACGTTAGGGGCTACTACTGACCTTGACGGTAACTATTTCATCCTCAATGTCCACCCCGGAAAATACACTTTGAAAGCTTCCATGCTCGGGTATACCTCTGTGGTTTACAACGAAGTCCAAGTGAGTACTGAACGTACCACAAAGCTCAACTTCAATATGTCCGAGACAATCATGGAAGCGGGTGAGGAAGTCACCTATGTTGCTAAACGTCCAATGATCCGCAAGGATATGACGGACAGTAGAACTACCCGTACAGCTGAAGACATGAAGCTGATGCCGGTAGAAAACATTCAACAAGTGGTCAGGTTGACAGCCGGTACTATCGGCCAGAATTTCAGGGGTGGAAGGGCGACTGAGGTCAATTATATCGTTGACGGCGCTTCGATGGTTGACCCGATGACCGGTAATTACGAAGGTTATATTCCAGCAATCGCGTTTGAAGAAGTAAACGTAATAACCGGTGGTCAATCTGTTGAGTATGGCAACGCTCTTTCCGGTGTAGTTAACCAGGTCACCAAGGAAGGTACTGATCGTATTGACGGCAGCATTTCAGCCAGGACAAACGATTTCGGCGGTGGCAGGCAGTTTGTCGGGGAACGGGACCAATTGAAAGATATCCAGGCCAGTATATCCGGCCCGGTACCATTCTTCGAAAAGACAAATGTAGGTGAGTTGTACTATCTCTTATCAGGTCAATATTTCGACACTCGTGGACGTTTTGACAACGACGATTCGACACTGACCAGCGCGTTCGGAAAGCTCACATATAAAATATCACCTCGCCACAAGCTGACATTCAGCGGTACGGTGTCAAACGCTCAATACTCATACTACATCAACCTCTGGCGTAAACCTACTTACGAAGACCGTCTGGGTGAGTTTAATCCTTACCTCGCTGATGGTACGCTTGATCCTGATAATCCGTTTGTGGATGATGAGGGTAATCCCTGGTATGGTAATGGCAAGGTTGATACCGAGGACACAAATGGGAATGGGGTTATTGATCCCGGTGAAAATCTTGACGGTGATGATAACATAATTGATACTGAAGATTTAAATCATAATTTCAGACTTGATTCACACCGGATGCTGGATCATGTGCCATTTTACACGCATCACACCGACCAGTTCTCTGTCAAATGGAACCACACCATTAACCAGCGGACCTTCTACGAATTGAGTTTGTCACGTTATAAAACAGCTATGCATTACAATACCCGCGAAAGATATAATGAAGACTCCAACGGTAATGGAATGCTTGATCTTGAATTGAAATACAGCAGTATCAACGAGATCCCAGCTGACGTGTGGAATCGGAGTTACACTGATATGGCCGGTAACGTTATCCCATACAGGGATCTCCTGATGGCTGAAGGTGCCCAGGATAATCCGGATTTTGTCTACTTCGATTTCAACCGGAATGGTGTATACGAAAATGAAGATTTGAACGGTAATGAGTTGTGGGACTGGAGGGTTTACGGACCGCAACACGATCTGTTCCAGGATAATAACGATAATGGTTACATAGATGCCTCCGAAGATGGTCCTCGTGATACCTGGCTGCTCTGGGAAGATATTAATTTCAATTCCAACACCAGGGATAACGATGACTTCTACCTTTACTCAGACGGTAAAACATACAATCGTGCCAGGTGGAATAATGACCACAAAATAACCTGGACGTTTAAGGGTAATATTACCAGCCAGGTACATAAATTCCACCAGATTAAGGCAGGTACGGAACTTCAATTCCTGGAATTATTCGATCACGATGTTGATATGGCATCGGGTGGTAATGTCTACGGACAGAATATCAGCGCCGAACCGCGTCTCTACGGAGCCTGGATCGAAGACAAGATGGAATTTGAGGGTATGGTCGTAAATGCCGGTATCCGGATGGACATCTTCGATATTAACTGGGATGATTATCCGGCAGATATCACCGATCCAGTTGAAGATCCAAGCAGCGGGGGCGAGGTTAAAAACCCGGTTGCTGTTGATCCCAAGTACTACTGGGGACCAAGGCTGGGTGTGGCGTTCCCGATTACGGAACGTGACCTGCTCAGCTTTAACTACAGCAGGAACTTCCAGATTCCAATCCTGAGGTTTGCCTTTACCAATGTAAACTGGGACTTCTCCGGCGCATTCCCGCTCGTGGGAAATGTTAACCTGGAGCCTGAAAGAACAACGGCCTATGAGTTGACCCTGAGGCACCAGTTCGCACCTGATCTCGCACTGGTGGGTACAGGATTCTACAAAGACATATCAGGATTAACCGATACCCGGCAGGTATTCTATGATCCTCGCAACTGGTATGGTCTCTATATCAACCTTGATTATGGAAACGTCCGCGGATTTGAGCTGAGTCTCGAAAAACGGTTCAGCAATTTCTATAGTGGGACTGTCAGCTATACATATTCTGTAGCCAAGGGTAAAGCGTCAGAATCCAGGCAGAATTATGAAAATGCCTGGGCTGACAATGTGATCAAAACCACAGAAAATTACCTTGACTGGGATCAGCGCCACACGATGTACGGCAGCGTTCAATTCATGATCCCGAAGGGGACAAAACCTTTCGGTCAAAAATGGATGGATGAATGGATGCTGAGTCTCATCGGACGGTATGGCAGCGGAATGCCTTTCTCAAGTCCTTCCAAGGATAAAGATCCACCAATTAATGATGTGAGACTGCCATACACTTTAAGCTTTGATGGCCGTATCCAGAAAAGATACAGCATAACAGAGAATTTTGCAGCGCTTGTTTACCTGCAAGGGTACAATATCTTTAATCATAACAACATAGATCAGCGTTTCTTCCAGGACAATGCAGATACAGGATGGTACCTGGAGAATGATGCAGATAATGATGGGCAGCCGGATAAGGATGTTGATGGAAAACATAACGATCCACAGTATTGGGAAAGAGGAAGATATTTCCAGCTGGGATTCGGCTTTGAGTTTTAATATCCAAGGAGGAATAAGTCTGTGAAGTTAAAAACTTATAAAGTGATAATCACAACAGCCCTGCTCCTTGGATTTGCCTTTGCGGGCGTTCAGGCTGCGACTATGCCTGGACAGGGAGTAAAGGGACCAGTGAGAGATGTCACTGCTCGACCATCATTGGCGAATCGAGTTCATGATGTTGGTACTCTATGGACTGCGATTTCCAATTATGGTAACTATGGTGAACCGAACAACGCTCTGCCATCAGGTGAATGGCCGGGTGGTTCGGAAGTTTGCTATATCTGGGAAGGAAGATTCTGGTTAGCTGCCATGATCGGTGGGGAGCCGCTGTGCAGCCATGCTGATTACGGAAATTATGAATTCGACCCGACAGATGGTTCAGTTTTCTATTTCGGAACAGGACCCAAAGCGATCCAGGATGGTTGGGTTACTTTCGATGATATGACGGATTACCAGGGACATACACCCATTGGATTTGAAATATCGCAAAGAAGTCTGGCCTGGTCACTTCCTGAATATGATGACTTTGTAATTTTCCTCTACGAAATCAAGAATATCAGTGGAGGAACCTTAAACGGGGCGATGGTCACCTGGGTATTTGATAATGATGTGGGTTCGGGACCTGGAGGGGATCCCGATCAGCCTCATATTGATGATCTTGTTGACTATGACGGCTGGTCATCAGGTGAGACAAATCCATACAAATATGACATAGTCGATCCTCTTGACATGGACGGTGACGGCGTAACCGGTTATGACAGTTGGGGTTGGCCGTTAGCAGATCCACGGAATCCTTACCTGCTTGGATATACCGATTCAAATGCACCCAGTGAGGATCAGTTCGTTGCAGAACCGGATGGTGTCTACGATGAGTACCAGATTTACCTCGTCGACGGAGGTCCGGTTATTTACGGTCAGGATGGTACTGACTTTGAAGGAATGCCCCTGGTAAATGCAACAGGTGATACTCTTAAAGGTTATCTGTTGTCAAGAAACAGCAGTTATATGTATGACGGTGACTACACGCAGAGTGGGGAAGAGGACAGTGGTGAACGTACAATGTCCACATCTGCAGCTGGTTATATAGGAACCCGTCTTCTTTATATCCCGCAGGAACCGTTTTACGAGGCAGAAGACGATACAATGCCCCGTCCACTTTCACACCAGTGGTGGAACTGGGAATCAGATCCCGGTTCGGACAGGGAAAAATATGAATACATGACAGGTACACATACGCTGTCTGCCGGCATGATGTTCATGCCTCATCCTTTTGATTACGCGGCGGGAGCACCGGTATTTGACTATCGCTACATGCTTACCACCGGTCCATACAATAACTGGGGTGATGGAGAAATTAAAAAATTCGTCATGGTGACTGCTGTCGGTATGGGGCTGGAAGGAATGAGAGAAAACCTGGACAATTCGCTTGTCGCGTATTACCAGGGTGATCCCGAAGTTATCGGTGATCCGGTGCACCCGGCTCCTGATCCAACCCAGATCGGTTTTACCGGTACCAGTAACGCGATGATAACCAGCGATAAACATTTCCTCCTGCCGATTCCACCTCCGATTCCTAATCTTAACTATAGTGGTGGAGACAGATCTGTAAACCTGGTATGGGATTCATCTGCCGAAACAACGATAGATAATTTCATCGGGGCTGCGGATTTTGAAGGCTACAAAATCTACCGTTCAAAATACAATGCCCAATCTTGGGAGATGATCGCGGCGTTCGATAACAGGAACGAAGATGTTTACCTGATTAACAGCGACGGCGATACGATCAATCCCATTCAAGTTGGAGATGAAGTACTGACCAAGTTTGATGAAGGCTACTGGGACGCACATGCAGCTGAGGATAAAGAATGGGTGATGGTGAATCTCCCGGGTATCATTAACACCTATACGGATGAAGGTGGTGATTTCCTTACTGATGGAGATGTGCTGCTGTTCAATAATATGGAGCCACCGGTAAACGGTCTGCAGTACTTCTATACTGTAGTCGCTTATGATCCTGATAAACCAGAGATGGGTCTGTTCTCGATTGAATCGGCCAGGTCAAATTACCGGAAAACTCTTGAGGGTGCTCCGGACGCTGTAATTCCAAGGCCGGCTGCAGTGATGGATGGTGATGATCCCAACTCAGGATCTGTCGATAATGTAAAAGTTGTACCTAATCCGTATAAAGGGACAGCAAAATTTGAATCCCGTTATGAAGATCGGATAGCGTTCTTCTACCTCCCACCACGATGTAAAATTTCCATCTTTACAATGACCGGTGACCTTGTGGATGAACTGTACCATGAAGATGCCACAAGCGGTGCGGAGTACTGGGATCTAGTCAGCCGTAACAACCAGAAGGTGGTTTCAGGACTGTATATCTATGCAGTTGAAACCCCTGATGGTGATAAAAAAGTCGGCAAGTTTTTAATTATTCGATAACCGCCAAAAGGGAGAAACGACAATGCGTAGAACAATAAGATTTTTATTTGTCATAGCGCTGATCGCCGTGTTCCTGATAGGCGGCAATGTCAGTGCTGGGGAATTTGCCAAGGTTGGAACCGTTGGCACTCAATTCCTGAAAATCCCGGTAGGTGCAAGAGGAGCTGCAATGGGACATGCGTTCTCTTCCCTGAGTGATGACGGAACTGCAATGTTCTGGAATCCTGCCGGACTGATGAAGATTGAAAAAACTACCGTTTCACTGGAACGGATTAACTGGCTGGCAGATATCAGCTACGACGCGATAATGATATCACACAAACTACAGCCATCACTTGCACTGGGTGTGTTTGTCACCAGTCTGAACTCGGGTGACATTGAAGTGACAACTGTTGAGCAACCCCAGGGGACCGGATCATACTTCAACGTTACTGACATGATGATTGGTGTTTCAGCAGCGACTCAATTGACAAACAAATTTACGCTCGGTGCGAATATTAAATATATCCGGGAAGACCTGGATGGTGAAGTTGCCGGTGCTTACAGCGTCGACGTGGGAACTATGTACGATACCCGCTGGAAGACAGTACGCCTGAGCATGGCAATTCGCAATTTCGGACCGGAAATTCAACTTGACGGTAATTACTACGATTTTGACAATGGTACGCAACAAGAGGAACCGACTGAATTCCTCGAGTACCATTACCCGATGACCTTCAAACTTGGTCTTGCTATTGACCCGGTTTTGACAGAAACTCACCGCTTTACACTGGTCGGAGAACTTGAACATCCCAACGATAACCTGGAGAGATATAATCTCGGTGGTGAATACGGTTTCCAGAATATGTTCTTCCTCAGGGGTGGATATACTTTCCGTCATGACACCCTGGGTCTTTCATCAGGTTTAGGGGCAAAATGGAAGGGATTCGGCATCGATTACGCCTTCAGTGATTATGGCATTCTCGATGAAGTACATCGGTTTAACGTCAATTTCAGCTTCTGATATGGACCGAAGAAACATAAACAGGTTCAAAAAGCTATTCGCCTTGAAAAAGGAGGAGATCAACATGACGAGAAATCGGGTAATCAGCGTACTTACCGTGCTTACAGTTTTAACACTATTGTCGGCCGGATACGCTCAACCCGTTGCAGATAGTGCCCAATACAATGAGCTGACCAACGAGCTCTGGATCTTTTTTAATGAGCCAGTAGTTGTGGGCACAGTTTACAACATGGATACTGATGGTGATCATGATCCCGATACTACGATATTCAGTGATGAAAATGTTATCTACGCGGGATTAATGATAGATGATGACAACGGTGGGTTTAATCCTGATTATTCTATCAGGGGTGGGACTCTCGTTGTCGAAACTGACGAAAACGAAGATTTTGTTACCTCTTCAAACATCGTAAAGATAATCCTCAGGTTTGGTGCGGTTGTCGAGGAGTATGACTATACAAATGATGAAGGAACAGTCATAACAGCCAGATGCTGGGGAACTGATTATGATGATGCTGTTTCCATCGAAGGTATGGATCAGGATAACCTGAAACTCTGGATTCCTGGAGGTACAATCCGTGGTACTGATTCACATTTGAATGCAGCCGCCTGGGTAGCTGTCAGCTACCTTGATACACCAGTCGAAGATTTAGTCAACATGACAGGTGCAACATATGATGCCAGAAAAAATATCCTGCGTTTCGAATTTGACGCACCTGTTCAATATGATCAGTTACCAGAGGATATTGCGGGTTTTCACCCGGATAATCCCGGCTGGCCGGGACCTGGTGATAGGACGCTAAATTTCCTTGCGACCGACCTGACAGAAGACCGCAATGAAAACGGCATTCTCGATATGGAACAGAATGTCAGCCTGACCAAGATTACCCTGACTGATGCCGAGGAAAATATCTTCAGATTTCCTAGCGCCATTGATTTAAGCAACATGGATTCAACGGCGTTATCCCTTGAATTATCCAGGGTAAACCGTGCAAACCTGGAACAACTAAACCTGGCTACTCTGAATGTCAGCTTCGAGGAATACGCGTTTGTGGATGTTAATTATAATCCCGTAGTTCCTGCAGCTATGTCAGTTGAAGCTATCTACGATCCTGATCCGCCTTACGCAGACAGCGCCAAGTATGATCTTGGTCAGAACCAGTTAATGGTCTGGTTCAGCCATGAACTCGATCCGGATATCTCACGATATATCGTGATGCCGAAATTCTGGATACATGGCAATTCTGGTGATGAATCTATTGAGATGTTCGTCAGTGGTGGTGCACCGGGGATTATTAACGGGGGAATTGGCTGCCGGATTGTTCTCACCGTACCTGATACAAGGCTAGTGGAAGATTTCTATTTTGCCTATCCGGATGCCGATTTTGAAGTGTCTGTCAACGAGAATGCCATCATCAGTATTAGGGATGATGTTACACTGATCGGTGGAAACGGGAACGCCCCTTCGAGAATCCCACTTGAGTTTGTTGAGGAAACAAATTCCAATAAGGCTCCTGCTGTAGAAGAAGCTTACTATGACGCATTCACAAATGAGCTTTATGTAAAATTTGATGTTCGTCTGGATATGGAATGGGATCTTACCGGGTTTGGGTTTGATGTCGGGGACGAGGTTATTTACCTGACCGGTGGGGTAGCTGAACGTACATCAGCAAACAAAGCTCTAAGTATCGCTGTAAACGGGTACGATCAGAAAGCAATCGAATTCCACACCAACAAGGCGGAAGCTACGATCGTTGTAGATCCGTTCAGCGTATTCCAACAGAATAAAATGAACGGTAACCGCCTGGAGGTCGGAATTCCGGTTGAGTACCGGGAAGATCCCAATCCGCCACTACCAAAATATATTTTTTACGACTTCAGAGATGACAGGTTAATCCTGGAAACTCAACCTCCGTTGCCTGCATCAGCAGTTGACCTGACGAAACTTACCTTTGCCGGACGTGCCCTGTCTGAACAATTATCGTATTCGGATGGATCGGATGACGAAGTTTGGGGCGATACAGACAGGTTGATTTTCCAGCTGACAGATGAAGATATAGCTTACCTGGATGCCGTTGATGATGATGTTAAGGATTCTGTGGTTGTCAGTGTCGAAGCTGGCTTCCTGGTCACAGGTGATGGTGTAGATTCAGAAGCCAATATGGATTTTGTCGACATGACTATGTTGACAGCAGGGGCTAACCAGGCCGAAGTGTTGATTGGATACGGAAGAGATTATTACCTGCATGCTTACCAGGTATTCCCCTCGGTTCCAAGAAAGGTTCATGCTTCTATCAGAAAAATTTCTGATCATGCCAATTGGTATGTTGCAAACGACCAGTGGGTTGAAATGCATTGGCTGAACGGTGTCTATCATTATGATGAAGACACGGAAGAGGTTGTTCCATTCCCTTCAGGTGTTATTCCGATGAGAATGTCGGAAGTCGATTCCGCCGTTAACTATTTTGAACACCACACACCGAAATATCCTGAAGCCGGTGCCTACGAAAAGGTTGTCGAGATATTTGCAGGATCACAATCCTACAAGATTCCGGAGAGGATCGATATTCTCTTTGCTGATGTTTATGATGATTACGGAGAAGCGGGAAGAAACGATTCAAAAGCAGGTTACTGGAAACATGGATATTTCCGTATAGATGATCTGCCTGGAAGCGAAGATCCCCTTTCAAACGATGCCGAGTTGATTATCCTGGATACCTATCCACAGAGTTACAATGACCAGGGAGAGCATGTTTACTCCTGGGATGACAACGATTACGAATGGGATGACGGCGACCTGGATCTTACCAGGCGTGGAATCCCGGCAATCGCCAACCTCTTTACTGAATATGTAACCTACAAGATTGATACTTATGACGAGACGTGGACCAGGAAGGGTATGGCATACCTCTCGGAATTCCTCTTGTCTGATCTGCCGGAATTTTACGGTGAATCAGCACCTTCGGGATTAGCGGGTAAAAATATTCTCACAGCAATTGGTTCCGATTATAACACGAGGGTTGACTATATCCACCAGTTCATGTTCTATCTCTACCTGTGGGAAAAGTATGGTGGTGATGATTTAATTACTGCATTGGCTGAATCACCAATGATTGGTACTGCAGCGATAGAGACAGTGATCGAGGATAGACAGGATACGATTGACGAATGGTTCAAGGGAAAATCATTGCAAGAGATCTACCTTGACTTCGCTACCGCAAACCTTCTGGATACGACATATTCAGAAATAAACGACCATGGCGTATTCAATTTTGAAAATATTCATACCAGGGCCAGTGTACGCGGTGCTCAGCTAAAATGGAAAGAACGCCCTGAAAAAGATCGTCCACCATACCAGAAAACTTCACCGATATGGGGATTTGATTACTTCTACACATCCTATGGTATTTATGATCTGAACCCCCTTCTCGATTCTCAAAACGACAACCTTTCGATTTTCGCCGGTACAGGTTCGGAAGAAACCCTGTTTAGAAAACTCAATGTCACGGCTAATAACCTGGATCCAAACCTGGGTGGTACTTATCACGTTCAGGATTTTGCAGGTGAAAACTGGGATGATAATCTGAAAACGGGAACAGTTCCGATGTCGCCCGGGGGTGACTGGATTATGGGACCTGGTGACGGCGAATTCCCCATGTGGATTCTTATCGCTGCCGGCGAAGGGACTTTCAATATTACCAACGAAGCCGGAACAGCAGACTATACTCAATTATTCGTAGCACAGAATCCGACACTTACACGCAAAGTTGATTTATATGTCATAAGTGAATTGCCGATATATAACAACCTCGCGCAGGAAGCGCCGATGATCCATGCTACCAGTGATGAGGCAGGCACAGATACCATAACTGTTATAAACCTGCCGGAGTTGTACACGATTACCAAGGTTGAGAATGATATGGGATCGTTTACAGCCTATCTGACCGGTGGCTGGATGAGTGAGCCCGGGACATACTACTGGCACCTGAATGGTTACTATTCGAACGGTCTAGCTGTTGATTCAGAACCGATCATGATAGGTGTTGACATGATCAGGGGTGGTCAGCCCGGTGAAATTGTTGTCGGTGACGACTTGAAACTTGTAACAGGCAGAAATTCCCTGCCGGGTAATACCTGGATCAGTGTCCAGGGAATTCCCGACGAGACTGATTTAACAGGCCTGTCAAAACAAGCAAGTTATACAAGCAGCGCTGGACAAATTCCACTCAGCGATATTTATACAATTTCGCCATCATCGATGGAGCTTGATGATCCGGCGTCTCTGACGATCCGTTTTGATCCTTATCAGGCTGGCGACGAAGATGTGGGAATTTGTTACTACCGAGATAATCAGTGGAATTATGTCGGTGGTGAAATAATCGGTGATGGTTCCCTGGTCACAACCAGGATATCAAAATTTGGATCGTACCGTGTTATGGCTGGTGATCTGGGTGATATTCCGTCTGACCTGGTAATTCCATCTACGTATGCTTTGAACCAGAATTATCCCAATCCATTTAACCCGACTACTACAATCGGTTTCCAGTTACCGAGCACGGGACATGTGGTGCTTGCGGTATATGACGTTCTCGGACGCCAGGTTGCAAAACTTGTAGACCAGAACCTGCGTTACGGAACCCATAAAGTTGTCTGGAATGGTATGAGTGACAGGGGAATTCCACTGGCATCCGGAATTTATTTCGTCCGGCTGAAAACGGATTCCTTTACAGATTGCAAAAAAATGGTATTTGTAAAGTAACGGACTGGAGGAGTTAAAAATGCAGAGTAGTTTTAGAAAGCAGTTGAGCATTTCGGTTCTGACGGCTGCCCTGATCTTTGCGTTCATCGGATTCCCCGGTTGTGAGAAGGAAAGCGAAGACATTCCGACCGGTCCGGCAACGACTGTAGAGGGATTGGTGGAAGACGGATGGGCGATGTATGTCCAAGGATCTTTCCAGGAAGCTGTTACCTGTTTTAATAACGCAGCTAACGCAGAGGCGCAAAACCTCGAAGCATACCTGGGAATGGGATATGCATTTGCCCAGCTGAACGAACTGACCAGATCATTGCAGAATTTCGATAACGTAATCGGGTTATGCCCGGTGTTGATCGAAACGGGTGAAATCTCTGAAGAAGATGCAAACAAGCTAAGAGCTGAATCTTACGCAGGGATGGCATCTGCTTACCTGGCGGACAGGGAATATACCAATGCCATCGAGAATGCCAATACCGTTCTCGAGATGGACGAAAATTTCGAGCATCGTTGGATAGAAGGATTTGACGATACGCAGGTAACATTGATTAAAGCCGAAGCATATTTTGGCGGTAATTACTTCGCGGATTGTATGTTCCTGCTCGATGAAATAACCGGCAATTTTATTGCTCAATCTGCTCAAGTTAGAGACACAACGGAAAATATCATGGTTATTCAGCAGCAAGACACCTGGACTGAAGGGATTTCCATGTTGGAGTTGAGTCTTGAAAACCTGATTTACCCCAGCGTGATCTATGATCTTAACCTGCTTGAAGAAAGCCTGATGAACCCGGTGTTTACTTTCTGGACGGATGGCATGCCGGATGACTGGACAGTAGTAAATTATACTACTGATGATACAACCCGTATAGTGGAAGAAGTAGGTTCTGGTGAGACATACGGAGGTACAGGTTTAGGCGCCTGCCATATCCACAATGCGGAAGGATCAGGTGCGATATTGAGCCTCTCCCAGGATAATATTCCAACCAATACTCAGGTGCTTGTAGATGTTGACGTTTCGCTCTTCGGTGGAGGAATGCTTAAAGTCTATTATGGAGAAACACTCCTGGGTTCAATTGATTTTAACGGTTTGTATTCCTTCGATTTTCTGACCACGGGAGAAACCAGGCTTACACTTGAGGCTGTTGAAGGGACCTCGATGACTGTGGATAAAATTTCCTGCCGGGAGACAGAGCAGGGATTTGCGCAGGAAATAGTCAGCTATATCTCTGAGGGTAAATATGTAAGTTTCCGGTCAAATCCAATAGCACAACCTGGAAGCTGGTACACGATCACATATTATTATGCTCTTAATTTCGGTATGTTTGAAACAGAAATGAGGGGAAAAATAGACGAACTAAGATTATAAATAGTTAACAAACAGAAAGGGTGGTTAGGAAAAAACAAAGTAAGAATGTTAGCAGTACTCAAAACGCTTTAACAAAAGTGAACCAACTTTGGAGGAAAAATGTGTCGTAAGACTCTAGTTGTATTCATTGCTCTTGTGATGGTATTCAGTGTTGCCATGGGTGAGCTCGTAGAACTCCAACCTGTACCCATCCAAAAAGCTTTGAGTAAAGGGCCGGTTGCTGACAACGAATTGGATGAGTGGGCACTAGATCTGTTCACTGTCTTCCGCTATTCGGATGATAACTCAGAGTATTATCTCTCATCCGGTAGCATTGGAGACACAATGGCTGTGGCCTTCCAACCGTTAGCTGCCTGTTCGATTTACGTTGGCCAGATGCAATTCTATACAGGTGGTAACTACCAGGCCTTCCTTTGGGACTTTAACGAGGCTGCAAGCGCGAACGGACGTGCACCAAATCGTGGTACATGTGAAACATCACCTTTCGGTGATGTGATCTTTGGTCCCTACGCAAACTCAACAGAGGGTGAACAGGATTGGGTAGAGATGTTCACCTGGGAAGATTTCCCGGAGGAATTCGGCGGAGCGATCGCATGGGGTGACTCTATGTTCATTATGGGATTTGTCAAAACCCAGGATGATGGTTTCCCGCAGCCACTCGCCGATGATGTAACAACCCGTCGATTCACCTACACCTGGTTCTGTGGTCCATGGATGGAAGATGGATATGATACTGTCTGGGGCTCATATTCCAGTGACATCGAAGGTGGTACGGTTGTCGACATGATGATGCGTGCATTTGTCCAGTACACAGAAAATCCCCCGCCCATCATCGCTACAATGGAACAATTGCCGAATACTGTAAACGCTGAGAAAATGTGTACAGTAACCAGCAATATTTCAGATGATGATGAAAACTTCACTGTTGAACTGATGGTCAGCCATAATCTTGGCGATCCTACTTCTTATATGATGACAGATGATGACCAGGATGGTAAGTTTGAAGCCACCTTCAGCCTGACCGATTTCGATCCGGTAGCAGCGGGTGACATGTTCTCCTATTGGATTGAGACTGAAGATGAAGAAGGTGCTGCCAACTCAAATGAAGATGGCCAGCTGAATTTCTCAGTCGTCGAAATCGCCAATGCTGATGCGGATATCCTTCTCGTCACAGATGGTATGGGCGACCGTATAGATGTGATGTTAACTTACCTAGATGCTTATACAGATATCACCTATGAATGGTGGGATGTCGAAACCAATAAGGGTATCGACATGTACACCGTCGATGGTGGTAACTGGGAAGTTATTGTTATTGGCGGCTGGGGAGTTTCGGTCATGCCGACACGTACATGGGCAGGCAGCGTCTGGGAAAATGCCTGGAACGCCGGCAAGAGCTTCATCTTCAATGATATGGATTACTTCTTCGGAAATGATGAAGAGGAATTACCAACATTTGCCGCCGGTGATGCAGCATATGACTTCTTCGGTATTGAATCAGGTACAAACGATCCTATCCCGACAGATGCTTCATTCTACGGTTATGACGGAAATATGATTTCTGCCAACTGGGTAGATGCTCCTTATGAAACATTTGTCGAATTCGGTGGCGACTGGGCTGACTTTGTCGTACCGAATGCTAATGCGGAAGCAGCATTTGAAGGTGCAGAACTCGGTAACGTTATGGCGCTTTCCCAGGATCTTGGTGATCAGAAATCAGTCCACTTTGCATTTGACATCTTCAGCAACTGCTGGCAGGATTCATTCCAGCCTTACCCCGATGACTACCCGGATTACTGGGTACTTCGTCTGAACCCGACCGGTGAATTTGCCAACATCATGAGCAATACATTTGCATTCGTCGGAATGGACTTCGATGAAGTTGAAGAACCAAACGCGAAGATCCCGACATTCTTCTCACTCGAGCAGAATTATCCGAACCCGTTTAACCCGTCAACGAGCATTTCTTTCACGATTCCATCTGCAAAGAATATCTCGCTGAAGGTCTACAACATTAACGGCCAGCATGTAGCTACCGTCTTCAACGGCTACATGGAATCAGGATCACACTCACTGACATTCGATGCCTCTGAACTGGCAAGTGGTGTATACTTCTATCGCCTCGATACAGGTACATACATTGCGTCACGTAAGATGGTATTGATGAAATAAAACCTTTGCTTCGGAAGGTTAGTACAAAGCCCCATCTATCCAGGTGGGGCTTTTATAGTTTATAAAATGACTAGAAAGACATAATAAATGTCTATTAATAATGAAGTGACTTGGCTCTTTAAATTGACAATAAATGTTAATCTTCTAATAACTATAATTAGACTTGCTATAACCTCAATGACACATATATTTTATTATAGACACTGGTTACGCTAACATGGATTTTTCGGTCAAACGATGAAATTATTTTACTGTCGTCATGGAGCCTTAATAGCCCTACCTCTCATATTTCTTACAAACTTCTCAAGAAAATGTAATCCTAACTCTAAATGTTTAATTATTACGATATTAATCACACTTGTCTTCAACGGTTGTAGTATTCTTAATCAAGAGGACTCTAATGAATCAATTAAGATTGAAGCAGGGATTGTCCATAATTATTACCCGTACCATCCTGATAAATCAACACTAACTATAGATATTTTCCAACCTGTAGACTCATCAACACCTTACGATACAGCTATAACTTCCGCGACTATTGTTGTTGATAGTACTTCTTATGGTTACAGCATGTTACCGTTACCTGGATATGACATTCAATTCCCAGAGGGTTTAACACCTGATACTTATCTAAAATATAAAATAATTATGAATAACAGTCATTCACTAGATGACAGTATCAGTGTACACCAGCCAATTCTGCTTAAACCAGGAATAGGAGATACCCTTTTCATAGATTCAGATTACATCGAAGTTGATAGCTTTCTCGAAGACAATATTGAGAGGATCTGGGTATACATTCAAGATGATTTTACTAACTATTTCGTAGGATTCATTTACACTGGGATTGGTGATAGTATTGACGTAACTGATATGCCAACCATTACGTTTATTCATATGGATTATCGCAATAGTACTGAAATTACAGAAATAGAGCCTATACAAATTGAAAATACAATATACAGACGCTTCAACTTTCACCTGAGTCAAAAGAAACTAATAGTAAAAAAACTTTAGGGGGATCATCATGTCTTTTGCACGTATGATATTTATTCTTATGGGTATACTGTAGATAATTCGAAATAGAGGGGTGGCCCGACATTCCGCCAAAGGCGGATTTGTCGGGTGTCATGGTTTAAGAATTACTATTAGGATACAAAGTAATTGCATGAAAACAACTATCATATTGATAAGTTGCGTAAACCCAAACCACAACGCGAAGAAACCCTAGGCACTGCTCGGTTATTAACTTTTGGATGTTACCGCCGAAAGAGATTATTGCGTTTTGAAGAGACATGCAGCATTTTCCTGGAACATTTTAAAGAACAGTCGATAAAGCAAGGTGTTGAAGTATGGGCATATGTCCTCATGCCAAACCATGTACACCTGCTACTTTTTGCATCTGGTAACTCCTTAATTAGGAAATTTATTGCCAGGTTAAAAAGATCTGCAGCGATTGAAACACTACAGTGGATATTTGAGAATCATCCGCAGCTATGGGATTCCTTGCTGAACCAAAAACAAAATCCCCAGTTTTGGCAGAGAGGTGGGGGATATGACAGAAGTCTATGGAGTCCCGATAAGATAAGACAAACTGTCGGGTATATTCACAGAAACCCGGTTCGATCAGGGCTTGTTCAGAATCCGGATGAATATATGTGGAGCAGCTTCAATGAATGGGAATCGGGAAATCACAATATAATAAACCCTGTCAATTTGCCCGTCTTATGAAGATATCTACTTTAAAAAGGAAATTATAAATGGTTTTGAAACCCGACAAATCCGCCCATTGGCGGAATGTCGGGCCACCCGGACTGCAGTTTTAGGTCATATAAATCAAACAAGGTAAAATACTGGTTCTAATCAGATACAAAGCTGTGAAAGTCGTCCAATAGAAAAACGGCTCAATCTTACTTATTGAGCCGTTTTGTGTGCTGGTTCAGTATTTGTAAAAATCCGGGGATTTTTACAAGAAGGAGACTTGTTGATTAACGGTTTGAATACATCGCCAGTGTTTCGTCATCAAGAAGTAGTTTCTTTTCGTATTTACGATCCTCAAGGATTTCAAGGTTTCTGCCAAATGGCAGGCTGTAACAAACCAGTGAACGAACCGGCATACCATCAAGCTTTGCAGGGGTAAACTCCCACTCGGCAACGGCATCAATCGCGTTGTTAACCGCGAGATTACTGGTTTTGTAGATAACCCTGGCGCTTTCTACTACACCTTCGGTATTAACGGTCAATTCAAGTGTGACATAACCTTCGACTTCCCTGCTGCCGGTATAGAAATATCTTTCTGGTTTAACCTGTTTAATAAGCTTCGGGTCATCGAACTTCGCGTTAATCTCTTCCGGTTTTACCTTGTTAAACTCAGCTGCCATCCCGGCAGGAATAATCCCGATAATCATTATTAAAATAAATAATGAGAGCATGCTTCTACGTGTCATATTTAATCCCTCCTACTATCCGGCTCTCAACAGACTTAAAAGCAATGACCATGCCAGCATGTCATCCGGGGAGATTTTTACATTTTATCGTCACACTATCCTTATAAATAAAGGAATATCTATCCTTGTAATGTCTCTTCAATTTTAAATGGTTCAGTACCAGTGCTTTCAGGGAGGTCTATTTTGAAACTTCACTGTTTCATTACGCTACAGTAAATATAGAGACGAAGGTTATTCCTGACGCATTTTTTTCAGGCAATGTTTCTGTTCAAGCTTAGCATATGTGGATAATAAACAAACAATAACAGCGAGCCTCAGATTGATTATTGATATGGCATACAATTTTTTAAACAGGTACATTGCACGACTTAATCAGCAGGATGGTTTATACATTTTAATAATCCCGGAGTAACCAATGCCTAAAACGTTTTCGGAGAAAGTACTGGCCAGGTATTGTGGAAAGAGTGAGGTTGTACCTGGTGAAATAGTTGAGGTGACACCAGATGTGGCGATGAGCCATGATAATACCGCCGCCATTTCAAAAACATTTGAAAAAATAGGAGTTGAAAGATTATTTAATCCCGATACACATGTAATAGTTCTCGATCATTGTGTCCCGCCAGCCAACGAGAAATTCGCTCAAAACCATAAGGATATCCGTGAATTTGTAAAAGACCAGGGAATCGCTAATTTTTACGACATCAACCATGGTGTCTGCCACCAGGTGTTATCGGAAAACGGACATTGCCTGCCGGGTACCATAATGACAGGTTCGGATTCGCACACATGTACCTACGGTGCATTCGGTGCATTCGCGACTGGTGTTACCCGTTCTGAAACCGCGGTGATCATGGCTACAGGCAAAATCTGGTTCCGTGTTCCTGATACCATGCGTTTTGACATTCACGGAAATTTCCAGGATGGTGTATATGTTAAGGACCTGGCACTTAGAATCATGGGCCAGATAAAAGCTGATGGAGCGTTATATCGTGCAGTTGAGTTTGACGGTAAGGCAGCACATCAATTTACCGTCCCGGAAAGGATGACATTAGCCAATCTTACTGTTGAGATGGGTGGAAAGGTCGGGTACATCCCACCTGATGAGATTGTCTACAAGTATCTTGAAGGGAAAGCAAAGAAGGACTACGAGCCGATATTCTCTGATCCCGGTGCAACCTACGTGGAAGACTTGGATTATAAACTCAATGAACTCGAACCAATGATTGCATGTCCGCATACAGTCGATAATGTAAATCCGGTATCGGAGATAGCCGGTGAGACTGTCCAGCAGGTATTTGTCGGGACGTGTACAAATGGACGTCTTGAGGACCTGGCAATCCTCGCACATGTTCTTAAAGGCAGGAAGATCAACCCGGATATCCGGCTGATAGTCATCCCGGCGAGTACAAAACAGTTAATCGGTGCAATGCGTCTGGGTTATATGGATACCATTATCTCAGCGGGTGGAACATTGGGAACTCCCGGTTGCGGTCCATGTATGGGTAACCATATGGGTGTCCCGGCCAACGAAGAAAAGACACTTTCCACGGCTAATCGTAACTTCCGCGGAAGAATGGGTAACAAGGAATCGGAAGTATACCTGGCAAGCCCTCATACCGCGGCAGTTACCGCAATTACAGGTAAGATTTCCGATCCCCGTGAAATCCCGATCGATCTCCTGAAAATCAGGGAAGAAATTGCTGATACAGACCAGTAATTAAAACATTTTGGAGATATAAATGGAAAAGGTAATCAATGGACGGGTCTGGAAATACGGTGATGATATCAATACAGACGTCATTTTCCCCGGTAAATACACATATACAGTAAGTGAGCCGGAAGACATGGGTAACTACGCACTTGAGGATCTCGACTCGGAATTTGCCGGGAATGTTAAACCGGGTGACGTTATAATTGCGGGGAAAAATTTTGGATGTGGTTCCAGCCGAGAACAGGCCGCTGTATGTATCAAGGTTAAGGGTGTCGGTGCGGTTATCGCTTCGTCGTATAGCCGGATTTATTTCAGGAATGGTGTAAACGTCGGACTTCCTCTTATCACCCACGAGAAGGTTCAGGAGATATTCAATCACGGTGATGAGATAGAGATCGACTTTGAAAAGGGTGAGGTCCGTGGTAATGGTGAAGTGCTTACATTTCCACCCTTTAACGATTTTTTCTTCGGTATTATCGAAGCAGGAGGACTTATTCCCTATACGCGGAAAAGGCTTGGTATCGAGGTGTGAGGATTTGCTGATCAGATAAAACAACCTCGGAGGTATTATTTCTTAATTGCATCGGATGGCGGAAACAATTATTTTCATTCCCGTTCCAGTATTGAGTTGAAAGCAATGAACAGCCCAATCGGAATTATTACAGATTATTATAGTACCAGGAGAGGTGACAGAGTGGCCGATTGTGCACGCTTGGAAAGCGTGTGTACGCTCCGCGTACCGTGGGTTCGAATCCCACCCTCTCCGCAAATTATAAATCCCAGCCACATAGCTGGGATTTTTTATTGTCTCCTGATTATTTACATTGAAAGATAGCACAACAGTGGAGTTGAATATGCAATTACTATGTAGAAACCTGGTTAAAGACTTTGACAAATGGTATGAAGTGTTCCAGTCACACGCGGTTTCGCATGAAATTTCAGGCATTGAGGCATTAAAAATCTGGACAAACATGGATAATCCCAATGATGTGTTTTTCCTCTTTAAAGTTCACGACAGGTCTAAAGCTGAAGCCTTCATGAATTCACCTGAAGCTGAAGAAGCCGGCAGAATTGCTGGAGTTATTGAGGGTGAATGTTTCTTTGTCGAAGAGAAATAAACTCACGAGAAATTCGAACGAACAAAACCGGAAGAATTCTTCTGTAAACAACCTTATTTTTCTCTTTATGAAACTCAATCGTGATAAAATGCTGGAATTGGCCTTTTCCCGTGATCAGAAATCAGATGGCAGGTTTATAACCGGTGTATTAACCACCGGAATATACTGTCTACCGTCGTGCACTGCCAGGAAACCTAAAGCTGAAAACATAAAGTTTTTTAAGCAGGAAATTGAAGCAAAGGAATACGGATTGCGTCCCTGTAAAAGATGTCGGCCTGATCTTTTTTACAGGAATATAGATCCTGACGAACTACTGGCTGAAGACGCTTATGGTTATATCATTTCCAATTTCAGCAAAAATATCAGCCTGGGTTTACTGGCGGAGTTTTCGGGAATCGGAAAAACCAAACTTACGCGGCTACTGAGGGTGTACTACCAATCTTCATTCAGTTCACTCCTGAAAAAGGCAAGAATAGATCATGCATGCAAGTTGCTCACCGAAACGGATAAAAGTCTTCTGGAAATTGCGGCACTTTCAGGTTATGAAAATCAGTCAACATTTTTTGCCGGGTTTAAGGAAATTACGCGGGTAAGCCCGAAAGAATACCACAAAATTATCTCAAATAATCATTTCATTCTGCAGCTCCCTTCTGACTACCGTAAGGATTTATTAGTCAAACATCATTCCTGGGAGGGGAACAATCCGGATTTTATTCTGAAAGTGGAGGGATCAGAGAATAAGAAAGAAATTATCATTGATAAGACGATCAGTATCGATGGAGAAAACACTATTCTACGAATCACAATCAAAGAATACTCAGCTTTATGCGAAATTACGAACCATCGAAAAACTAATCCCGAGCTGATGGTTGAGGTTCACAAAACGGTTCTGCGACTGCTGGGACTGACAATTGAACCACAACAATTTGAACGGAAGATGATGGCTAATGAGTCGCTGTCGAAACTGGTAAAAAATCACCGTGGAATGCGTATCCCGCAAACGCCAAACATGTTTGAAGGGATAGTCTGGGTAATAGCAGGCCAGGCAGTCACAGTAGCAGTTGCAAAAAAGCTCAGGTCAGCATTAATAGAACTTTGTAATAAAAAGTCTGAAAATGGGATGTATTATCCTCCTGATCCCGAAGATATCGTGAAGTTGAAGATAAATGACCTGAAAAAATGTGGTTTCAGCACTAGGAAGGCTGAATATCTATTGGATGTTTCAAAAAAGATTGTCGAGGGGACGCTGGACCTGGATAAACTCCGGACTCAAAACGCAGGTAAAATAGAAAAAACGTTATTGGCATTACGAGGTTTCGGACCATGGTCGGTAAACTACCTTATGATGCGCTGCCTGGGTTTTATTGATTGTGTACCGTTAGGTGACACCGGATTAGTAGCAGGACTGAAAAAATTCTACAACCTGGACAATAACCCGGGTAGAGACGAAGTAATGGAACTGATGAAACCGTTTGAGCCATATAGAAGCCTGGCCACATTTCATCTCTGGATGGGAGCAGGGGATAACTGATGGACCTTTATTCGAGCAGTTTTGATACGAAAATAGGCAATATTAAGGTTTTAGTTGATGAAGATGGAATTCTACACCGACTCTTCTTCGGAAACGAGAAAAAAACCGCGGATTCGATCAAATCCAAGCCAGGTTTGGAAATAATGCCGAGTTCAGAAAAGTGTAGCCTGGTAGAAGAAGAAATCCGTGAATTTCTTGATGGTAAAATAAAAACATTCAATGTAAAAACACACTTGTCCGGTACCGATTTTCAGCTGCAAGTCTGGGCTGAATTGGCAAAAATTCCATATGGGACGACAATATCATATGGTGAACTTGCCAACCGGATTGGCAATCCCAAGGCGGTCAGGGCAGTTGGACTTGCCAACGGAAAAAATCCTGTTCCCATTGTAATTCCATGCCATCGTGTTATCGGCTCGGATGGATCATTAACCGGCTTCGGAGGTGGACTGGATATAAAAAAGAAACTCCTTGAAATCGAGGGTGTAATCAGTTCCGAATTGTTCGAATAAAAGTTGGAAAATAAAACGTAGTAAAATGAAATAATTAAAATTCCTGCAAAGCTCACCAACTATAGTTGTGCTCACTTCTACAACGTACTTTAAGTTCTAAATAATCATGCTTGTGACTTGATATTATTTGCTGTCTTTTAGTATTATTAGATGCTCCTAACACAATGCAAATATTTCTTCAACAATCTCAAGGTGAATTTTATTTCTAACAATCGTGAAATTTTAACTGATCGGACAAGAAAGCAACACATTGTCTTCTACTTTGTTTTTCTCCTGCTACTCATTGTCTTATTCTTAGGGACTTCTGAAATTATTCTTCGTGTCAAAAACATCAAACCCTGGACTGGAACACACCGAGTAAA
>JANQEY010000065.1 GCA_028278125.1 bacterium | reverse complement strand
CCCCTCCAGGATGGCATTTATCGAATTGGACTGGTTGCTAGCCGGCCGAACCTGGACAACACCGCTAAACACTATACCACCGGTAATGGACAAGTCCCCCGGAGCCTGATTATCCGAGGTAAAACCAAATGTAAAATCCGCAGTATTCCCCGAATCATCCGCTGCCATCAGAAAAACCGTATAGGTATCATTGGGCAAAGGCGTCACATCCGGTGTAAAGGTAAATGTATCCTCTGATTCGGTTATACTTCCTGAAACCAATTCATCCGCACCGTTTCGGATTTCAAAACCACCAATCACCGCTACGTCATCAACACTGCCATAGGGATCATGAAGTGTAAAAACAACTTCATCCACTTGCATGAGATACGCTCCGTCATCAGGTGTATTCTCAACCAGCTCCGGTGGGGTTTGGTCATATATCGTCGGCAGATTCACCACCAAGGAATTATTGGTATCATAAAGCTCGTCTACGGTCTCCGTATAGTCTGCAACCACTTCAAGGACATGATCGCCGGGTTGATCCGTCCAGGCACATGTTATTTGAACACTCTCTCCGGCATGAATGACCTGGTCTGTGGCCTGGGTTTTGGTGATGACACCATCCATTTTCCAAACCGTTTGAAATGCGTCCACCACCGGCCCAGTGCCGATATTATCTAAAATCGCCGTAAACGTCATGGTTTGGCCTGCTGCTATAGGCTCCACAAGATCCCAGACAATTTCCGAAACCACCAGATCCGGCGGAGCACCGTTGGTAGTAAATTTCCAAACCGGTCCTGCGGTTTCATCCCCGATATCGTCACGGGTAATCACCTGCCAGTAATACGTCTTTCCTTCCGCAAGGCTCCCTTTAGCGTATTGTTCATCCCCCAAATTTTGGGCAATCATAGTTAAGCTAGCCGTGTCTTCCCCAAAATAGACATCATACACCACTGCATCCCACGGATTGGGATCTCCACCGACCCAACTCAGATTGACGTCAACGGGTATGCCCCCATTAAGGGCCGTAACCCGAACCGCACCGTCGGATGGAATGGGGTTTTTCGGTTCAAATGGTGGGCTGTTGGTGGGCGGCGCGTTGATACAATCACTCTCCTGGGTTAAAAACGGATCCGCATCTACGTTTCCATAAACGGCATCGCCGTTCACCCCGGGGCCAGCGGCATCTCCCCACCAGTTGTTTTCTGCCGTAACAGTTGTGTTACTCCCATTATAAATCCCATAATTATGGTTTCTTAGAAAATTATTATTCTCAATATGTGGGACAGCATTGCCGGATGTATATATCCCATATATATTATCTTTTAAATTGTTGCATTTGATGGGCACATTGTTGCTGCCGGTGCCATATACATAGATTCCGGAATGGCTGCTGTTTCTTATGGTGTTGTATTGAATGGTGGGTTTTGATTTATTACAAAAAATGTTTGCATTATGGGTGTGCCCTCCGTATTCTATTATACAATGCTCCAACAGAGAACTGCCATATGCCCTATAATTAAAGTAGATACCCTTCCAATCCCCAGGGGATGGTGATGCGGCATTAGATGTAAATACAATCGGATCTTCCACCGTTCCTTGTGCAATTAACGTACCCCAATCATTTGAATATCCAATATCCAATCCACTTCCGCTTGCAAATCGTATAGTTGTCCCAGGTTCAATCGTTAAGGTTGCTGCGGTACTAGATTTAGCAACCTTCAAATCACCGGATACCACCCACTGTAAAGAGGTTTTGCTCAACTTCCGCAAGGTCTTGTCATTTTTTATGGTTCCACCTCTAATCTTGATATAATTCTCACCATTCCCCGTTCCAATATTTTCTCCAACATTGTCAATGTTCTCTGGTGGAATATTGATGGCGCCTCCGGAGTTCATCTCAATGGTATTGGCGAAAAGTATTGGCAGTGCGTCTGTATTGTATATGTATATTCCGTCTCCTGAATTGTTTGATATGGTGTTCCCATATATATTCGGAGTTGGGCTATTGTAGTTATGTGTTATATAAATCCCTGACAATGAATTATTCTCTATTATATTTCCTTCCATTTGTGAAGATGATCCAAAAAGCGTGACCCCATAACCACTACTGTATCGAATCCTGCTGTTCAAAATGTTCAGGCTTGAGATGTCACAGTAAATATTTGCATCATGGGTATTACCCCCATACTCCACGATACAATGATCCAATATACTAGCAACTAGTCGATACTCAAAATAGATTCCTTTCCAGTCTCCCGGGGATGGTGATGCAACATTGGATGTAAATATAATCGGGTCTTCCTCAGTCCCTTGGGCAATTAAAGCACCCCGTTTACTGGATGATCCTATATATATCCCGGTACCGTTCTCAAACCGAATGATAGTTCCGGGCTCAATCGTTAATGTTGCTGCGGTACTACTAGATTTTGCTACCCTCACATCAACCGTTACGATATATGGACTTCCCGCCTTGGTCCATGTCGTATCAGACGTAATGTTACCACTAATATATGTTTCTGCCCCCAACAGATTTGGTAGAAAGAGCATTAGTGATATACATAAAACAGCATAAATTTTAGCTTTTAAAGAGGTAGTGAATCTCATAACCGTTTCTCCATTAATTGTTAGGATCCATCAAAATTGATTAAAGAGCCCGAGTATCAGCCAATAATATGTTGTAAACAAAATCCAATTATTCTTCTCAGTAAAACGTTTTTCTTTCTAAGCATTTTTTTACCCTTTTATTACATTTCATATACTTCTCAACACTTCGAATAAGCCGGATATTTACGAACTAAATTCATGCCCCACAATCACCGCATTTTTTTTGATGCTTGATTCGACTTTCTTTGGGCTGCCGGGATAACGATAACCGTTCAAGATACTTTCTGTAAGCCCTAAAACCGCCATCCAGATAAAAAACATTTTTGATTTTCATTTCCTTTGTGATTTTTTCCACTTTTCCATATCCCGAGCCATCTTCGTTTGCTATGACAATGGTATTGAACTTGTTTGTAGTTTTCTTTTTACAATCTGAAGTTTTACATAAGATAGATGAACGAAGAAAACCCTCATCTATAACCGGTAAATGGATTGTATTCGGCGTCAAGGCGGAACCCGTCAAACTATTTTTTGTGGATATATCGATAAGCAAATGATTTTCATAATCTTTTTCCAGATGAAATGCCTGGGGAGACACCTTCTTCATATCTTCCATAATGAATAGGCTACCCACCATTTTCCCGCCGGCTTTCATCCACGCGTTCAACCCACCAAACAAAATAGATACATGGAATCCCATTCCATTGAGCTTCCGGCATTCAGATTCTATGCGGCCATAGAGATACCCCTCATCCACTATTACGGCGCGTTGTTCTTTGAGAAATGGTTTTGTTTTTACTGCATATAGGGGCATGTTAACAGAACCCGGAATCCTTGCTTTGTCGAATAGATCGGAACTTCTTACATCAATTACAATCGGTTTTTCTTTTTGTCTTAATTGGTTCAAAACTGTATCTGCGGATATCGCCCATTTAAAATCGTGCTTTTTGATAGTTTGTGTTTCGGTGGCTTCGACGCCCGAAAATACTATTAAATGCAATAATCCCAGAAACCACATAACAAAAAATATTTTTCTCAAATTTCTTATCCTTTAAAAAAAGTCTTTTTCACAAAGAAGAAGAATATATTTTAAACCGCTTAATACCGTTCTTAAGGATTTTAACTTCGTTTCCTTCGTGCTCTTTGTGGTAGATTTCCTTGCTATTCATCCAGATTTATTTCCAGGTCATGTATCTGACCTGCCTGGATCTCTACTACCGGCGAATATATCTGATCTCCCCCTTCATCTACCCGAAACTTATAGGACCGATCCGGCAGTAAAAATTCGGAAATGCCAAATGGGTCCGTATTTTCATACCAGTTTAAATAAGATCCCGACTCATTGAAGAGATAGACTCTGGCCCCTTCCAGATCAATTCCCGAACGATGGGCATGAATGTTTGCCAATCCCTGGTTGATGGTGACTGTTGTATCTTCAAACTGAAATGGATCCGACCAGAATTGACTCCCGAGATAGTCGACCCGTATCGTGTAGGGCTGATTGGGCAATCGAAACACCGCCTGGCCATTTGCATCCGTGGTCCGGTTTTGGCTCAGATATGACCCGGACGGTTTGAAAAGATACACTTTAAGGCCTTCCACCGGCACTTCCATCAGATAAAATCCTTGCACGGAAACCGTCACATCCATGGTGTCTATGATAAGCACCTCTACCAGGGTATCCGGAATCGTATAAACGTTTGTCCAGAACTGGTATCCCAGATAATCGACACGGATTTTATAATTGCCGTCCGCCAGCTCAAACGTTACCAACCCTTCGCTGCTGGTGGTGCCGTTTAAGTTCAAATAAGATCCCCGCTCACTGAAAACATAACATTTCACCCCCACAAGCGGCTCTGTTTCATTCTGTAACACCGTCAAAGACAGCCTGCCGCCACCGGTATTTATCTCGATGGGATTTATCTGGTCAGGACTCAGTGTTTCTTCACCGGTCCAGTATTGGCTTCCCTGGTAGTCGGCACGGAATTTGTAAGTTTCAACGGGAAGCCGAAACAAGACCTGCCCATTAGCGCCTGTTGTCTGATTGAGATTTAAATAGGAGCCTGTTTTCGAAAACACATAAACCGGTATAGCGGAAATGGGTGATCCGGCACTGGTTACGGTGATTTGGGCATCGGCCATGGGAATTAAAATGGGTGTATCCTGGGCGTTAATCTCATCCGACCAGAACTGATGTCCCAGCCAGTCCGCCCGTACCTTATAGGGCTGATCCGGCAGGCTGAAAACGACTTCACCCTGGCTGCTCGTGTCCTGATATTGGCTTAAATAACTGTCCATGGCAGTAAAAAGATAAATCCTTATGCCCTCAACAGGCTCCGGTACCCCCTGAAACATTCCGGAAAGTGTGATGGTTACATCCTGATGTAATATGGTAAATGTATCCGATAAAACAGACGGAACATTGTAAATATCCGTCCAGAACTGATACCCGAGATGATCAACGCGTATTTTATAATCGCCATCCGCCACATTAAAGGTTACCTTTCCGTCACTGCTGGTGGTCCCACTTAAATTCAAATACGCCTCGGAACCGCTAAAAAGATAACAGATCGCCCCCACCAGCGGATCGGTTTCGTTTTTTAATACCGTCAGCTCAAATGTCCCGCCGCCGGTACTGATTTCAACGGGATTCATTATGTCCGCCAAAAGCGATTCTTCAGCGCTCCAGTATTGGCTGCCCTGATAATCGGCCCGGAATTTGTATGATTCCGCCGGAAGATGAAAAAATGCATTACCTTGCGAATCCGTGGTTTGATGACGGCTCAAATATGATCCTGTCATTGAAAACAGATAAACATTTACCCCTTCTATGGACTGACCGTTACCGGTGACCGTAATTTGTGTGTCCGCCATGGGAATCACCACTTCGGCATTTTGGGCAGTAAAATCTTCCGACCAGAACTGTTGGCCCAAATAGTCGGCTCGAACCTTATATGCTTGTTCAGGAAGGTGGAACCAAACATATCCGTTTTCGCCTGTTGTTTCCGAAACATTCATATAGGAACCGGATGGTTTAAACAGATAAACCTTCACCGCTTCAATCGGTTCATCTGTTGCTTGAAATGAACCTTTTACCCATACGGCGATATCGTTGTGGGGAATCGTCAGATCAATTTGGGTATCCTGTTCAATTAATGTATCAGCGCTCCAGAACTGATACCCCAGATAATCGGCACGCACCTTAAATATACCTTCAGGTACGGAGAATTCCGCCGCACCTGTCTGGTCAGTGATTTGATGAAGACTTAAATAACTTCCGGTCTCACTGAAAAGATATATATTAATCCCTTCCATAGGCGTTTGAACATCCTCTTCCAGAAAAACCTTAAAAGTCCCCCCTCCGGCATCTATCACCACTGTGTTTGCTACGCCGCCTGTAATGGTTGCTATATCGCTGAAATATTGGTTCCCTAGAATATCCGCCCGAAGCTTGAAACTTGCCCCCACCGGCAGCTCAAACGTCACACTGCCGGTTTCATTGGTCTGTCCGTTGACACTGAGATACGAACCGCTTTCCGTAAACAAGTAGACGTTTACCTCCTGGGCCACACCCGCTGTGGTGCTCACATTGACATCAACCGATTCCATTTCAATAATCAAGTCCGATTGAACCTGATCAGGTAAAGATACGGGATCAGTCCAAAATTGATGTCCCAGAAAATCTATTCTGAATTTATAGCTCCCTTGCTGAAAATCATTGGGATTAAAATGTGCCGATCCTTGATCGTCCGTTACAGCGGACTTGCCCGTATAGGACCCGGCTTCGGTAAATGCGTATGCCCTTAATCCGGACATTCCAACTCCTGTTTGATTCTCCACCGTAAGAATGATGTCTTCTTCTATCATGTAGTCAAAGGTATAAACGGCACTTTGGTTTCCCGCCTTATCGACACCTATGGTATTTAATGTTATCTTTTCGGAGATTTCGATGGAAGCATCATACAGGGGTGACTGAATGGTTGGGTTGGTTCCGTCAATAGTATAGAAGATATCGCTTTCTTCATCTGCGGAAAACGATACGCTTTGAACCGTTCCGTAGGTCCCCTGTTCCGGTGTCGCCGTAATGATCGGCGGAGTTCTGTCTATGACAATCTTTCCGATCGCATGAACCGTTTGTGAAGACACTTCGTCGACGATTATCGCATAAACATAAAATGTTCCTTCCAATTCCGAAACGTCCCATTCATAGATGCCATGGGAGCCCTCATCATTTTCCGGGATGCCTTCGATAATCAAGATCCCGTTTTCTCCTTGCTCAACAGTATCATAAAAAAACGATATACCGGCATTGCTGTCCGGGTCTTGATCTTCCCAAGTAATCAGGATACTATCCCTGTTGGTATATAGATCTTGGGACGGTTCTATGATATCCATCCGTGGAGGATCGTTGTCCCCGTCATCCTTTACGAAAAAGGATGACACTTCTGTCCATTCCCCTAATCCCCCGTGTTCGTCTTGCACACGGGCCCTCCAATAGTATCGGGTATTATCCGTTAATGGTTCTGAAACGCTGAATTCATTATAGGCGGACATATCCTGAACAACCGGAACTGTTAACCCGCGGTCTTGATATACTTTGTATTGGAATGTTCGAGCGTCATTGTCCGGATCAGCCCCCGAAATCACCGTCAGACTTGGAGTTAATGTGTCCACCCAGGCATTGTCACCGGGATTC
>JANQEY010000223.1 GCA_028278125.1 bacterium | reverse complement strand
AGATAAAAGGACCAACCGCCAGGGAGGTCCTTTTTTTATGTATGGCTTTAGGCGGAGACGCCTAAAGCAACACGAAACATTCTTGGTTGTTTCAAGCGTCTTCGCTTGAAATTTTTTCAGAAATACCTTTAAGCGGTGACGCTTAAAGGAACAGGTGTTCATAACGTTTTGATGGATTCTTCCTGTTGTTGTTTCAAGCGTCTTCGCTTGAAACGTATGGTTATGAATACCCACTCATACGTTTTCCTTTTCTTATGACCTTTTTACTTTCTTCTCCCTTGATCGGCCCCAATTTCTCATCCAGCCAGACTATGGCTCCGGTCGGACATCTTTCAATAGGTTCTTTAGTATTTGTATAACTACTATAGTTAACTACCGGGAGATTATTTTCCATGGTAACCAGATCACCGGGAGCATCCATGGCACATTTCCCACAAGCGGTACAGGCAACCTGGCATTCTTCCAGCACATCATCTCCATGTTCAAGGTTTTTACAAGCTACCCATAATTGGTGATTCAATGATCTCAGGGAGAAAAGATCCTTGGGGCAGACTTCAACACAATCCCCACAGGCTGTGCATTTTTCCGTATCGACAATCGGAATGGAAAATTCATTCATTGTAATGGCATCGAAATCACAAACTGACGAACAATCACCAAGACCAAGACAACCCCAGAAACATCCTTTACCTCCCCCGGAAACAAGTGTAGCGGCCTGGCAACTGCTCATTCCTTTATAATGAGCACGGTTCAAAGCAACATTGGTTCCTCCTGCACAAGCCAACCTTGCCACAATCTTGTCTTCGGAACCAAGATCAACGCCAAGGTACTCTGCAATAGCCTGACGACCTTCGTCACTGCTCACTGTACATTTCCCTGGAAGGACTTCACCTGAAACTAAAGCTTCAGCAAATGGTCGGCAACCCGGTTTGCCACATGCACCGCAATTGGCATGTGGTAACATATCTTCAACAACATCAATCCTTGGATCTTCATAGACATACAGCTTCCTGTTGGCTATGATCAACATCATCGCCAATATCAGGGTAAGGGTACCAAGTGCAAGTAAGGCCGTAAGGATTGTCATGAATGAATGATCTTTATTCTATTAATAGATTATTTCAGCCCACTTTTTACCTGCTATTAACTCGGCTTTACGCAAAGCCCATTTTTCTTCGGAGCCAAGAATATTGGAAAAAGCCTTATCCAGCATTTCCAGGATCTTTTCATACCCTGCCACATAAATATATGTGTTGGTCTTGCCTAACATCTCCAGGATCTCGGCAGCTCTTTCTTCGATAGCGATGTCCAAAGCAATCGGATCAGACCATGCTGGTCTTGGACTCAATGCATGAAATGCCTCGAATGTTTCTTCATCATAGTAATTGGTGAGATCACCTGACTTGTCATTCAGGTATAATAATTCGAGACCGCTTTTTGCTCCGTAAAATAACCTGACCTTACCTTTCCAGTCCTTGACATTTTTGTAAATGTTCTTGATGAATGCCCTGAACGGTGCAATACCCGTACCCATGCCGATAAGGATAAGATTGGAATTCCTGTCCTCCGGAACAACAAAAGGTAATTTGTGTGGTCCCGTAATGGTAAGTTCATCACCAACCCTCCTGTCGCAGAGGAAGTTTGATGCAATTCCATCATATTTTTCTCCGCTGAAGTCATCAACATAAGAACATCTTTTAACCAACATAGTAATGTGTTGCTTACCATCCTTTTCTACAGGAAGATCAGCCACACTATACAGCCGGTGATGTTCAGTAGTTCCGAATTCACCTGAAGATTTCACCAGGACTCCGAAACTCTGGTCAATCTGGAAATCAATGTCAGGATCCTGGATCTCAAACTTGATCTCCCTGATTTCTTCTTTTGATTCAGGGGTCAGTCTTACCGTATTGATAACCCTGGCTTTGATTTTATTTTGTGTTATAAAGTCTGATAAATGTGCCATAGTACATTTTTTAGTATTCGTTTATAAATTTTCATTTTTACATAAGCCATGACAACCACAGTCACCACAAGATCTTCTTCCTGCCAATACATCTTCATCCTCGATATAGTCGTCGAAACTTTTACGCCACAATGACTGTACACCTGCCCACAGGATCAGTAATCCTGCTACAATTGCCATACTTGTAAGTAATGTATATATCATATTCCATTATTGTGCTCCCAACCCTGCAAATCCCATAAACGTCAATGATAAAATTCCTGCAATTAATAAGGTCAGGGCTGTACCCCTGATAATCTTCGGTACTTCTGCAAATTCCAGTTGCTCTCTTAATCCGGCAATCAGCACAAGGGCCAGTGTAAATCCTACTCCTGCTCCGGCGGCATATATGAAACTTTCAACAAGGTTATAAGCTTTATTTGTCTGGAACAAGGCCACACCAAGTATCGCACAGTTGGTCGTGATCAGTGGCAGAAAAATACCCAGGGTCCTGAACAATGCCGGACTCATTTTTTTAATGAACATCTCTACTAGTTGAACCGTCGATGCAATGACAACGATATAACTAATCAGTTGAAGAAACGGCATATTGATCCAATCCAGTAAGGCATGAAGTCCAAAGGCGCATAGCGAACTGATCAGCATAACAAATGTTACTGCACCACCCATCTTTGTCGCTGTATCTACTTTACCGGATACACCCAGGAATGGACAAATACCGAGGAAGTATGCCAGAACGAAATTGTTGATCAGGCAGGAATTCAAAAAGATATATCCTAACGATTCATTCATACCGTTTCCTTTTTAAATTTCATATAATTGAAAACAATCAGCCAGATTGCCAGTGTGAAAAAACCACCTGCCGGTAATACCATAACCACCCAATCCTGGAATCCTGAACCAAACAGATCAAATCCAAAGAAACTTCCACTGCCAAATATTTCCCGGACTCCTCCCAGGCACAGAAGTGCAAAGGTGAATCCGACACCCATGCCCAAAGCATCCATAATGGAATTGGAAATTGAATTCTTTGATGCAAAAGCTTCCGCACGACTAAGGATCAGGCAGTTTACCACGATCAATGAAATAAAGGCACCAAGACTTTTGTGAAGATCAATACTGATTGCCATGATAGCATAGTCTGTCATCGTTACAAATGTGGCAATGATCAGAATATAAGATGCTATACGTACCTGTTTGGGAATAAAGTTTCTCAATGAGGATACGAGGATATTGGACATCAGCAAAACAAATGCTGTCGCCAAACCCATCGCCAGGGCATTTATGGCAGTATTTGTAACAGCAAGAACAGGGCACATACCAAGTACCTGGACGAAAACAGGATTATCTTTCCATAATCCTTTTATGAATTCATCCGTGGACATCTGCCTGGTCACGGGATTTACTTTATGTTCAGCTGCTTTACTCATTGTTCTGTTTGTTCATTTCAGAATCTCCTCCCTGCACATTTTTATAATTAGGATAAATTATGGGACACCACTTCTCTGTGCTCGTTCCAATAATATCGCCGATAGCTCTCGAAGAGATCGTGGCACCTGTTATACCGTCTACTTCCCATTTATTTTTCTTGGCACCGCTTTTCACAGTGACTATTTTGTTTTTCGGCCCTGACAGATCATCATTCAGACTTACATCCAGGTCAGTAAAGTTTGCCAGGAATGTCTCATCCTTTTCAATTTTGTCCCCCAGTCCAGGTGTTTCTTTGGTCTCAAGAACATAAAAGCCTATAACCTGCTGGTTTTCCGGATCATATCCATAGAGGATCCTGATAACATCGGCAAATCCGATTCCGCTGGCTTCGATTGCATATCCTACAAGTTTGTTGCTCTCATCATATCCCGCATAGATGATCTTCTGACCTGCATCATCACCCGCAAATTCCAGGCTTATACCATTCTGATCCACATAATGTGCTTTTTTTCCCGTAATCCCCGGCAGAACCTTGAAAATGGCTCTTTCCAATGCTTCAGCTTTGTTCTTTTCTATCCGGTTAAATGTACCTTCATATGTCAGAACGATCATCAATGCGCACATAAACCCAATACCCACCATGGCTTTCAGCATGTTGAAGCTGCTTGTTTGTGTACCCATATGTATTTCAGTACTGCTCATGCACTTACAGCTTTTTTAACGGTTCCATAAACACGGGTTTTGAAAATATTATCGATATGTGGGGAAATAGCATTGGCCAGTAAAATGGCATACATCACACCTTCAGGCAAACCACCCCATATTCTGATCACAACGACAAGCAAACCGATAATAGCACCATAGATCCATACACCTAAAGGGGTTAGCGGAGATGCAACCATGTCTGTTGCCATGAATATTGCACCCAGCATCAATCCTCCTGAAAACAACATCATCATTGGTGAAGGATAAGACTGGCTGTTAATCATATAGAGAATACCACTTATAATAAAAACAGTGCCCAATACAGCTACCGGAATCCGCCAGTTCATCATCTTTCTTGCAACCAGGTATAACCCGCCGGCAATGATCAGTACTGCACAGGTTTCTCCTGTGGACCCACTTATGAGACCAAGAGCCAGCTCATTTGTTCCGGTTGTTAATTTGTCAAATTTAAATGCTGCCAGGGGTGTAGCTCCTGATGCGACATCAACAACAGGTTCCATGAAAGGAAGTGTCAGGATAGATCCTGATATGGATGTAAACCTGTCATCCTGGAATGCCGGATACCATGTCGTTATAGCCACAGGAAAAGCAGCCTGCAGAACAGCACGCCCTACCAGGGCCGGATTGAATACATTGTATCCAAGACCACCAAAAATATACTTACCCAGGGATATTGCTATGACACCACCTACGATGCACATCCACAATGGAAATGTCGGTGGCAATGTCAATCCCAGGAGCATCCCGGTTATTACAGCTGACCAGTCATTGATCGTTGTTTCCTTTTTTGAGAGATGACAAAGACCATGTTCAGTCAGTACACAACTTAAAGTTGTAGTGATAATGACCAGGAAGGCATTTATTCCAAAGGCAAATACCGCAAAAGCTGCGACGGGTATTAGTGCCCACACAACGTTTCGCATGATCTCATCAACAGATCTGCCACTGCTGATATGCGGAGAGGTACTGATATTTAAAGTCCTATTCAACATTGGCCAATTGTTCTTTAGCTTTTCGTTTTCTAACAATCTTCTTTGACATCCTGAAATATTGCACAAGCGGTATATGAGATGGACACACATATGAACAAGAGCCGCATTCAAAGCAATCCATGAGATTGTATGATTCAGCCATCGTGTCGTATGCTTCGTATTTCGCCATTATTCCAAGCTTTGAAGGATTTAATGATAAAGGACAAGCGTCGACACAAGCTCCACATTTAATACATGGATAGATCTTGTTGTGTTTTTTGGCATCCTTTTCAGAGAAAGCAACAATTCCTGAAGTTCCTTTTACAATAGAGATATCAAGATTTGACACGGAGACGCCCATCATGGGGCCACCCATAAACACTTCACTCAGGTTCTCATCAACACCAAGTTGATCAAGAACATATCTTAATGGTGTACCAACGGGAATAAGGTAATTGCCTTTCTTCTTTATTGCAGGACCTGTAATTGTAACTACACGTTCCTGTATACCTCGTCCATGTGGAAGCAATCGTCCTATCTCGGCAGCTGTTGCTACATTCACGACAACTATTCCTACATCTATTGGCAATCCACCGGAAGGTACTTCCTTTCCCAGGACTGAGGTGATCAGCATTTTTTCTGAGCCTTGCGGATATTTAACCGGGACAACACTTACACTCACAGGTAAATCATCAGGAATTAACTTTTGAAGATGATCCGCTGCGTCCTGTTTGTTTGCTTCAATTCCTATAATGGCTTTTTTTGCACCTGTACATTTCAGGAGATAACGTATACCCATGAAAATATCATTATCCTGTTCAAGCATTACACGGTGGTCAGTTGTCAGATAAGGTTCGCATTCAATACCATTAAGCATGAGTATCTCGCATTTCTTTCCTTCCGGAACCTTAAGTTTTACATGTGTCGGAAAAGCTGCACCCCCCAATCCTACAATACCGGCATCCTGAATGGCCTTTAGTATTGTTTCAGCAGATGCGGTTTCGACATCCACGGGTGTGCCTTCCATAACTTCCTGGCTTGAAGAAGGAAAAGTTTCAAGATATATGCCTTCTACCATTTGTCCCGAAATTGTAGGGACATTTGAAATTTTCCTGATTCGTCCCGAAACGGGTGCATGAACGGGAACGGAAACGTATGCTGTTGCTTCTGCCAGAACCTGTCCCCTGTGAACCTCTTGTCCTTCCCGAACAATTATCCGGGAAGGAGCCCCGATATGCTGAACCATAGGCAATATGATCAGTGGTGAAAACGGAAATTGCCTGATAGGCAAACCATTGGTTTCGCTCTTATTCTCTGGCGGATGAACGCCATGTTTGAATGTGTTTCGATGTTTAAATAATCCCATCACTTCATTATTGTCTCAGTTACCGAAACCATGATCATTCCTAATTAAATTTTTCACCCCGACTTATCCATTTTTCGATATCTTTCTCTTCCTTGTCAGCCGGCAAACCAGGATGAATGACCTGTGCTGTACATTTCTCGGCCGCTTTCACAAGATCCTGGTATGACCCGCCTTTTGGATCACTGATGTATGCCTTTTTATCATCGTTATAGGCAAAGATCTTGTCATTTATCTTGATACATTCATCACAGGATGTACACTCTTCCGTTTCAAGCCACGGTGCCAGGTATCCATTGTCAGACCCACCTGTGGCAGCTGTATCTTCCTTTGCATCTGCAGGCATAGCCAGATCCATCAGGTTGGCAGCACCTTCGCCACCTGCCATTTTCATAAGCCCCTGGGCGATATTCTGAACTACTTCTGCTCTTATCTTACTTTCGATATC
>JANQEY010000261.1 GCA_028278125.1 bacterium | reverse complement strand
AAGTTTTGGGACAGAACAGATTATTACACTAGAGGCGAATTACGCAAATTGTGTGTTTTCCGCCGACTTAGATGGAGATGGCGATAATGATGTTCTTTCATCATCTTTCTATGATGATAAGGTTGCATGGTATGAAAACACAGACGGGTTAGGAAGTTTTGGACCTCAACAGATAATCACAATAGAGGCAGATGGTGCAAGAAGTGTATTCAGTATCGACATTGATGGAGATGGTGACAATGATGTTATCTCAGCTTCTCAATTTGATGACAAAATAGCCTGGTATGAGAACGCCGATGGATTAGGTAATTTTGGTGTTCAGCAAATAATAGCATCAAACGCTGATGGGGCAAATTCTGTTTTTTCTATCGATCTGGATGGTGATGGAGATGTTGATGTCCTTTCAGCTTCTGGATGGGACGATAATATAGCCTGGTATGAAAATACTGATGGTTTAGGAAGTTTTGGGACAGAACAGATAATTACACTAGAGGCGAATGGCGCAATTTGTGTATTTTCCGCCGACTTGGATGGTGATGGCGATAATGATGCTCTCTCAGCTTCTGGATGGGACGATAATATAGCCTGGTATGAGAATATTGATGGTGAAGGTGACTTTAGTCAACAGCAACCAGTTTCCAGCAGCGCTGATGGCGCAGTTTCAGTTTACAGCGTTGATATGGATGGAGATGGTGACAATGATGTTCTATCTGCTTCTGAGAATGACGACAAAATCGCAATGTATCTTAATACAGACGGTTTAGGCAATTTTGGCTCACAAGTGATTTTTACAAGCCATGCGGATGGTGTATCGTCTATTCTCGGTTCAGACTTGGACGGGGATAACGACTATGATATCCTGTTCTCAACATATAATGGTGACAGGATCGCCTGGATTGAAAATGCTAATGGCGCTCCAACTCATAATTTGACAATTGATGCAGATGGAGCTGAATCAGTATTCAGCGCTGATCTAGATGGAGACGGTGACAATGATGTTCTATCGGCGTCATTTCGTGATGACAAAATCGCCTGGTATGAAAATCCTGAAAATACAACACATGTAATTACACTAAATGCAAATGGTGCTCGTTCAGTATTTGGTGCGGACCTGGATGGTGATGGAGATGTTGATGTCCTTTCAGCTTCTGGATGGGACGATAAAATAGCCTGGTACGAAAATACTGATGGATTAGGGGATTTTGGACCGCAGCAAATTATAACACTTGATGCCTATAGGGCCAGGTCTGTTTTCAGTATTGACCTTGATGGTGATGGTGACAATGATGTCTTGTCTGCATCAATAACTGACAATTTAATCGCCTGGTATGAAAATACAGATGGTTTAGGAGATTTTGGTCCGCAGCAGGTAATCACAACAAATGCACTTGATGCAGAATCTGTATTCAGCATTGACCTTGATGGAGATGGTGACAATGATGTCTTGTCTGCATCAAGTGGTGACGATAAAATCGCCTGGTATGAGAATATTGATGGATTAGGAGATTTTGGTCCACAACAGATTATTACTGACGAAGCAGATGGTGCCTGGTCGGTTTTTAGCGCGGACCTTGATGGTGATGGCGACAATGATGTTCTATCTGCATCTAAAGATGACGATAAGATTGCCTGGTATCGAAATGAAGGATTACTACCCCCTGTACCACCTCAACCTTTTAGTCTTCTTCAACCAGATAGCGGAGCAGTAATAATAGCCCAAGAAGTAATCCTTGAATGGGAAGAAGCAATTGATCCAAATCATGACCTCTCTCCCTATTGGATTTATATATCAGATAATCCTGATAATTTGGAAGAGAGTTTTTATGACAGTTCTAGTATTAATAGTTACACTTTTACGGGAGAATTTGAAACTCCATACTGGTGGTCAATTCTTGCGAGGGATGCAGAGAATCATGAGACTTGGGCTAATCAGGTATTTAATTTTACGACTATTGATCCCGGTGCACCTCCTTTACCATTTAATCTCCTCCAGCCGGATAGCGGAACAGTTTTTGATTCGCTTGAAATAAATCTGGAATGGGAGGAATCTATTGATCCGGACGACAATTTTTCTCACTACAGTGTATTTGTCTCAGAAAATCCTGATAGTATCGAGGAAGGATATAGAGGCAATACTACTCTCACAAATTATGCTTTTACCGGAATAAACGACGGAGAATACTGGTGGTCAATTGTCGCCGTAGATAGTCTGAACAATGAAACCTGGGCGAACCAGGTGTATTATTTTGCAATTGAATTTAATGGACTACCTCCCTTAGCGTTTAATCTCCTTCAGCCAGATAGCGGAATTGTTATTGATTCCCTGGAGGCTGTTCTTGAATGGGAAGAAACTTCCGATCCTGACGAAGATTTATCTTTTTACAGAGTTTATTTTTCAGATAATCTTGACAGCCTCGAACAAAACTTTGTAGTAGGTACCACTGAAACCCAATACAATTTCACGGGTAATCGGGACACTATCTACTGGTGGACAATTAGTGCGAGGGATGATCATAATAATATTACGTGGGCGAACCAGGTATTCAGTTTTACACTTATTGATGGGTTGCCTCCATTACCGTTTAACCTCATAGTACCTGACAGCGGTGCTGTGTTCGACTCCCTCGATATTTTGCTAGAATGGGAAGAAGTGATAGATCCCAACGATGATTTTTCTCATTACCGAGTTTTTGTTTCCGATAATCCTGACAGTCTAGAATCTGGCTACCAGGGAAGTAGAGATTATACAACTTTTACTTTCACGGGCGAGAATAGTAACGAGTACTGGTGGTCGATATCTGCAACGGATGAACGAGATAATATCACCTGGGCTAACCAGGTATACAGCTTTACTATCGATCTCAATTCAGTAGACAATAATAGCTCATCCGAAATTCCTGAACGATACGAATTAACATCCATCTACCCGAATCCGTTTAATCCACGGACTACAATTACAATCGGTCTTCCCGAAGCATCATTTTTACAGGTCGATGTTTACAATATCCTCGGTCAGCAGGTGGCGAATCTGGCGGACAGGGATTACCAGGCGGGGTATCATACATTCGAGTTTAATGGTTCAGGCCTGGCGGGTGGGATATACTTTGTTAAGGCGAATGTCCCGGGACAGATGGACGAAGTCCGCAAAGTGGTATTGATGAAATGACCATACTGTACTGCCACTACTCGAAATACTATCGCTTATTTAATAGGGGGATAAATTGAAGATTCTTAACCATTCATTTTCCAGCAGGTATGCAGTTCTATTAATACTGTTACTTGTCTTATTCTTTCCTCTCTCTTCTTCAGCACAGGTGACTTTTAGTGATGAAATTATAATAACTACTGATGCTGATGAAGCCAGGTATGTTTACAGCATCGATCTTGACGGTGACGGTGACAATGATATTCTCTCTGCATCTTCTAATGATGATAAGATAGCCTGGTATGAAAATCCTGATGGTACTGCGCATATAATCACTACTGATGCAAACGGTGCTAATTGCGTATTCAGCATAGACCTTGACGGTGATGGTGATAATGATGTTTTATCAACAGCCCCCGGAAATAATCGAATCTCGTGGTTTGAGAATACAGATGGACTTGGGAGTTTTGGAGATCAACAGATAATTACCTCGGCTGCTGATGGTGCCTCATGTGTCTATGGTGCCGATCTGAATGGTGATGGAGATATAGACGTTTTATCAGCTTCTTCGGGAGATGATAAAATAGCCTGGTACGAGAATACTGATGGTCTGGGTGATTTTGGAAATCAACAAATTATTACAACATTAGCGGATGGAGCATGGTCTTTATACAGTTGTGACCTTGATGGTGATGGTGACTATGATGTCCTTTCGGCGTCATCTATGGATGATAAAATAGCGTGGTACGAGAATACTGATGGATTAGGTGATTTTGGTGATCAACAGATTATTACGTTTTCAGCAAATTATGCCATGTCAGTGTTCAGTGCAGATTTGGATGGAGATGGAGATTTTGATGTCCTTTCGGCGTCATATTTTGATCATAAAATTGCCTGGTATGAAAACTTGGATGGACTGGGGGATTTTAGCACCGAACAGATCATTACTAACAATGCGATTGCCGCCAGGTCTGTCTACAGCATCGACATCGATAATGATGGTGACAATGATGTTCTTTCTGCATCACGTGGAGACAATACTATTGCCTGGTATGAGAATATCGATGGGTTGGGTGATTTTGGTGCTCGGCAAATAATATCAGATAATGCTGATAATGCAACATCAGTTTTCAGTATTGATCTTGATGGAGATGGAGATCATGATGTGCTTTTCTCCTCTTATAGCGATGATAAAATCGCCTGTTACCTTAACGAGTTCTACATAGATGATCCCGTTCCACCTCAAAATTTTTCACTTATGCTACCTGTTGATGGAGCTATTCTAACATCTATTGAACTATCACTCGAATGGGGAATCGCGCATGACCCGAACCAGGATCTGTCTTCTTACTGGATTTATTTATCCGAAGATCCCGACAATCTCGATGAAAGTTTTTATGACAGTACTTTGGCTAACAGCTTTACATTTACCGGTGAATTTGATACCCAGTACTGGTGGTCTGTTTTGGCAAGGGACAGCCTTAATCATGAAACATGGGCGGATAGAATCTATAGTTTCACAATTGTTCCACCGGGACAATCCCCTTTACCATTTAACCTCCTCCAGCCTGACAGTGGAAGTATAGTAGGTTCAAATGAAGTATTGCTCGAATGGGAAGCTGCCACCGATCCTGATGGTAATTTTCATTCATATGATATATATCTTGATGAAAACCTTAATGACCTCTACGATAGTCCTATCGAAAATACTAATTCTACTGAGTTAATATTCTCAGGTGAATTCGAAATTTTATACTGGTGGACAGTATTGGCGCGAGACAGCCTGAGCAATGAAACTTGGGCTGAACAAGTTTATAGTTTTACTCTTGTTGATGGTTTTCATCCACTACCATTTAACCTACTCCAACCTGACAGCGGAAGTATATTAGTTGATTCATTGAGAGTCTTTCTAGAGTGGGAAGAATCAATAGATCCGGATGACGATCTTTCCGTTTACAGGATATACATCACGGATAATCCTGATAACATCCAACAGGGTTATCATAACGGTACCCTTAATACATATTATATGTTCACTGGTATTAATGGTAACGAGTACTGGTGGACGATCGCTGCAAGTGATTTAAGAGATAATTTAACCTGGGCGAACCAGGTATACAGTTTTACTATCGATATAAATTCGGTTGACAAACAGGAACACCGGGAAATCCCGACCGAGTACGAATTAACATCCATCTACCCGAATCCCTTTAACCCCGTAACATCAATTACAATCGGTCTGCCCAAAGCATCTTACCTGGCTGTCGACGTTTATAATATCCTTGGTCAGCAGGTGGCGACACTGGCGGACAGGGATTACCAGGCGGGATATCGTACATTCGAGTTTAACGGTTCGAGCCTTGCGGGTGGGATATATTTTGTCAAGGCTAATGTCCCGGGGCAAATGGAAGTGGTTCGTAAAATAGTACTGATGAAATAAATTTTACTACTATGAATCAACATAAAACTCTTCACAGATTCCTTTTATTTATCCCGATTATTTTTATCGTCTTATTTGTCGTCATCTCTGTTTTGAGGATAGGATATCCGTTTGAGCTCGAATGGATGGAGGGTACGGTTCTCGATCATGTTGACAGGGTGCTGGCGGGAAAACAGATATACGTGGAACCATCACCGGATTTTGTGCCGTACATATATCCACCACTCTATTACTGGGTAAGCGCAGCTGCCACTAAAATTATTGGTTATGATCCCGGATTGGGGGCTGTATCATTTGTACCCCTTCGCCTGGTGTCATTTCTCTCAACAATCGGATGTTTTGTTGTCCTGTTTTTCCTTGTTAAAAACGAAGTAAAATCTTTCAGCGAAAAAAATGCGAACCTGGCAGGATTGTTCAGTGCGGGACTTTTTGCGGCTTGTTTTAAGCTCACGGGTGGCTGGTACGATCTTGCCCGGGTAGACAGCCTGTTTATGTTCCTTCTCCTGGCTGGAATTTTTGTGCTTAGGATTTATGGTGATAAAATTGGTGGGATGATATTATCAGCGATTATCTTTGCACTGGCTTTTCTTACCAAACAACAGGCATTGATAATTGTTCTTCCCATCATGGTTTACCTTGCCTGGCGGTACAGGTTGAAGGCAGTAATTTTCGAAATAGTATTTTTCCTCCTGGCGATTATTCCAATTCTTGCCATTAACCAGCAGACAAATTACTGGTATTTCTTTTATATTTTCACCCTGCCGTCCGGTCATGAGCTGAAGGAAACCCTGGCACTCACATTTTTCCTTGAAGATCTACTCTATACATTACCGGTGGTGTGTGTTTTCCTGGTATACCTGGGCTACAGGTACAGGAAAAACCTTCTTCACGATCGGTCACTGTTTTTACTTTCCCTGGTAATCGGAATGGGAGGGGCGTCCCTGTTTTCGAGGATGCATCACGGTGGTTATTACAATGTTTTAATGCCGGTTTATGCATTGATCGCCATTCTCACCGCCTTAGCCATTCCATTGGTACTGGAAAGGGTAAAGAATGCTTCAAATCCGGCACTGATAACAATTACAATAGCAGCGATTGTTATCCAGTCAATCCTGCTTTTTTATCGTCCGGCAGACTATCTCCCGACCAAAGAAAACCAGGACGCCGGAAACGATTTTGTCAATCGTTTATCCAGGATCAATGGTGATGTCCTGGTATATGAGCATGGATTCTACGCCAGGCTGGCCGGTAAACCGGGCAATGCGTCAAAGATGGCAATTTATGACGTCCTTCGTGGCAAAGATGAGAGAGCCTCGGAATTTTTACGATCAGCATTCATGGAGAGGATTTCCAACCGTCACTATGGCGCAATTATAACTAACGAAGACTGGATGGATGATTCAATTTCAGTCGCGATTAAAGAAAATTATCCGGATAAAAAACTGTTGTTTACTGATCCAGACGTTTTTTATCCACCATGTGGCTACGGAACACGTCCAACTATGATTTGTTTTCCTGGTGAAAAACACTGAACCTTAAATTTCATCACCAATATTCCTTTAACTATCTATGATTTTGCCTAATTCTTTTGGAATATTTCGATTAAGACGATCTCGGTAAATTTTTAATACACTATTCACCTCCTAGAGTTGCATATTTCATAAACTTACTATCTATATCTGCCATGATAAGCTATAAACTAGGGCTGAATTTCAACTTTTATTATTTCTATTATTTAATCAGAATTTCAATTTACCATCTTCGGAAGAGAGTTATGGAAACGATTATTGGTGGCCTGACGTTTGATGGTCCGTTTAAGTCAGTCAGCCTAGTGGAGAACAATGCCGGGTTATATGCCGTCATGCGCAAAGTAGATGACGGTTATGAAGTCCTCGATTATGGCGAAAGCTCACTGATCCGTGCCTGCCTGCAAAGGGAATTACGTCTTGATACATGGAAAATAAATGGAAGCAACGACCTTTTCTTTGCTGCACATTATACCCCGGGTCAGCAGCAACCGGAACGAATGACTCTTGAAATGGTTGTTCGGTCGATCGCTCCTCCAGAGAGTATTATTCCCGATTCCAGCCAGGAGCAGGACATCTCTAGCTGAGTTTGTTGCAATCCGATCTCATTATAAGCCTTGACATTATCCCTCTCTCTATCCATCTTAGACTTCCCATCGAAAACTAATACAACTTAGAATACGGGAATTCCATGAGCGTTTCTTCCAACCCTGCTGAACAATCCGGTGGTATGTTAAAAGGTATTGCTGTCGATTACTGGGAAGGTCTGAAAGGACTGTTGACCTGTCCCCGTGAAATCTGGATTTCTTTCATCATCAAGGTACTTGAGAGTCTTTGCTATTTTTCATCGGTACTGGTGTTGATGGCGTTTCTTACCCAGGACATGGGTTTAACAGATGTCCAGGCCGGTACTATTTTCGGAATATTTTCCGCGTCGATGTCGTTCTTCATGCTGTTTGTCGGTTTTATCGCGGACAGCCTGGGGATAAAAAAAGCGTTAATCGTCGGTTTACTTATAGCCCTGGTCGGACGTGTGGCGATTACCTTCACAACTGAACCCTGGATAATCTACCCGGGCCTGTTTGTTTTGTCCGTCGGATTCGCCTATATGATTCCTCTCCTTGCGGCGGCAGTGAAACTGTTCAGTACCAAAAGGGCACAGAAATACGCATTCTCCTGGTATTATGTAGTTATGAACGTCGGTAGCCTTATAGCAGGCGTCAGTCTCGACTGGTTACGTTCTACATTTACAGAGGTGATTAGTTTTAACCTGTTCAACATGGAAATGGTAATCCGTCCCACCCAGATTATCTTTTTTGTCGCGGTATTAGCAACGGTGGTATCGCTCGTCCTGGTATTCTTCTTTGTCAGGACAAAAATCCCGAAGGAAGCTTTTAAGGAAGATGAAACCGAAGAGGCAAAGAAGGCGCCGGCAAAAGAAAATACCGCTACACCAATCCCCGGGACAGAACACAAATCCGCCTGGCAGGTGATGAAAGAGGTTACCAGCGAAAAAACCTTCTGGATCTTTATCACTTTCATTTTCCTGCTTGTACTGGTGAAGATGATCTTCCAGTATAATCATTCGTTGTATCCCCTCTACATGGAACGGATCGGCCTGAAAAACTGGACCGGAAAATTATACTCGATAAATCCGCTGATCATCATTTTCCTTGTCCCGGTGATGACCGCCATAACCCACAAGATGAAGGGTTTTAATGTCATCATGCTCGGCAGTTTTATCGCAGCCGGTTCAGTGTTTTTCCTCGGGCTGGGTGAATCGATCATGATGATTGTCCTCTTCCAGATAGTGTTGTCAATAGGTGAAGCGATCTATTCACCACGGATATACGATTACACCGCCAGCATCGCCCCGGAGGGTAAAGAAGCAAGCTACATGGCCTATTCCAAGGCTCCGATGTTCTTTGCCAAGGTCGCCGCAGGACCTGCTACGGGATTGTTATTGCATTATCTCTGCCCGGCGGAAGGTGCCAGGAACTCAGAGTTGATGTGGATTATAGTTGGTGCGTCTACAATGATTTCGCCGATTACACTTTTCCTCGGAAGAAAATGGCTCGATGTTGAAAGCAGGAAAAAGAAGGGGACGCTTTAGATTTTGAGATAAATAGATCGTCAAACTGATAGCTAACGATTTCAGATTATTTTTATAGGAATGTATATCACTGTTGACAGTGAATACATTCCTATTTGTATTTTATATAATGAATGTTTTTAGGCTACCGAATTCTTGGGTGAACTCATGCGATACACACTTATAATTGTATGTATACTGGTGACATTTATTCCTTTCCTGGTATCTGCTGATATAATTAACGTTCCCGGTGACGAACTTACGATCCAGGCAGGTATTAACGAAGCTTCAGAAGGTGATACGGTATTGATTCAACCGGGTATATACGAGGAAAATATTGTCTTCGATGACGAAAACATTGTTGTCGGATCATTATTTATAACGACTGGGGATACATCCTATATAAGCGAGACGATAATTGATGGAGGCGGAAGTGGCTACGTAGTAACATTCGATGACTATGAAAACCAAACAAGTCATATGATTGGATTATCAATTAGAAATGGATATTTTATTTATGGCGAAGATCCTGGAGGAGGAATTAGATGTGGAGTAGGCACAAGCCCTACATTGCAAAACATTTTCGTTCATGATAACACAGGTTCAGGAGTTACCTTTGATTCATCATTTTCAGTACAATTAATGGATTCCAAATTATATAGAAATACTTCCAGTGGTGTTTATTGTCACTGGAATTCAGAAGCTTCATTTGACAATTTAGAGGTCTATGACAACGAGGGAAGTGGAATTAGTCTTAGAAACTCTGATGAGATAACGATCGAAAATTCGTCTATATATTCGAATGGTACTGCTAATTCGGGTGGCGGATTAAGAATCACAGATAGCAACGACATATATTTGAATTGCCTCGAAATCTTTGACAATAGTGCCGATCAGGGAAGCGCAATATCGGTTTCATCTTCAATAATAAATATCATAGATGTAAATATCCATAACAATGTGGCGGGCTACTTTGGCGGTGGGGCTATTTATCTAGATGACTGCCAGGGTTTATTCTCCGGGATGACAGTCAGAAATAACATCAGTTTTGATCAAGGTGGTGGTATTAATTTTGGAGGTCCTTCCTTACCTGAATTTGACGCGGAAAATCGTTGCAATATCTATAATAACTATGGCTTTGAGACTAACGATATATTTGTTGGCTGGTATGTCGACAACCCGGTCGAAATCATACTTGATACTTTTACGGTACTACTTCCTTCAGAATATGAAGTCTACAGCTTATTTGATAATGAGATAGAACTAGATATTCTCAATGGTAAAAATGAACCTGTTAACCAGGATCTGTTCGTAAGCCCACTTGGTAATAATGCTAATCCCGGTACTTCGCCTGATGAACCTCTAAAATGTATCAGCCTGGCACTTGCAAAGATTGTGTCCGACAGTGATGAACCAAAGTCAATTCATGTCGCGGATGGTTTATACAGTCGTAGTTCAACCGGTGAGGCTTTTCCGCTAAATATGAAAAGTCATGTTTCAATCATAGGTGAATCTGAAGATAATGTTATTCTCGATGCAGAAGGCGAAACTCGTCTGATGAAGCTTAGTGGTAATGATGGATGTTTTATAGAAAACCTGACATTTAGAAATGGTGATGTCATGGAAGCATTTATTGTAAATAAAGGAGGTGGAGTTTACATAGATTCTTCAAGTGTAATCCTTAATAACCTGTTAGTCGAAAACTGTGAATCAGATTGGGGTGGAGGAGGAGTAGCAATACTTAACCAATCAGATGTAACAATGACAAATATCACAGTAAGGAACTGCATATCAGGTTATAAGGGAGGTGGAATCATGTTAGAGAATTCTGAATTATCAATGACAGAGGTTCTTCTTGAAGAAAATACTGCTAGAGATAATCAGAATTTTTGGGGATATGGAGGTGCAATATATTGCAGTGAGAATTCTTCGGTAAATGTAGCTGATTCACAAATATTGAATAATGAATCAACATCAAAGGGTGGCGGTATATACTGCACATCAATGGATAGTGTTACTATATCAGGGTCAACAATAAGTAATAATTATGGCTCACACGGCGGAGGCATTTATTGCTTTATTGCGGCAAATTTCGATGTTATCAATTGTATTTTTGAAAGCAATGTCGCATCTGCAACAAGTGGTGGAATGGAGACGAGTTCTAATAATACGACAATAGAAAGTTGCAGGTTCATTAATAACAGTTCTGGAAGCGATGGAGGCGCGTTAAGACTTACAAGCACAGATGCTGTAGTGAAACATTCTACATTCAACAATAATACCGCTGGAGATGACGCAGGAGCTGTCTGTATATATTATAGTGATCCAGAGTTTTCTTACTGTGTATTTTCCGGTAATGAATCCGATGACGGGGGGGCGATAAAAGTCTATCATGGTGAGCCAAAAATCACCAACTGCACTATTCAAGGGAACGAATCTAATGGAGGTGGAGCAATATCCGCAGGTTTAGAGTGCGATATATTATTGGTTAATTCAATTTTATGGAATAATGGACTTATTGAAATAGCACTTAACCGCTCAAGTTCAAATCTTTATATGGGTCACACAAATCTTATGAATGGTGAAGATGCAATTTATTATTACCAGGGTGCGTTAAGAGTTGACCTTGGCAATAATATGAATGAAGATCCTGAATTTGAGAATCCGGAAGAAAATGATTTCCGTCTTGCCAGGTACTCCCCCTGCATCGATGCTGGTACAGATTATCTGGAATTTAACGATGAAGTGTTAGTAGAAATTCCTCCTGAAAATTACAATGGCGAAGCACCTGACCTTGGGGCGATTGAATACTACTTTGTACCCGAGTTTGGAACAGTCCATGGAGAATTAATCCCGTTTGAGTTTGATGTCTTACCGCCATACCCGAATCCATTCAATCCGAAAACTACTATCACAGTTACACTTCCCGAGGCTTCGGTTCTCGAGGTAAACGTATTCAATATCATTGGGCAAAAGGTTGCTACTTTATCTGACGGAGAATTGGTTAAGGGATATCACAGGTTCGAACTTGACGGATCAAATATGTCCAGTGGTGTGTATTTCGTCCAAGCTCATGTCCCTGGTAAGCTTGAAAATACCCAGAGGATATTATTGATTAAATAAAACAGGGAATATCGTCAAATAAAATTTCTTTTTTAGCTGAAGCGATAGAACATAAAAGCAATTAATTATATTACATTCCATCTGTTCTGATAATCTACTGGAGGTTATGGACAAGATGGTAGTTAAAAATGAAGAAGCCATATCAATCACCTTACCTGAATTAAAAATAGCCAGCCTGGAATCGTCCACAATTGCGGCGTTGTTATTCGATGCGCCTCTTGCTGAATTACCCTCTCCAAAAGATTTTAAGTTTCTTCCCGGTGGGAAACCAAAAAAAATCTGGCGGCAGGCTCCGCACAGAATAGCCCTCGAGGGTCGTTTTGATCTTACCAAAAAATACCGGGTAAAACTGCCTGATGGACGAATATTTCCACTCTTGCCGGAAGAATTACTCGACAGGATTTCATCTGATAAACCGATGGGGCTTACATGGGATGGCGAAAACGCAACTGTTAGATTCTTCGCTCCCCGTATAAAATCCTCTACCCTGGTTGTATTTGACAAACCTGATGAACTTCCTGTAGCGCTAATTCCCATGGATTTTTCAGAACGTGAAGGGACATGGGAAACATCAACGGATGAACTTCGACCCGGTCGTCTGTATGGTTACAAGGTCGAGAGCCTGTTTGCTATTGAAAATATAGATGATGTTATATTTGCTGATCCCTATTCCTGGGCGGTTGCAAAGAGGAATACATGGCAACGTGAATCCCTTACCGTGGTTCTCCAGCGTGATGTGTATAACCTTCCTCCCCTCGGCCACATCGAGGTTCAGCCGCGTGACCTGACTATCTATGAAGCGCATGTAAAAGACTTTTCTGCATTGGCCCGTTCCCTACCGTATACCAACCGTGGCACATACCTCGGTGCTGTTCATGATGCCAAGGGAAGCCCGCTGCGGATGCTGACAGACCTCGGGATAAATACGGTAGAGTGGCTGCCATTGCAGGACTACGATTATTACGAACCGACTTTTGATGATTCATCCCTGCCTATCCATAATACCTGGAACCGTTATTCCCGCAACCACTGGGGTTATATGCCTGCCTTTTATTTTGCCCCGGAAGCACGTTACGCGTCGGGATTTTCACGGAAAGATGGTGCCTGGATTGGTGTCGACGGCCGCCAGGTGAAGCAGATGCGGACAATGGTCGAAAAACTGCACGAGGCGGGACTATCAGTTATAGTTGATGTTGTCTATAATCACATTGCCCAGTACGGTCAGAATCCTCTGAGACAGATTGATCCCCTCTATTCTCTCCGCCATGACCGCAAGGGGAAGATGATGGGTGAAAGTTATTGCGGTAACGATCTTCGTACTGAACGTCCAATGATCCGCAAGCTGATTATTGAATCGCTACAACACTGGGTAAAATTGTATGGGATCGACGGATTCCGATTTGACCTTGCAGGATTGATTGACGGCGGTACACTGGATGCGATCACGCAGACACTTAAGAAAGATTTCCCGGGTATTCATCTGATCGCTGAGCCGTGGGGAGGACGATATGACCATGGCCGTTTTTCCAAGCGTGGATGGGGGGCCTGGAACGATCTGTTCCGTGACGGAATCAGAGGATACGAGCCTGAACGCAGCGCGTTTATGTTTGGCAAATGGGGACCGCATGATAATGATCACACCCTGATTCGTCACCTTACCGGTAACCTTCAGCTTGACGGTGGGCCGTTTAAGAAGGAACACCATGCCGTTAATTACCTGGCTTGTCATGATGGATATACTCTCGGCGATTTTGTCCGGTTGGTCTGTGGAAAGAAGGGCAAGACCAAACCGGGCGGGAGGGATGCCTGTTTGAGAATGCCTGCCGACGAAATGGACCTGTTACGTTTTGGACTGTTCGTTCTCTTTACCAGCCGTGGAGCCGTGATGCTTCACGCCGGAGACGAATGGGCACGTCCCAAGTTTATAGAAGCCAGTAACATTGAAGATCCGAATAAAGGAACGCTCGATCACAATAGCTATGAGAAGGATGATGAAACCAACTGGATGGACTGGGAACAGATGGAATACCCGGAATGCGAGGAATTGCGGGATTATGTGAAAGGATTGATCGAACTTCGCAAAAATCATCCGGCACTGCGTATCGCTCGACGTAGCGACCTTGTTTCTCTTGCAAGCCCGGGAGAGTTTGCGTACGGGTATCGACTGAAAGTCGCCAATGACGACCTGTTGATCCTGATGAACGCAAATCCGTTTAAAGAAGTAACATTCCAGATTCCCAGTGGCAGGTGGTCGGTGTACGCGGATCATGCCAATGCGTCCGGTTCAAAAAGTGTAGGAGGTGTAAGGAAAGAGAAGATAGTTGTTCCTTCAACTGCCGGGGCTCTGTTGAATAGGATTGATTAATTTCGCGAGATAGTAAGTCCTGACATAATAATATCATACAGACTATTTGCCTGAAGAAAATTCTGTTAAAATATCACTCTCCGAGTCATATACTAATTGAATAGCTCCTCAATCCCGAATAAATAAGAGAGCTTGAAATTTTCCTGGAACTGGAAAGAGTTCTTGCAGGTATATATCAGAGCTCCTGGAGTCTTAAACCTCCTGCGCTGTTGAGCATCTATAATATATAGAGCTTGTAAATATAGAAATAATAATTACAAAGACAAGATCTCAAGTCTTTGATTTCATTACAGGGATATGATTTAATTCGGATATTTTTGATATTGCCTGATCGAGTGTTTCAGATCACATGTTTCTTGCAGAGAGAGTTTTAGTTTTATTACGAAGAATCCCGCGTATCGGAGGGCGGATTTACTCGGTAAATGAATCAATCCCAGCCTAATATTGGGATAAAGTTCAATAAAACATATGGAAGTTAGGTATTCATCTTTATCATTAACATTTATTTTACATGCACTGAATATTAATCAATCGAATGAAACAAATTTATGAAATAACACTGGGAAAATAGTTTCGTCCTCCGATATGGATTAAAAGATGCAGGTTTTTACCTGCATTTTTTATTTACTTTTCTCCAAAGTTTTCAGTTCATCGTAGTTGTTAATCAGCTTCCAATTCAGCCTGTAGAGAATTAGTTATTTTGCCTCCACGAGCGAATATTCCTAACAAAATTCTCACACAACCTTATGTGATCTGGCGCACATCCTGATCAGCACCTATATTTTGCCTGCCTTTAATAAAAATGACAAATTCATCGAATATTGAGATTTTAACCAAGTTTAAGGAGGGTAGCTTTTGAGAAATCATGCGAGAGTTTTTCAACCTTTAGTCATCCTGGTATTTCTACTTGTATTGCCCGGATTAGTATTTGCCGGTGGATACAACCTGGCCGGTGTTGGAGCCAAGGCACTATCCATGGCTGGAGCATACCGGGCGATCGCGGATGATTATTCCGCCATGTACTGGAATCCTGCCGGTCTTGCCGGGCAGGGTAATGCCTTAAGTATTGAGGTAAAAAGCCTGTTTCCGATGGTCTGGTTAACCCCGGATATGTCCTCAGCTTACCCGGGTTACGATGGATACAGGAACGGGACAGAAGAAACTACACGTGCTGAGGCATTCCCAGCAGGTAGTTTTGGTTTAACCTACCAGATTAACGATCAGTGGACTACCGGTTTGAGCGTTTTTGCACCTGCGGCGTTGGGCGCCCGTTGGGAAAATCTTTTTACCGGACCACCTCATGGGTACAACAACGATGTCGACTTTCCAGACGACGCCTGGTACAGTGACCTGAAGGTGATCGATATTCATCCTTCAATCGGTTACCAGGCTACAGACAAACTGAAGTTAGGACTTGGCCTTGGACTTATCTGGGCGGATGTCCTTCTGAACAGCCCTTCTGCCATACCGTCAGGAGCTCCGCTCCCGGTAGAACATTTTTACGCGAAAGCGGGTCTCGAAGGCCACGGAATCGGTTTTGGATTTAATATGGGTGTTCTTTATGACATCACCGACGACTTTCATGTCGGTTTCAGTTACAAGGGTCCGTCGACTATTCCTCTCGACGGCAAGGTTGTACAGGAACTAATCCTGCCGACGAATCCGGGGATTGTAGCCTTGGATCCATCGCAAGCAGCTTTGTTCAGTGGTGGCAGTATAATTGCCGAGCCTGATGCTGAAGCAGATTTCCCGTTGCCAATGGAAGCAGGGCTGGGTTTTGCTTATGACTTAAATGACAGGTTTACTGTCGCACTCGATCTTCACTGGACTAACTGGGGTGCTGTAGACAAGATCGATATCATTATGGATGGTGATGGCCCTACAGGTGAACCGGCTGAAGATTCAGAACTGTTGCTCGAGTACGAAGACTCGTTCCGTTTTAACGTCGGTGCAAGCTATATGGCTGTTCCGGAAAAGGGACTTGAGCTTTACCTGGGATACTATTTCGATCCCAGCCCGATTCCTGATGCCAGCCTGCGTCCGACTATCACGGACGTAGCAGACAAGCATAACATCAGCATTGGTGGATCATACAACATTACCGATAAACTGTTCTTCCAGGCATACTGGGAACATCTTTTCTCGGGTGAACGTGATGTAATATCAGAAGATCTCGACAGTGATGGCGTTCATGACAATATTGCCGGAACATGGAAGATGCAGGTTGACACGTTCGGTATGACAATCGGTTACCGGTTTTAACTCGGAAGGAGACGACGATGAATAAGTTTTATTTTGTTATTGCCCTCCTCGTGATGGCATCCCTGATGATCGTCGGCTGCGGTTCCGAGAACGATGCCCCAACCGCTCCTTCGATCGCAAATGGAAATATCGTTCCATTCGCAGATGATTTTGCATATGTGATGAATGATAGTGTTCCATCTTTTTATTATGTCTATACACCTCCTGGATACAGCGATACCGGTGATCCTTTCCCCGTTCTTTACCTCCTTCATGGTTTTGGTGGAGACGAGAACTATTTTGTAGCTCTCTTCAGCGCTACAGATGCCGCTGACTATTTGATAGCAAACGGCATGATGGATCCGATGGTGATTGTAATGCCAAACGGTAAAAATGCTCTTGGGGGTTCTTTTTATACCGATAGTGGACATTTAGCTGTCGGACAGGCTGAAAGTCATATAATGGGAATTATCCCTGAAGTAGAATCTAACTTTAACGTTTCAACGGATCCTGAAGGGAAAGCCATCGGCGGTCAGTCAATGGGTGGATACGGTGCCATGAATATTGCCTTGAATAATCCCGGTGTATTCGGAAATATCTCTGCTCTATCAGCACCTATCTCTTTTGATGTTGTCCAGGTCTTATTGCCGGCAGTATTGCAGGAGACAGGTTATGATACAATCCTGACAAACACTGGTGGAGTTGGGGATAGTACAGCATGGGCTAATATGATGTATCCCACAACTGAACGTACAATAACTGCCATGATGTTCGCCATGTCAGCCGCTTTCAGCCCTTATAATCCTGCAGATCCATATTTCCCAACGTTACTTCAAACAATGATAAGTGGAGTAGATTCATCAGGTAATCCAATTTATACACCAATAGGAATAAATCTGCCAATCGGTCACGATGGTACGATTGATGATCTTACCTGGGATCGGTGGATGGAACATGATATCCTGACACGGTTCCTTGGAGGTCAATCAGCGAATATAGACGGTATTCCTCTATACCTCGATGTTGGTGTAGATGATGACCTATATCTGAACAATGCTCATTCAGCATTTGCCACAGCGTATAATTCAGTACTGGATGATCTTGACACGGATACTTATTTTGAGGGCGTTGAAGACTCCGAAGGAAACATGATCCCAGCCGATCATACTACTCATACATACGAACGTGTGAAACTGATGCTGCAATGGGTTAGCGATCAGTTTTAATTGATAAGCGAATGCAAATTATCTAAAACTTTAATAGAATCCCGGTTAACATTAACCGGGATTCTATTATTTGTTAATGAGCCTCCGGCTCGAGTACTTTTTTCGAAACAGGATTGTTAGATTTAGCTCAGTGGACCGATTCATGTGAAATGGCCCACCTGGGAGATGTTTTCTACATCTGAAGTTCCAAATTCTATGATCAAGAGGAGGGATTTGATGTCTGCAACAGGTGGAGTTATTACCGGTGATCGAGTACAGGAAGTTTTCGCGATTGCCAAGGAAAACCAGTTTGCTTTACCGGCTGTTAATGTTGTGGGAACCAACTCGATTAATGCATCTATGGAAACAGCCCGCGAAGCCAATTCACCTATCATTATTCAACTTTCCAGCAGCGGTGCGCATTTTTACGGCGGCAAAGGATTATCCAATGAAAACCATTCGGCAATGATCGCCGGGGCGGTAGCAGCAGCCAAACATGTAAGAGAACTGGCTGATCTTTATGGGATAATTGTTATCCTGCACACGGACCATGCCGCCCGTAAGCTCCTTCCCTGGGTTGACGGATTGATCGATGCCAGCGAAGAATATTATAAAGTGCATGGAGAACCGCTCTTCAGTTCTCACATGATTGACCTGTCCGCGGAACCGTTGCAGGACAATATTGAAGAATGCAAACCGCGTCTTGAAAGAATGGCAAAGATAGGGATGACCCTTGAAATCGAACTGGGTGTCACAGGCGGTGAAGAAGATGGTGTTGATCATACAGACATCGACAGCTCCCGTCTTTATACACAACCCGAAGACGTTGGCTACGCTTATGAAGAATTGAGTAAAATAAGCGACAAGTTTACCATCGCCGCGGCATTCGGAAATGTTCACGGTGTATATAAACCGGGTAACGTTAAGCTCACCCCGATCATCCTAAAGAACTGCCAGGATTATGTGCAGGAAAAATATAACACCGGTAACAACCCGTGCAGCTTTGTCTTCCATGGTGGTTCGGGATCGTCACAGGAACAGATCCGTGAAGCTATTTCCTACGGTGCTATAAAGATGAATATCGATACAGACCAGCAGTGGGCGTTTGCAAGTGGAATCCGTGACTATTTTAATGACAAGGCTGATTACCTGAAAACCCAGATCGGTAATCCTGAGGGTGATGACAAGCCGAATAAAAAGATCTATGATCCGAGAGTATGGTTACGCCAGGCGGAACAGTACTTCATCGACAGGTTACGCCAGGCATTTGAAGACCTGAACGATATGGATAAAAATCCATTGTTGGGATAGAAATAGTAATATCTCCAGGATTAAAACGGGACTCAGTTTGAGTCCCGTTTTCGTTTTACATTTAACAAGGAATTTCCACTGGTTCAGCTTGAGCCAGATATAAAAACTTCCGTTGACCAATCAAACACTCCTCAGTATATTTCGTCTCCATTAGCGATCTGAATATTTCCATTTAAAATGATAACAGTTCGGTTTGAAAATCGACAATTTCCGATCATACCGGGCTTAGAAATTCAGGGAGGATTAAACATGGCACTGATGCCTTTCAAAAACGAGCCTTTTACAGATTTTAACGATCCGAAGAACAAGGAAGCATTTGAACTTGCTCTCGAAAAAATCAAGGGTGAATTTGGACGTCACTGGGATCTTCTTATCGACGGTGAACGGATAAAAACAGAGAAAAAGATTGAATCGATTGATCCTGCTAATCCTTCTGCTGTAGTGGGATCAGTAGGTAAAGCTACCAAAGAAATCGCTGAAAAAGCAGTCAACAGCGCTTACGAAGTATTTAATGATTACTGGCGTTGGACAGAACCGGACTTCCGTGGTCGTATTCTTCTCAAGGCTGCGAAACTGTTACGTGACCGTAAGCATGAATTCAGTGCGGCGATGGTTTATGAAGAATCAAAGAACTGGGCTGAAGCAGACGGCGATACCTCTGAAGCGATTGACTTCCTGGAATTCTACGGTCGTGAAATGATGCGTCTCGGACCCGCACAGCCTGTAGTTCCCTATCCGGGAGAAGAGAATAATCTCTATTATATTCCCCTCGGGCCAATCGTTGTAATTCCACCCTGGAATTTCCCGCTGGCGATTATGGCTGGTATGACAACTGCAGCATTGGTTACAGGTAACACTGTTATCCTGAAACCGGCATCTACAGCCCCGGTCGTTGCTGCAAGGTTTATTGATCTCCTTCTCGAAGCCGGTCTGCCGGAAAATATCGTTAACTTCTGCCCAGGCAGTGGAGGAGAAGTTGGTGATACCCTTGTCGGTCATCCCAAAACACGTGCAATCGCTTTCACCGGTTCAAAAGAAGTCGGTCTCCATATTCATGAACTGGCCGCGAAAACAGCTCCAGGACAGGTCTGGATCAAGAGAACCATCCTCGAGATGGGTGGTAAGGATGCCCAGATTGTTGACGCTACCGCAGATCCCGATTACGCCGCAGAGCAGGCTGTGATGGCAGCCTTCGGTTTCCAGGGACAGAAATGTTCCGCCTGCAGCCGCCTGATCATTGAAGCTCCGTTATATGACACGGTTGTGAAGAAAGTTACTGACCTCGCGAAGAAGCTGGTGGTTGATCATCCTTCAAATAATCCCAACCTCGGTGCTGTTATTGACGCTGCCGCGTTTGAAAAAATCAAGGAATATATCGAGTTCGCTAAGGAAGATGGTGGCAAGCTTGAGTGTGGTGGTGGGACCAAGGATGGTGGCTACTATGTTGAGCCGACAGTATTTTCCAATGTCAAGGAAAATGACCGTATCGCCCAGGAAGAGATTTTCGGGCCGGTTCTTGCCTGTATCAAGGCTGATGATTTTGAACATGCTATTGAGATCTTCAACGGTACTGAGTTTGGTCTGACAGGTGGATTGATTTCAAATGATCGTGCCCGCCTGGAACGTGCCCGCAAAGAACTTCACTCAGGTAACCTCTATCTGAACCGTAAGATTACCGGTGCGTTGGTTGGTGTTCAGCCATTCGGTGGATTCAACATGTCCGGAACAGATTCCAAGGCCGGTGGACAGGATTACCTGATGCTCTTTATGCAGGGTAAATCGGTTACAGAACGCTGGTAAACATTTTTCGTCATAGATTTAAAGGCTGATCAGAAATGGTCAGCCTTTTTTTGATGACTGGTTAAATGGGTGCCCCTGTCAGCATCGATGACAAGTTCTATTCCAGGTACTCAATTAAAGCCTCCGTCTACTTTCCGGATTCGGGGAATCCGGCCTCAGTGTTCTGCTGAGTGGGTGGTGAGGTGTCGTCCCCGGCTTGACCGGGGATCCAGTATCTTTGGTTTTTTTCAGAGAGGGTGTTCTTGTCCAGCATTGACGGGATAGAATCTATTCACACAAAAATTGTGTAGCCTGGGTTGGCTTGCAACCCAGGTAGTTCAGAATTCAGTAATATTCTTTTTTGTCACGGGTTGCGAGTCAACCCGTGCTACACGATCCATAATCTTAACGTCAGGCGGGTGGCCCTGTCAGCTTAGATGACAGGGTTTAATATCTTTTACTCTCTCCGAGACGTCTGAATTTATCCTTCCTGATGGAGTGATATTGCTCCATCCAATTCAAGCGTACTACCTTCGTTTTACTGAGGAGCTATGAATAAACAGGGAGTAGAAACATGAAAAAGGGAAAAATTATTGCAGCAATTTTGGCTGTTTGTATGATCTTGAGTATGGTTACAATCGTTATGGCTGGTGGTCATGAAAAGGATAAAATTAAATCCTTGCTTAACAAGGGAAAGTATATCCCTGACATCGCGACTTTCCTGCAGATTGGTGCAAATAGTCCTCAAGGAATGAGTTGGGATGGAAGGCATGTTTATTTTTCTTCCGGAATGTCCGGTGCGCCACAAGTTTACCGGATAACAGATGACGATTGGCCATACCAACTAACCACCTTCGAGGACGGATACGATTTCTTTTCGCTTGCCTGGAATAATGATATGGCGATTGTGGGAGCAGATGTTGGAGGGTCAGAATATTCACAACTTTTCCTCATGGACACAATGACCGGTCGTCTTGTCCAGTTGACGGATAATCCTAAGGTTCAGTATGGAAGCGTGGTCTGGGCACGCGATGATAAGTCTTTCTTCTTCCGTTCGAATGAAGAGAACGGAAGGGATTTCTTTATTTACAGGATGGATATTGCGACTGGTGAACACATCAAGGTTTTTGACGGTTCTCAAGGTTACAACGCCTGTGCTGATCTTTCAGATGACGGTAATTTCCTCATCGTTTACAATTTTACCTCCAACGCTAATAACGATCTCTACCTTGTGGACTTGACAACACTCGAAGTTCAGAAATTGACTGAAGATGATATTGACGTTACTTACCTCAGTCCTACCCTGATGCCCGACAATAAGACAATCTGGCTTGTCAGCAACAATAACAAGGACAAGATGAGCCGGATAGCCACGATGAAGGTAGGCTCACCAAAGGTCACATTTATCAAGGATAAATGGCTTGACAATAAATGGGAAGTGGAAGGGATAGGCTTCTCCCGTGACTTCAAGTATATGGGTGCTCAAGTCAATGAGGACGGATATGGACGCCTGAGAATCAGGGAAGTTGAGAGTAAAAAGGAATTACCAACCCCACCCCTAGACGGCATTCTCGGATTTGGTGGAATGGATAAAAATGGAAACCTGCTCCTGTCGTTCTACAGTCCAACCCGTGCCCCGGATGTCTGGAAATGGAATCCACACACAGAAGAGCTTGAACAGTTGACATTCTCCATCTACGCTGGAATCGACCGCGAGATGTTCCGTGATCCGGAACTGATCCGTTATGAAAGCTTTGACGGTCTTGAAGTCCCAGCGTTTCTCTACCTGCCGCCCAATTATAAAAAGGGCGAAAAGATACCGTTTGTAATTGACGCACATGGCGGCCCTGAGGGTCAGTTCAGGCCTTATTTTATCAGGAATTTCCAGTACATGATGCTAAACGGTTATGGTGTTCTTGCCCCGAATCCACGTGGTTCGACGGGTTACGGGCTCGAGTACATGAACATGGATAACTATAAAAAACGTAAGGATTCACTCAAGGACTATAAGGCTGCGGCGGATTGGCTGATTGAGAACGGATATTCAGAAAAAGGCAAACTTGCGATCCGTGGTGGATCATACGGTGGATATGTTGTGCTTGGCATGATTACGGAATATCCTGACCTGTTCTCAGCGGCCATTGACGTTGTTGGCGTAGCAAACTTTGTCACGTTCCTGGAAAATACCGCTGATTATAGACGTGCTTTGCGTGAAGCTGAATATGGCCCATTGACTGACCGGGAATTCCTTGCGTCGATCAGCCCCATCCATAAGGTTGACCTGATAGAAACACCATTACTGGTTGTCCATGGCGAAAATGATCCAAGGGTCCCCGTTGGGGAGGCACGCCAGATTATCAGGGCAATCGAGGATAAGGGTGGTGCTGTTGATTCCCTGATATTCCCTGACGAGGGTCATGGCAGCGCAAAACGTGTTAACACCATCAAGGAATATCGTAAGCATATAGAGTTTCTTGATAAACATTTGAAGTAAAGTTGTATTGAATAATCAGAACCGCGGTAATCTGCCGCGGTTCTGGTGTTTACTGCCGGTACCTAAATGAAATCACCTCGAATTACCAATCTTTCTTGGGGGAGAATAGAGGTAGAAGATTTTCCACCATTGAAAGACGCGAAACTTTTCCCCGGTGGATGCAGGGAGTGGGACTGGAACGAGTCTGGTACAGGTCATTCACAGGGTGTCCAGCCGGGTGATATCGAGGAACTGATTAGTCATGGGGCAAAGGTTATCGTAATTGGTAAAGGTGTCTACGGCAAACTGTCTGTTGCAAAATCAACATTAAAAATACTGCAGGAAAAGGGGATTGAATTACACGTATTGAAGACAAAAGAAGCAGTTAAAAAGTATAACGAGCTTTGTGCAAATAACCCGGTAGGAGCACTGATTCATTCCACTTGTTAATAAAAATCAATAAAATAAGAATTACCTCTAAAATTTAAACATGAATTTTTCAAGATTTCTTCAATTATTTATTTCGCTTTGTATAACGGGAGTAATTACAGGATCAGTCTACCCGCAAACCAGGCAGGATTCAAGTACTCCACTTGTATCAGGAATGGATCATATACCATTAGCAGTGACAAACCTGGATAGCGCTGCCGGGCTATATCGGAAATTGGGATTCAGCTTGAAGCCAGGCAGACCGCACGCGAATAGCATCATTAATCAGCACATCAAATTTCCTGATGGGACGGAGATAGAACTTATATCTGCGCTGGAAGCTCGTGATCAGTTGAGTAGTGAATATCTCAATTTTCTTAAGTCGGGCGATGGTCCTGCATTCGTTGGTTTTTACGCACCTGAAATGGATGATCTGGCAGACCATTTTGACTTTAATGGAATGGTATACCACAGTAGTGGTGGATTACTGACATTTCCTGTTTCCGACAAATTAAGATATATCTTCTTTGGGAGACGCCTTCGTTCACCCACCGATAAACCGGAATATTTTAATCATAGGAATAGTGCCGCAGCATTGATAGGTGTTTGGATCTCGGCAGAAGATTTCGAGGCTGAATATCAACTTTTTAATAAATTGGGAGCTTTAATTTCCGAAGAGAATGTCTTCGTTCCCGAGAAGTTAAAATCAACAGTTATCAGGTTAAATCAAGCCGAAGTCGTGATTTTACCGGCATCCCGTCAACTCGTACCAGGACGCAAGATTGCAGGTGCTATAATTCTTGTCCGAGATATGGATAAATTAATTCAGGTGCTTCTAAATGCTACCATTAATGTTCCAGAGGTAATTCAAACTGATGTTGGACGAAGTTTATTCTTACCACCAGGTTTAACAAATGGTATTTGGCTGGAATTTAGAGAGTACATCAATAATTAGGTTGTTATTTAAACCTTTCAAACACGCTAATCAACTCCGCATCTTGGCTTAGGTGGTCCGGCAATAACAAACCGATCCAATCCGGCGTGATCTTTCCTGATAGAAACATTCTGTGACCACGATTCATGGATAGTTTTAGCTTCTTCCCCCTGTTCCATCCCGATCTCACCGATAAACATTCCATCCGGAGTCAGCCAGTTCGAGATGGATTTTGCAATTGCCCAGTGTGCGTCAAGACCATCGTCACCGGATAAAAGCGCGGCTTTTGGTTCAAAATTCCGGATTTCCGGGGCAAGTGAATCCCAGTCGTCCTCTTTTATATAAGGTGGATTTGATACAATCAGGTCGAACGGTTTTCCTTGAGGTGAATACCCTGAAGCGAAAACGTCTTCATCAATAGCTAGCAATTGTTTTTTGCTTAAATTACTATTCAGTGCGTTTATCTTCGTCAGCTGGACTGCATCCCTCGAAATATCTACCGCGGTTACCTTTTCAGCAATCTTTTCTTTTACCAGTAGAACGGAGATAGCCCCTGTCCCGCATCCGATATCGAGAACATTCTTAAATGATTTCTCCGGTATAAGTTCTTTAGCGATATCGATTATCAATTCAGTTTCAGGACGTGGGATCAGGACACCCTGACTGACTGAAATCCTATGTCCGTAAAATTCAGTATGACCGACTATCAACTGTAGTGGAACATGATTCGCTCTTCGTCTCAGGTAATCACGGTACTTGTCTTTTTCAGGAAGAGTTACAGGACGGTCATGGTTTACATACAGATCCACCCTCGAAAGATTAAGAATATCAGCAAGTAGCCATTCAGCATTCAGTCGTGGTGATTCAATCTCATTCCGTTCGAGGTATTCAGTGCCAAGGTTCAGGAGGTCGAGTAAAAGATCAGGACTGTTTTTTGTGGAATTAGTCATTTGGAAGGTTGTCATTCTAGCGGAAGCTGGAATCCAGTGTCGTTAGTCTTTAAGTGTAACGTCTCAAACATTCGAACCATCAAACAATCTGTTTCAATTTCGCTTCAGCATCAGCAAGTCTCAGGGCATCCTGGATTTCAACCAGGTCGCCTTCCATGATCTCGTTCAGGCGGTAAAGGGTAAGGTTGATCCGGTGATCAGTTACCCTTCCCTGGGGATAATTATATGTGCGAATCTTAGCGCTCCTGTCACCCGTACCTACAAGGCTTTTACGATCGGCTGAACGTTTCGCCTGTTCTTCATCCAGTGCCTGTTGATACAAACGCGCACGGAGAACCTGCATTGCTTTGTTCTTGTTCTTCAGCTGGCTTTTTTCATCCTGGCAGGTTACTACGACGCCTGACGGCAAGTGAGTTATCCGAACCGCTGAATCGGTCGTGTTTACAGATTGTCCCCCATGGCCTGTTGAACGGTACACGTCAATCCTGAGATCCTTGGGATCGATCTGGACATCAACCTCTTCCGCTTCCGGGAGAACGGCAACCGATGCTGCGGATGTGTGAATTCTACCTTGTGATTCTGTAACTGGTACTCTTTGAACCCTGTGGACACCGGATTCAAACTTGAGGATACCAAATGCGTCTTCACCCCTGACAGCGAATACAATCTCTTTAAATCCACCCATTTCACTCTGGCTGGAACTGAGGGATTCACTTTTCCAGCCTTTGCTCTCAACAAACCGGATATACATCCGGTACAGATCGCCCGCGAAAATTCCTGCTTCATCACCACCTGTTCCGGCGCGGATTTCAACGATAGCGTCACGGCTATCTTCCTCTTCGACGGGTAACAGGGCGAGACGGAGGACAGTTTCAGCCTGTTCCGCCTTCGGCTCAAGTTCCTCTATTTCTGCCTGGGCCAGTTCACGCATCTCTTCGTCATCTTCGTTCAACAGGGAACGTGAAGATTCAATCTGATCTTCAATCTCTTTGAACTCTTTTGCGACACGTAGAATGTTTGTGATTCGGCGATGTTCCCGTCCAAGGTCACTCATCTGCTTCTGATCAGAGACAATGGACGGATCGGACATCCGTGTTTCAACTTCTGCCAGTTGTTGTTCGCTGGTAGCGACATGCTGTTTATACTGATAGTAATTCATGATATCCGGTTGTTCTTATCTTTTCTCGTTCTAAGAGTGAATAAAACATAAGGAGAAATCAAAGGCAAGAGAAATGGTTGTTTTGAGATGGAGTTCTTTTTTCTATGATTCTTAAATAATGCTTCATTCTAGATAATAAAACGAAAAGGTTGATCAACTTTAATGATTATCCAATTCAACTCACCACATCGGTTTAGGTCTGCGTTGGCCGTGTTCAACCGCGCATGGCGTATTTTTTGTAACATGTTGGTTCAATACTTCACACCATAGTGCGCTGAAGGTTCGGCAACTACCTGATCCATCCACGTTCTTCCGCGGCCAGGATGCATGTTCGCACTCCATGGTGCACCATTTTTTCTCGGCGTTTTCCACCCCGGCGTTGTCGGAAAAATCCTCTTTAGTTTCAGATGGTACCGGTCGTTTTTGGCTATGATGTAAAATGCTGTATGAAAGTTTAGCACCATCTCCAGGTACTTTATGGCCCATAACATTGATCCATGTAATTAGAGCAAAAGCAGGGTAAGAATAAAATCAGGGTCAGATGTGCAAGATATCAAACGTTTAATATAATAAGTTCTCTAAAATAATAATAAACCGGGTTATTCAGGTTCTGCTGATTCTTCAAGGAGAGAGACACGTTCCATACCTTCGAGAGCAGAAAGGGAAGTGATAAAATCCTTTTCGCGGACACCCGGTTTTAACCGTACCAGGAAGCCATGTTCGATAAACTGACCCATCCTCACAGTTTTCATCGCAAGGCTTCTGTAGCTGACAAGGTTCTGGTCAAAGATGTGTTCGTAGGCTTCCTTATCAGTATCCGTTGGGATCATCTGGAACCTGAGAAGATAAAGCCCACGCCTTCCTTGTCCGAATTCTACAAAATCCAGCAGGAGGATGAAGAACAGGATCAGTCCTACTCCAAAAACAGCTATATGAATCGCGCCAATTCCGGAAGCCATTCCGGCGGCGAGCCCGAAGAAGATATAGGCGATGTCCCGGTTGTCTTTGACGACTGTACGGAAGCGGATTA
>JANQEY010000249.1 GCA_028278125.1 bacterium | reverse complement strand
CCGAAAGTCGGATAAAAAGCCGGGTTATAAAAAACAATTACAAAATCTGTATTTTCCGCGCATGCGGAATGTCTATCTGATTACTTCATCAACACAACCTTCCGGATTTCGTCCAATTTCCCGGGAACACTGGCATGAACGAAATAAATACCGCTGGTAAGATTGGTTGTATTAAAAGTGAAATCGAATATACCACGCTCGTATTGACCACCTGAAATATTACAAACCTCCTGGCCGGAGATGTTGAATATTTTTACCCCAAGTGAAGATGCCACAGGTAATCCAACAGAAATGTTTAAAGTTGCGTTAAATGGGTTAGGATATGTTGTCAACTGGTAATTATCAATCATATGCCCATCAGAAAACCGGGGATCAACTGTATTAACATATGGCGTAGTGAATAACCAGGTCTGGTTTGAATATCTTGATTCTCCGGATTCATGATTTAATGCCCTGATACGCCACCAGTAATTTACGTCAGACAACAGGTTTTCCATGAGAAAAAAGGTATCCAATCCGGCATTTTCGTACCGGATGGCATGAAAATCTTCATACCTGCTTACCTGCACCTGGTATGTGATACTATCCTCAGCAACTGGAAGACGTGCAGGTGTCCAATGGAGGGTTACAGCCAGGTCAGCAAGCAAAGAATCGTTCTGAGGAGCAGATAGATCAAAAGGAATCGGGACAAAAGGTACATGCAGGTTTTCCCACATGTAGATCTGACCATTTGTTATTGCAAGGATATCCGCGTCGGTATCGGAATCCAGGTCAGCAGCCTGGATATGGATGAATACATGATCGTCGATTAGTGTGTGCCACGTAAACTCCTGTTCTCCATTATTTTCCCACCAATGAAGACCATCACTTGCGCCTTTTGCCTGAAGAACATCAATATCACCATCATTGTCTAAATCGGAGGGGTAGGCATGCCAGGTGCATGCCGGATATATGGTAATATCATGGACAGTAAAGTTCGCATTACCATCATTTTCCCACCAGCTTACGGGATCATCGTAGGCGTCACCCATAATATCAATATCGCCATCACCATCAAAATCCAGTGTATAGATATGCTGTGCTAAATGGAAATCCGGTGGAAGCAGATGATTAGTAAAATTCTCATCACCGTCATTTTCCCACCAGTTCACATGGTAATCCTGATAAGACAAACCGGCGATATCCATATCTCCATCCTCATCAATATCAGCCAGCTTTACATCTGAGGCACCAGAATAATCGCCAACAACATAATGGAAAATAAAAGGTCCCTCACCGTCATTCTCCAGCCATGCGATATAATTATCCATCTGGGAGGCGATAGCAACATCCTTATCTCCATCACTATCAATATCATCGCAGTATATTGCATGGTAATGTTCATCATCTAAATCTGCTATTTCATGTTCAGTAAATTCCTGGTTACCTTCGTTTTCCCACCAGAAAACTCCATTCATCCTGGCTGCAACAATATCAACGTCTCCATCATTGTCAAAATCAAGTGCGTGAATACCCCAGATAGACCACCCTTCAGTTATCTGATGGGGTGTAAAACTCGCATTACCATCATTTTCCCACCAACTTATACTATAAATCTCACCAAGAACAAAATCGGTGTCACCATCAAAGTCGAGATCTACTGTATGAAGAGATTTTTGATTTGTTTCAGTATCCAGTATGATATAATCTGCGAATTCTGTCTGGGAAAAGCCGGTCACAACCAAGGCAACCGACACTATAATTACGAGGATAGTTTGACCTGTTCTTTTACTGCACACATTCATAGCATCCTCCTCCAATAAAGTTACTTCATCAAAATAACTTTCCGTGTTTCGTTCATGTTGTCAGCAACATATGCCTGAATGATGTATATCCCACTTGGTAACCTTGAACCGTCAAAAGTAAAATTATGATATCCCGCGGTTAATCGACGGTTAGCTAATACCTTTACCGACTGACCCAGAATATTGTAAATGTTCAATCGAAGATGCGCTTGATCTGGTAAGCCAATTGTGATGGAAGTTGTTGGATTAAATGGATTAGGATGAACCGATGTCAGTTCATACTGTGTTGGTAGTTTATCTGTTGGTGTTTCTCCCAAAGGATTTAGATCAATTGTAAAACTGAAAGGCTGGTTCGCCCATGTATCATTGACACGATCATCCCTTGCCATAATCGACCACCAGTACTGGACGCCAACTTCACCGGTGAAAGTATAGTTTGTATTGCTAGTACTTAAGATATAACCATCTTCCAGGTCATCTGGATCATCTGACACAAACACCCTGTAATAGGTGAAATCATTATCCGGATCGGTTGTTTCTTCCCATTCAAGTACCACTTCTTCCGGATAGACATAGCTTTCATTATCAGGTTGTAGAAGATCAAAATTATCAGGTGCAGATCCCGGTGGCACTTGGCGGTACCAGCCAACCTGATCAGCCAATAACCGGGTAAACAGAACATCATTACTTCCCTCTCCATCCAAGTCAGCAGCGAAAACACACCAGGCTCCCATATCATGCGTAGTTATATATTGTTGTGGTCCAAAATTTCCCAATCCATCCAAGTTCTCATACCAAGCTACTCCCTGTCCATCCTCTGCACCCGATATAACATCATTGTCGCCATCATTGTCCAAGTCAATACTGAATACAGACCTCGCATCCATAGCATTAGTAGTGATTACAGGTTGTGGACTGAAGGTTCCCAGCCCATCAGTGTTTTCATACCAGGTAATCATGTTGTCTAGTCTGGAAGCCGCGAGAACATCATAATCTCCATCACCATCCAGATCTACGCTGTAAACCGACTGAGGTTCAAGAATATCATCAGTTATCACTACCCTGTCGGCACTGAAGTCGCCTAGTCCATCTATGTTCTCGTACCAGGCAACACCATATGTATAGTTTGATGCTGATAGAACGTCATTGTCACCATCACCATCGAGATCAACACTGAAAACTGAAAAAACGTTATTTGCAGCAATAGTGATAGTTTGTGGAGGACCAAAGTTACCTGCGCCATCAGTGTTTTCATACCAGGTAACTTCTCCTGATGTACCTGAAATAACATCAAGATCGAAATCTCCATCAAGATCAATGGCATAAACACAATAAGCCTCTAATTCACCAATGTATATCTCATGTGCAGCATTAAAGCTTCCGAAGCCATCAGTATTTTCATACCATGCGATCATACAAGCATCTCTTGATGCAGATAAAACATCATTGTCACCATCTCCATCCAGATCAGCGGAAAAAACACACCAGGCACCTTCAGCGTCTGAAGATATTATTTGTTGAAGACCAAAGTTTCCATTACCATCAATATTTTCATACCAGGCGATTTTACTATCACCCCTGGATGCTGATAGGACATCGTAGTCGCCATCACCATCAAGGTCAGTACTGAAAACCGACATGGCGTAATTGGCGTTGGTTGTAAGGATCTGTTGCTCACCAAAATCTCCCAATCCATCAGTATTTTCATGCCAGGCAATCTTATCGTCTATTCTTGATGTAGTAATAACATCATTATCACCGTCGCCATCGAGGTCAGAACAGTAAACAGATTGAGGTTCAATCACATCTGTAGTGATGATTATTTGTGGACCAAAATCACCCAGGCCATCAGTATTTTCATACCAGGTAATCTTGTTGTCACTGACAGATGCACCAAGCACATCAATATCACCATCCCCATCTACATCAGCAGTAGAGACAAAACGGATCCCATCCGTTTCCAAGGTAATAACCTGTTGAGCGCCAAATCCTCCCAAACCATCCAGGTTCTCATACCAGACAATTTTATCATCATGCCTGATTGGAGCAACGACATCAATATCGCCATCACCATCAAAATCAGCTCTTTCGACACATTGAGTGCCATCAGCTTCAGAATCTATAACCTGTTGATCACCAAAATCACCTAAACCGTCAATATTTTCATACCAGGCAATCTTGTCATCACCGGCAGACGCCGATAAAACATCGATATCACCATCTCCATCCAGATCAGCAGTCGAGACCCAGTGAGCCTGCTCGGCTTCATTAGTTATACCTTGTGCAGGACCAAAGTTACCCAGGCCGTCAATGTTTTCGTACCAGAAAATCGCATCCACAAACTCGCAGGCAGAAAGAACGTCATTATCTCCATCTCCATCCAAGTCAGCGCCATGAACATGTTGAATACTGCTGGCACTCTCAGTAATTGTATGCTGAACACCATATGTCCCTTCACCATCAATGTTTTCATACCAAACAATATTTTCTTCTGACCAGGATGCTGAAATGATATCAAGGTCTCCATCACCATCCAGGTCAATGCAGAACATTGAACTGGCTCCATCATGTGTGCCTATTACCTGCTGCGCACTGAAAGTTCCCTCTCCATCCAGGTTTTCAAACCAGGCAACCATGTCACTAGAACCTCCCAATGCAGAAACGATGTCATTATCACCATCGCCATCCAGGTCGGCACCAATTGCTGTCTTTGGACTTTGTGCGCCTCCCGCTAAAAGAACTTCATCGTTAAATATTACTTCATGAGCTGATACAGTTGACGTCAGAAAATCGAATACCAGCATCAAAAGAACGACAACAAACCGCATCATACACCCCCACTCATCTGGCTAAAGAGTAAAATACTTCAGGTAAAACTGTATTAACGGACGAAAAGGAGAAAATAACTATCTATAATAAAAATATAAATTTGCGAAGAGTTTGTGAATCCATGGTTTTACGTATCCTTAATACTAACAGTACTAGGACTGTTAGTCAAGACAAACCAGTAAATTATAAAAATAGTTGTAAACTTCGCGGTATAAAAATTGGTAAATCTTTTCTATAATAAACCCGGCTTGCGTCCCCCTTCGCAAAAGCTACAGAGGATCAAAGTCAAGCCGGGTTATCATTTATCACTATTTTTAAGTTCTGTTAGATAAACCTGTAAGTATCTTACCGAGTTGACATGCAAATCGGGTTTTAAACTATTTCATCAAAACAACCTTCCTGATCTCGTTCATCTTTCCTGGGACATTCGCGTGAATGAAGTATATACCACTTGAAAGGTTTGCACCATCAAATGTGAAACTATAATACCCAGCCTCAAATGATCCTTTTGCGACAATGTCAACCAATTGTCCAACAGAATTAAATACCAGGACGTCCAGGTTTGAGGTTAACGGCAACGATACCGAAATATTTGTCTGCGGATTAAATGGATTTGGGTAAGGTTGTTCGAGAGAATACACCAATGGTATCGCTCTTAGATCTTCATCAAGTCCAGTCATCTCGACCTGTCCATCAAACCAGCCGGACAGTTTCCATTCGTTATTAACGAAAACAGTTGCTGCTGGACCAGCCAGGGGAAGTTTAGCGAACTCGAAACTGTCTTCTGCCAGTATCTCATCAGCGTCAAAGTCTCCTACCCGAGCGATGTAAGTATAGATTCCGTTTGGAGCGAAACCGGGGACTAATTGATTAGGTGAAGCCATCAAAACCTGTCCTGAAAGAAGCGTCAGGTCATAAAAAATATCCAACGGTTCATAGGGGGTGCCGTCGGGCAGAATTAATCCAGTCCAGGCATCAAAATTGACCGCTTCATCTGAAGTGTTTTCTACAACAGCGTCCCAACGGAAATTACCTCCATCGGGTCCAACAAATGTAGGATCATCCCACGGGGTAATCGTTAGCTCAAGACCTGCGACTTCAAGCTGGTTACGGTACCAGGCGATTTTGTCGTCAGGTTCAGACGCTGTGAGAACATCATAGTCACCATCCCCGTCAAGATCAGCCCCGCGAACTGACCGCACCCAGAGCCCGCCGATGTCGATAAGCTGCATATCACCAAAACTCCCGAGACCGTCAGTATTTTCAAACCAGGCTATTCCACCGTCGTTATAAGACGCTGAGAGGACATCGTAGTCACCATCCAAATCCATGTCAACGCCACATACCGACATTGCACCATCCGCATCAGTGGTGATTATCTGCTCTTCGCCAAAATCTCCCAGACCATCTGTGTTTTCGTACCAGGCCACCTTATCATCCGCATAAGATCCGGAGATAACGTCGTTATCACCATCACCATCAAGATCAATGCTGAAAACGGAATAGGCAGATTGCGCATCTGTGGAGATTATCTGTTGCCCACCAAAGCTGCCAAGTCCGTTGGTGTTGTCATACCAGGCGATTTTGTTGTCACTTTCAGATGCCGAGAGCACATCCATATCCCCATCCCCGTCGAGGTCCGCACTGAACACGGAATTCGCCCAACCGGCATTGGTGGTGATTATTTGCTGGACACCAAAATCTCCAAGTCCATCGGAGTTTGCATACCAGGCTATTTCAGAGTCCCATGCAGATGCAGACAGCACATCGTTGTCCCCATCCCCGTCCAGGTCAGCACTGAAAACAAAAGTGGCACCTGATGCACCTGAAGTAATAACTTGCTGTTCACCAAAATTTCCCAGGCCATCGGTGTTTTCATACCAGTGTATTTCACCTTCCCAGTATGATCCCGAGATAACATCGTAATCTCCATCCCCGTCCAGGTCGGCGCTGGTTACTGCAGTAGCCCAGCTTACATCGGTACTGATGATCTGCTGAGGACCGAAAGTACCCAAACCATCGGTATTCTCATACCAGGCTACCTTATCGTCACCAAGAGATGCCGAGAGAACATCAATGTCCCCATCCCCATCCAGGTCGGCACTGTATACACACCGTGCGATATTCGCATCGGTTGTAATATCAATTTGATCGCTGAATGTGACATCCTGGGCGAAACCCAATGGCAGGGCTAAACAAAAAGAGATACAAATCAACATTAAGGTTACTAACTTCTTCATAATTTCCTCCCCTTATTTTATTCTTTTCAATACTGATTGTTTAAAAATTTAATAGAAATCGGTTTCGAAACATAATCAATTCAAATGGTACACCTTATTTCATCAAAACAACTTTCCTGATCTCGTTCATTTTCCCCGGGACAAACGCGTGAATGAAGTATATTCCACTGGACAGGTTTGTACCTTCAAATGTGAAACTATGGTAACCGGCGCTATAAGATCCATCAGCAAGGATTTCTACTTGTTGACCGATGGTGTTGGTCACAGTCAATTGCATCAAGGATTTTTCCGGGAGGCTTATATTAACAGACGTCGCCGGATTAAACGGATTGGGATATATCTCCGCTATCCTGTATTCAGATGGAAATACGGTACCCTTATACTCATCCCCACTCATCAGATAGTCGCTGAAAATTTCATCAAAGTTCTCTGAATTCCAGTCTTCAATCTGCATGGCGGCCGGGACTCCACCAACCTTTGTGAATTCAATAGAGCCGGATGCGACCGGGAAGTTTGGATATAGCCCACCGTTGATTACATAGGAATACGTTCCTGGTGGTGCAAAAAACGGGATTTCCTGTGAAAGATTATTAAACGTGAGCACGGCATTGGCAGGAATATTTATCCCGTTTACAACCTGCAGCGGACCAAAAGTAGTACCATTGGGCAGGACAAGTTCACTCCAGATATCACCCTGGATGTTTATCGGTATATTGTTTTTCAACAGGAAATCGAAGATGAAAAATCCACCATCGGTCGGGAGGTAGACCGGGGGATTAAGTTCAGTTAACGTGATTGCTATCAGTCCGGGCTGGTCAGGAGTTCCATCCTGCTCCCACCAGTTAACCTGGTCAGCGTAATGCCCCGCAGCGACAATATCAATATCGCTGTCATTATCCATATCCGCAGCATCAATGCCACGCACCCCGTTAAATCCGGTAACAAGATCAAAACGGTTCCAGGTAAATCCGTTGCCCCCATTCCTGAACCATGTTACCAGGTCATCTGACTCAGAGGAGGAGAGAATATCCAGGCTTCCATCAATATCAAGATCAACTACCTCCACCTGGTATCCGCTATAATTGATCTCAACAAAATGCCCGAACCAGCTTAAACCGTCGCCGAGATTTTCCCAACAGGAGACCTCCTCATTGATAAGGCTTGAGCTGACAACATCAATATCCCCGTCATTATCAAAATCTCCCGATGAGATACTGATGCCATATGTATCATTGTCGATGACATGTTCAGTCCATGGTAATACGTCACCGGGATTCTCCCACCAGTTAAGGAACTGGGAGAATTCACCGACGGCTATTATATCCTTGTACCCATCCATGTTCAGGTCGGCAACATGAATGACTTCAGGCAGGGTATAATCTATATCTACTATATGTTCAATCCAGGTCATTCCATTGTTGGTATTTTCCCACCAGGTAATTTCCTCGTCAAGGGATTCAGCACCAACAATATCCACATCACCGTCATTGTCCATATCCGCAATTTCGAAATTGCGCACACCCAGTGTTGTCGCGTCAACCTGGTGAATAGTCCAGGTGTTACCAAAATTGGTGTTTTCCCACCAAACCAGCCCACCTGTTTCCAGGGCGGATCCGATGATATCATCATCCCTGTCACCATCTATATCAGCTACCGCAACACATAAGGCACCGTCGAAATTGTCATTTACGGTAATCTCATTCCAGCTATCCGGATTGTTAGTGGCCTGCCAGTATGTGACTTCATTGTCCTGTAGTGCAGCACTGACAACATCTTTCAGACCGTCACGGTTTATATCCCGTGCAAAAACAGAATTTACTCCATTTAGATTAAGTGCGATTTCATGTTCTATATAAACCGGTGTAAGATCCGGATATGGTGCGTGAGTGATCACAAGGCTGTACTGCTGCAGATTGTTTTCCAGTGTGTTTTTATGGCTGACTTCTATAGTATAAAATCCTGCGTCAGGATTAGACAGAACTATCTGTTCAATATTATCAACAACGTTGTCATTCACCTGGTCAGATGGGGTTGCCGGATCGGACGGATTATCCGGATCAAGCGTCCACGGATAGAAGGCTACCAGATCGGCATCACGTGTCAGCCTCAGGTCGAGATCGTTTACCAGCATCGGTGTCCTGTCATCTAATGCAGGCGCGATGGGTGTTCCTGGAGGATCAGTCCATGCCAGGGTTGCTCGGATGGGGCTGTTCCCATCAGCATAAAACTGGTAAACATCAACATCCTGGTCATTGAGGATTGTTTCGGTAATTGTGTTGACTACATCCGTTGAATACTGAACAAGATCAACAGCTCTCCTTGTATTCATCAATCCCCAGCCAAAGACATAATCGGGACCGGGATCTGGACCTGCTTCGTCAGCAGTATGCGCAAGGATACTTTTTATAGTTGATGATAATGGTGGATTATCATTGTACAGGTTTGAGTAATGTTCCACTATCAGGTTGATTGAACCGGCTACTACCGGCGTGGTGGCTGAAGTTCCACCCATTTCAGTGTAGGAATTATTACTTGGATTCCATGCTTGGTCATACGCTGCAGTGCTTAAAAGCGATTCCCCGCTGACTACAATATCCGGTTTAATACGGCCGTCATCGGTCGGACCGCAGGTGCTGTACGCTGTATTATTCTGTGTTACATCGTTGACATCCTGGTATCCACCGGGAATATCATCAACAGAGCAAACAGTGATGTTGTTCTTGGCGCATCCGCGTTCCCCGATACAATCATAACCGGCCGGACCGCCGTCAAGATCCCTGACATCCGTACTCCAGACCCAGTTGTTATTGGTATCCCTGACCTGGTGAGCAGTACCTGGTGGAGGACCTTGTAATCGGTCGTTACCGCCTGACTTGACCATGGTATAATAGGGTGCGTTATAAGCAATTTCATCCCAGGCGGCACTCACCTGCGTATAAAAACCAAACAGGTAGTCTTCAGTTTCTGATACATCGATATCACCATACCACATCCATTCAAAGCCAGGTCCGAAAAACCAGCCCCGTATTGCACCATAGCAATGAGTGGATACAAGCATTCCATCAGCCGCGGCCAGGGCTATTTCAGCATGGTCGTTATCACTGTTATAAGCAACAAGCTCAGCCTCGTAGCTCATCCCCTTAGCGTCAGGATTTAATCCGGCAGCGATCAAAGTCCCTGAAAGGGCAGTTGCATGACTCTGGTTGAACTGGTTCCCCGGAATTACATCCATCCAGGTTATCCGTCCGTCAAATTCAACGTGAGTATCCCTGGGAAGACCACCGTCCCATAAACCAAGCTGTCCCAATGTAGTACCCGAACCTGACAGACCGTATCCTGCTGTCCCACCCGGCCAGACATCATCGGTGCTGATGGCAATGGCGGCATCCAGGTTGTTGAGGATTAGAAACAGCGGTCTGCCCGATTCGTTTACCCCAATGAGATCAATCCTGGGATCAGAATTGATCGCTCCCCAGGCTCCGGTCTTGATGGTTTTTAACCGGAGGAACTCGTCACCGCGCTGACTGTCCCATTGCGCCTGGTACTTCTCAGCTAAACGGTGGAGCTCATCAACGTTTGTGGTTACCTGGGATTGAGAAAGTGGCGTCAACAGGATCAATAACAAGAGGATAAGAACAGATTGAGTAATCAGCCGGGACGTTTTCATTGCTCTGCCTGTGAGTATTTATTATTGAGTATTTGCGATATTGATAAAGTCTTCAAATATAAGGATAAAAAAGGATTGTTCCTACTGCACGCGTAATTAATCCGAAAAATGCCAAAAAGTTAGTAGGGATAGGAGTCGTTGTTTGATGTCTGAAACTATCAGTAATCTGGTCGCTACGAAATGACTCAAAATAATGCAAACCTTGAGGTTAGCATCTTAAATAATTAATTGTTTCAATCGTGAAGCTCTATTTCATCAAAACAACCTTGCGCATCTTTTTCATTTTGCCCGGTACATTCGCATGGATAAAGTATATTCCGCTTGACAGGTTTGATCCGTTAAAAGTAAAATTATGGTAACAGGCGTCAAATGATCCTTTTGCCAGAACATCAACCTGCTGACCCAAGATATTGGTCACGGTCAATTCCAGCCATGATTGTTCCGGCAGACTGATACTTATTGATATCGCCGGATTAAACGGGTTGGGATAAATCCCACTTATCGAGTATTCGGAAGGAATTTCTGTAACGGTAATGTCATCTTTATCTATCAGATAGTCACCGAAAACATCTTCGAGGTTGCCCGTATCCCAGTCTTCATAATTCATCGTTCCCAGGATATCTCCAGCCTTTGTAAATTCGATTGCATCGGAAGATATCGAGGAGTGCGGATACAAACCGCCGTGTATTACATAAGAATATGTCCCGGCTGATGCAAAGGTTGGTATTTCCAGTAACAGGTTATTGAATGTTAAAACGGTATTTGCCGGTATTGGTAGCTCGTTGACCAACGGTATTGGGGGAGATGTGTAGCCATTCGGTAGAATATATTCGCTCCAGATATCACCCTGGTTAAGGCCGGCTGTATTATTCATTAACTGGAAATCGAATCTAAAATACCCACCATTGGGGGGGAGAATTACCGGCGTGCTGAACTCCTCCAGTGTAACGGTGATAGAGCCTGCTTGGCCCGGTGCCCCATCCTGCTCCCACCAACACACCTGTTCATCATCAAATCCCGCAGCAACTATATCGATGTCAGTGTCATGATCCATGTCCGCGACGTCAAACCCTCGCACCCCGTCGAAACCGGTAACCAGGTCATTACGATACCAGTTCAAACCATTCCCAACATTTCGGAACCAGGTCACCAGGTCATCTTCCTCAGATGAACAGAGAATATCCCGGTTTCCGTCTTGATCGAGATCAACAACCTTGACCTTGTATCCATTATAATCGGATTCTACGAGATGGCCTGACCAGTTTAACCCATATCCAAGGTTCTCCCACCAGAAAAGCTCTTCCGAATCGAGGCTGGAACTGACAACATCAATATCTCCATCGTTGTCCATGTCACCGGAAGATATACTGAATCCATAATAATCATTGTTGATAACGTGTTCCGTCCAGGGTAACATTTCTCCCGGACTTTCCCACCAGGACAGGTAACGGGAAAATTCACTGGCGGCGATAATATCCTTGTACCCATCCGCATTTAAATCGGTAACATGAATTACCTGGGGTAGCTCATAATCTGTTACTATTACGTGTCCAATCCATGTCATACCATCATTTGTGTTTTCCCACAAGGTGATTTCTCGCTCAATAGGTTCTACACCTACAATATCTACATCACCGTCATTGCCCATGTCGGCAACTTCGAAATCACGAACACCGAGCGTCGTGGCATCTATCTGGTGATATATCCAGTCGTTACCGTTGTTGGTGTTTTCCCACCATGCCAGTCCACCGGTTTCCAGTGCTGATCCGATAATATCATCATCCATATCGCCGTCAATATCCACGGCTGCGACACAAAAGGCACCGTCAAAATGGTTATCAACAGTTATCTCATTCCAGATACCCGGATAAACTGTTGCCTTCCAGTAAGTAATTTCATCATCATATATTGAAGTGCTGATTATGTCCTTTAGACCGTCTCGATTTATATCCCGGATATAAACCGAGCTCACTCCTTCAACATCAGAGGCAACCTCATGTTCTATAAAATCAGGTTGAAAGCCTGAATAAGGGGTGTGGGTAATTATCAGGCTGTACTGTTGCAGGTTGTTAACAAGGGTGTTTTTGTGGCTGACTTCGAGAGTGTAAAATCCTTCATCAGGATCGGGTAAAACAATCTGTTCGATATTGTCAACAACATTATCATTCATCTGGTCACATGGTGTCGCCCGACCTGAAGGATTATCCGGATCGAGTGTCCATGGGTAGAATGTCACTAAATCAGCATCCCTGGTCAGCCTAAGGTCGAGATCATTTACCAGCATCGGTGTTCTGTCATCTATTGATGGCGCGACCGGTGTTCCCGGTGGATCTGTCCATGCCATTGTCACACGGATGGCGCTGTTTCCGTTAGCATAAAACCGGTAATAATGATCGTCCTGATCATTGAGGACTGCTTCATTTATTATATGGTCATCATATGTTGAATACTGAACCAGGTCTACAGCTTTTCTAGTATTCATCAATCCCCAACCAAATACATAGTCCGGGCCGGGATGAGGACCAGCTTCATCTGCAGTATGTATAATCACACTTTTAACTGTCGATGAAAGTGGATGATTTCCGTCATACAGATTCGAATAATGTTCTATCAACAAGTTAATTGAACCGACCACTACAGGGGTTGACATGGAGGTGCCGCTGGCAGTTGTGTAGGAATTATCGCTGGGATTAGAATACTGGTCAAACGCTGTTGTTGATAATAATGTCTGCCCACTGGCCATAATATCCGGTTTGATCCTGCCATCGTCAGTCGGTCCACAACTGCTGAAGTCTGTAGCTATCTGCCTTACATCGTCAACTTCCTGGTAGCCATCCGGAATATCATCAACGGCACAAACAGTAATACTATTTTTTGCTGAACCACGTTCATCGATACTATCAAAACCATACGGATAACCGTCAGGATTCCTGGTATCAACGCTCCAGATCCAGTTATTATTAGTATCCATCACCCAGTGGGGTGTCCCTTGAGGTGGACCCTGCAAACGTTCATTCCCACCCGATTTTACCATGGTATAATAAGGAGCGTTATATGCTATTTCGTCCCAGGTTTCACTGACAGCACTGTAAAATCCAAACAGGTAATCTTCCGTTTCGGATACCTCGATATCTCCATACCAATACCATTCGTCTTCTTCCGGGTTACGAAACCAACCCCTTAATTCACCGTAACAGTGGTTAGATACCAGCATTCCGTTTGCAGCAGCAAGTGCCATCTCCACATGATCATTTGCCCAGTTATACGCTTCCAGGGGCGCTTCATAACTCATCCCCCTGGCGTCATAGTTCTGACCAACAGCAACCATGGTTCCAGCTACACAGGTAGCATGGTTCTGGTTAAAAACGCTCCCCACGTTTACATCCATCCTGGTTACTCGACCACCAAACTCAATGTGTGTATCCCGTGGAAGTCCGCCATCCCAAAGTCCAAGTTCACCAGGTGCTGTTCCGGAACCAGACAACCTGTATCCAGCATCACCTGTCGGCCATGTCCTGTTTGTACTGATCGTCACCGCGGCGTCTACATTGTGGGAGGAGAATATGATCGGTCTACCGGATGATTTAATCCCTACTAATTCAATCCTGGGATCAGTATATATTGAGCCCCAGGCTCCGGATTTGATGGATTTTAACTGGAGAAATTCCTTACCCCGCTGGCTGTCCCATTGTTCCTGGTATTTTTCGGCCAACCTGTGGAGTTTTTCGTTATTTGTAGCGAGCTGTGCATCTGCTGGAAAATCTATAATGAATAATAACAAGAAAGTAAGAACGAATTGAAAAACAATTCTTAACGTTTTCATATCTGAACCTGAACACAATCCATTATGATTTTTAGCAATTTTGATAAAGTTTACGAATATAATAATATATTTGATATGTTTCTACCAAAAGAGCAAATTATTCGAAAAATGCCAAATTGCTTGAATTGAATTTATAAAAGGTGGAAAATAAATATCACGCAACTACATTACAAGTCTAAAGATGAAATTGGAACCTCTTTATTCTCCATCTTTTCCGATCCGATGTCGGTAAACTGATTGTGACCGGGATAGACGGGCGTATCGTCTTGAAAGAGGTCATATAGACGTTGGATGGATTTAACCAGGTCTCGATGAGAGCCATGAAGAAGGTCTGTTCGTCCTGCTGACCTGTAGAACAGGAGGTCGCCGGTGAATAGTTTATTGTCGATGTAGTAGCAGACGCTGCCAGGTGAATGACCTGGTGTGTGGAATACCTTTATTTCTCCAAATCCCAGGGGGAGAACATCGTTGTCCTCGATAAAAATATCAGGTACTTCAAATGTGCTGCAATCATAATCGTAGATTTTCTTTCTCTGGGAATCACTCAACATGTACTCTAAAAACGGTCTGCTCATATTCTCGATCATCCAGTCACGCATAAGCGGAAGGTCATCATAATCGAGTTTATGTAGTACAATTAAAGCTTCCGGGAAATCTTCACAAATATCGTGAATACCAATATGGTGGTCAGGGTGACCATGAGTGCAGAGGAAATATTTCAGTAGAAGATCGTTCTCGTGCAAAAATGCCAACAAGGAATCTATTTCCCCACCTACATCTATCAATGCTGCCTCTTTTGACTTTTCACCATATACGAGGTAACAGTTTGTCTCTATACCGCCAGTAACCTGGTGAACCATTTGGAAGGTTTCCTGACGAGAACAACTGACCAGCAGAACTAATAGTGGAAGGAAAAGGGACGCCTTCAGTTTATTCATTTTAGAATCCACTGCGTGAACTTGCATAACTGATGTAACTTACTATACAATGTGAACTAAGACAAAACAACGTAGGAGCATTCCAACATCATTTATCCCACCCGGCTGCATCATCATGTATTATGTAGCTCCGGTAGGTTGAGTAAAGGATAAAATCCACAATAAATCCGTAGGCGGCATACTTGATGGCTGACTTCAGATGGTCATACTCAATTAATTTCAATTCTCTGATACTGCTAAATGGAATTTCTATAATCTCCTCGCTGACGGGATCGTGAGGAAATTCACTTGAAAGGGGTATAATTTTCATCCGTTCGCCTGCAATAATTCCTGCTACTCTTCCTGTCACCAGACCGTAGCCAGATACATCAATTTGAACCAAATCTCCTTCAAATATTCCTGGATTGTCCTCTGAAAGTTCGACATCATATTCTGCAGGTTCTGTATCACGCCTGGCAAGTCCGACACCAAAACCGATGACCGTGCAGCCTTGAAAGACAGGAAGCACCAGTAAAATGACAGTCAGAAAGAGTAATAAGTTACATTTTCGGAGTGATTTTGATCTCATCATCTAAAACCTGATAGCCAAGCCGAATGCGGCGTGAAGAGAACCGTCAACATCGAGAACAGTCATTTCAATAACGGACCTGTCATACTGGGCACCAATTGAAATCCCGGGAATCATTTCAGATAATTGAACTACCTCGTCATGTTTATAACCTTCGACGATCCCTCTAATAGGGGCCTCGTAGTCTGTCCAGGTAACCAGTGGTCCAAAAGTAAAAATCAAATCTCTATCCAAACGGTAGCTTATCGGCAGGTGAAGCTCAGCCAGGTACATACTGGATTCAATCTCCAGCATATCATCTTCGTCAACAACAAAATTTTCTTCCCTGTCCCGGCCGGACGATCCCAGTATATAACCGGCACCAGGCATGATGGAAACCGCAAGGGGTGAATTTACAGGACCAACACGGTATTTGAGAAAAACTCGAGCACCGGGACGTATAAACACTATCGCCTGGTTCATATAGAGATCGAATAGAAAGTCAAAACGATCGGTTAAGCCATATTGAAAATTACCACCGAAGATATATCCTTCAGCAGGAAAACCGGTCTCAACTGTCATGGAGTCAGGCCTGTCATACTCTATTTCAGCACTGGTTTTATAAACGGGTGAGGTGGAAAGAGTACCACGAAGCTCATAATCACCCTGCCCAAGGGTTTCGCCGGTCTGGTAAGTACTGGGATTCAGAGCAAGGTAGCTTGTTACCCTGATCGAGCATGATGATAGCAGGATTAGTTGAATTAACGATAACACGACCAAGAGGGTGGTAAATTTCCTGGTAGTATTCGGATCAGACTTTTCAGACACGTCTCCCCCATTCACAACACTTTTCACCACCACCCCGGCAAGAAACGATTATAACTTTTCTTAGTATAAACTATACCCGGGCTAACCCGGATAGCAAACAGATGAGTAGAAATTGGTAAATGAAGTCAGAATTGGTGGCTCTCGCCAGAATTAAACCAGGTCAAATTTCAAACGTCAATTCAATGAGCGTAATAAACCGGCAGGAATGGACGAAAAATGATCGATAAGCGAAATGACATACCGGCACTATTAATCTTAGCGACAATTTTACTTGTTTCAACCGGCTGCAAAGGAAGCGTTAATTCCCAGTGGGCAAAGACTCCAATGGAAGTTGACGGTATTGAAAACGACTGGCAGGGTTATGCACGACTGTTTGATGAAGACTCTGGAATAGCATTCAGCGCTGCAAATGACGATAAAATGCTCTGGATTGCTGTACGGTGCGCGTCAGGTTCTCCAAAAGAACGTTTTGGTGTATCACTCTGGCTTAACGACGAAGGAAAACATAAAAAGAAACTTGGTTTAATGTACCGGGGCGAGATGACTTCTCAAATGGGAAGGAATCGAACTGACGGCAGGAACCAGCAAAAAAATCCTCCTCCACCAATGGATAATGAACTGGTACCTCCCCTTCCTGCCGTCAGCCCCAACCAGGTGGTGATAAGATTTGACGGTAACAGCGACGAATTTATGACAGTCCCGTCGAACGGGTTCCAGGGTCCAGCCGCTGCAAAGGGAGCTGAAAGGAATACTATCACTTATGAAATAGGAATTCCCCTGGAATCCTTATCCTCAGCAGACTATAAATTGAACGCCTCTGCGGGTGATAAAATATCTATCGGTTTTGAAATTCCACCGAAACGCAAGGATATGCCAATGGGTGGTCCCGGCGGACGTGGGGGTATGGGTGGCCGAGGTGGTATGGGAGATATGGGTGGCGGTAGACCCGGAGACGGAATGGGACCGCGAAACGGCCCTCCAGGCGGAAAAATACCTTCCAAAAAACAGATGAAGTCCGAAACCATCTGGGTTGATCTTATCCTGGCTGAAGATTCAGGATATGGTAACAAAGGAAGACCTGAATAAGCATGCAGGCCGGGTTATCCAAACCCGGCTTTTATCTCAATTATAATCAAATCAAAACCGAGATTGCTTCGTCGCTTACGCCGTCGCTAAAGCTTTGGCGTACAGGTCGCTTCCTCGCAACGACACAAGATGAAACATCTCCTTTTATACCTGACTGATTTATACAATAATATGATATCAGTTGGATTCGGGGGGAATCCGGCCTTCTCACTGAGACCATTAGTAAGTTTATACACATCGATTTAATTCAGAAGTAAAGAAAGACCAATAAAAAATGAGATATTTGTAATGGTTGTGGAATCTACTGAAGAATAACGTTGCCCATGTCCGCGATATGGATATTTATATTTCCGATGGTTTATCTCATACTTTATAGCAACTGACTTTGAAATAAGATGTTTGAGTCCTGTAGAAGCATTAAGAACTGTTACATTGCTTTCTAATCGAGGCATATATATCATCGGTCCCCAAACATTTGGAGCAGTATTACCAGAACCAATTCCAATCCTGGCAAATGGTGCAACTTTTGAATTTTTATTTGATGCGTGTATGACATATTTGCAATCATGTAACTTGTAGGTTGCCCAGATTCAATTGCATATATGGCCAGCTCAGGTTCAAACGCTAATCCTTTAGCAACATAAAATCCTGCCAATATGTTGAGATAAAAGAAAGTAGTTTCATCGTTAGATGTAGATGAAGGTTCAGTTTCTTCTTTATAATTATTGATGTTCATAGTAAAACTCAGCTCTACATCTCCCGATTCAAATTGAGCAAATGCCTGAATTGGAAAAATTGAAAATAATAGAATTACAATAATTATTCTCACAGCCATGATCCTCGCCCCTTTCGATCACAATTAATTTTGTTTACCAATTTTCAGGTTTAAGAATAATGAAAGAATACTAAAAGGGGCAATAAGCTAAAGAGCGGTGAGTTGAGTGCAGGCCGGGTTACCGAACCCGTCCTACTAGTTTTTGAATATCTACTTATTTAACTATTTTTTCTTTTTATCTAATAACAAGGTTAATCCAACAAGAAGTGAAGTGTCTGATATTTTATATGTATAAGAGTATTCTGGTGCACGGTCATTAAAGTATCTATCCGTATATTTTCGATGGTTGATTTCATACTTAATAGCCACATTTGAGGATAGCATGTGTTTCATTCCAACCGAAGCATTAAGAATCCATTCATTATAATTAAACTGCCGTAAGTCTATATATCTCCAGCCTGTAGTATTACCTCTACCTGCTCCAACCTTCATAAACGGAGCAACTTTAAGTTCTTTCAGCTTCAGAGTATATGAAAGGTTACCAATTATAAACTTGTATGGTGTACCATTGTCAGAAGCGTTGAAGAAAAATAATTCAGGTTCTAATGAAAATCCATTGGCTAAAAAATAACCTGCTGATAAATGCAATCCGAAATAAGAATCTACATCGATACTGGTATCCCGCCTTTTATCGACTTGTTTCGCTTCAGCGGTAAATCCCAGCTCCCAGTCGCCCTTTTCATATTGAGCTAAAGCTGTAAATGAGACAAATATAGAAATCACCAGTGTTGCCATTACTCTTTTAACCATGATTCTCTCCCTAATGAAGTCTTAAATACAAAAGACACTGGATCCCGCCCTACACACTGGCGGGCAAATCCCGGTTCCGCCATCGCCAAGATTTTGGCGGACAGGCAAGTCGGAGATGACACCATTATCAACGATGCACTTATCCTCAAACCTGAATAGTCATTCTTCGAATATTAATTTGACCTATTCAGTAAAAGGGTCAGCCCAACCAGCAGTGATGTGTCAGATATTTCGTAAGTTATCGAGGAGGTTGAAAAGCCACCGTCTCGGGGTGTGTATGAATCCTTGTAGTTTCGATGATTAATTTCATACTTAATTGCCACCTTGGATGAGATCATATGTTTTAGTCCAAGTGAAGCGTTGTAAATCCTGGCATAGGTAGGTAACTGCCAGAAGTAAGAAATTGTATTTCCTTTTATATTTCCGGATCCAATCCCAAGCTTTATAAATGGTGCGACTTTTGATTTTTTAAATTTATACGTATAGGATATGTTACCTATTATAAACCTTTTTGATATTCTCTCCCCGGAATTTTTAAAGAAGAATATTTCAGGTTCCAGGGAAAGTCCATTTACCAGGAAATGACCTGCAGACAAGTTTAATCCCAGGTAATCACCAGCATATGAATATTTATATGAATCAGATTCTACATGCCTGGCTTCAGCCGTAAATCCCAGCTCCCTGTCACCCTTTTCATATTGCGCGAAAGTCACAAAAGAAATAGAGACACAAATCACCAGCGCTGCCATCACCTTCCTAACCATGATCCTCTCCCCTCTCGAAAGAATTTTTACGAGTTTTAGATTTTCAGTGTTAAAACGGTTAGCAACTGGATTTTTTACTTTTTAAACAATCTCCTTATGAAAGTTTTAAACCAGTCATTTTTCTCAGGCCGCAGGAAAAGGGCAAATCCTCCAAGGTGGGCAATAAAAATGCAGAGTGGTGAGTAGACACTCAGGTTGAGGGTTTTATATGGCTCCAGCTCTCCACGAAACATTTCCAAGGGGGCCAGGACACCACGTAAACCGATTATAATAAACAGGGCAGTCAAGCCAGAAGTCCATAACCATTTTGGTAAGAACGGGCTCCTACCCCATGCCATGTTTACATATCCATATGACCCGATAAAAAATACTACAGCCAGGATAATTCCCGTCCATAGCGGCGGCATTGGAGAAGTTTCACCCCAGAACATATTGAGAAATTCCTGGTAGTCTTGTGCTGGCCAGTAAATTCCGAAAGCCCAGATAACGTGTAACAGTCCAATAAAAGTTAATAATATCGCCGCGCCAACGGCTGCAATCTTACTGACAATATTCGCGTATTTCCTCAGAATTCCCATTTTTTAGCCTTCCTGTTTAATTGTGCGACAGGAATATAGTAAAGGATTGCCCAATTTTCATTTATTTCTCTTACTACATATAAACCTTCTTTGATCCAACAATAGCTCCCTTTGGATAATTGCGATTAAACCGTCACTGGTTTGAAGCGTTAAACTATCGGTACTTTATGTATCTTCATTTTAAACCTTCGTGACCTGAACCTCATTACAGGTACGGCAGCGACGATAAGGAATCCAGATGCCTGGCAAATATTTTAACCGGTTTTTTATAATATTTTTAAGCTTAATAATATTTACCACAACTTTAAACGCCCAACCATCGAGTGTGATTCGTGGACAGGTCATCGACTCAGATACCGGAGATCCCCTCCAGTCCGCGAATATCCTTGTCGTTGATCCCGAAACGGGTGAAGAAATATCGGGGACAGCCTCAAATGAAAGAGGAATGTTCCGTATTGTAAATCTTCCTTCTGGCACATATTCCATCCAGGTGAAAATGCTGGGTTACGAAAATATATCACTGGAAAATATCAGCCTCAACGCCAGTTCTCCTCGAATTAATCTCGAGCAGATTTACTTGATGCCTACTACTCTTTCGTTGTCCGATGTAACAATGACAGTCAAACGGGACGATACTATCCTTGCTCCAGACCGTAAAATTTACCGAGTTGATAATTCCATTATTGATGGTGGTGGAACAGCCTCCGAAGTCCTGGATAACATACCCTCGGTGACAGTAGATATTGACGGTAATGTCAGCCTGCGTGGTAGTGAGAATGTCCGTATCCTGATTGATGGAAAACCATCGAGCAGGATGGGACTAAACAGCGCGGACGCTCTCCAGAAACTACCCGCAAACCAGATTGACCGGATTGAAGTTATCACGAATCCATCTGCCCGGTATGACGCCGAAGGAACCGCAGGAATTATCAACATCATCCAGAAGCGTGAAAGAAAACCCGGCTTGAACGGAAGCGTTAACCTCTCAGCGGGTTACCCGGGACGCGTTGGTGGAGGATTTGACGTTAATTACCGAATCGGGAAGGTCAACCTCTTTCTACGTGACGGATTCCGTATCCGTAAAGATGAAGGTGAAGCCAAGGTAGACCAGGAATTTTTTAACGACGATTCTCTTTCCACCCTGGATGAAGATCGCGAGTTCGAGAGGAATGGCTGGTCAAATCGAGCACGCACCGGGCTGGAATATTTTTTCGATGATAATAACACCTTATCCGGATTTGTTTTCCATGAATACGGTGAACGAGAGAACTCCAGTGAAACCGTTTACCGGTATTATAACATCGATGACGAGTTGGTTTCACACATCCAGCGGAACAGCCCTGAAGATGAGATCGACCACTGGTACGGATTTGAGCTCAATTATTTCCGCAATTTCAATGGAGAAGGACATCAGCTAACTTCGGACTTCAAGTTTGAAACAGGTTCGGATGATGAACAGTCATCTGTTGAAGAATTTTCTCTGTTCGATGTTGATACGTATCCAGATATTGAGCAGGAAGTCTCAAGCGTTGAAGAAGAAAACAGTTACCTTTTCAAACTGGATTACCAGAATCCGTTTTCTGATGAAGGCAGGTTTGAGTTTGGTTTAAAAAGCCATGTCCGTGATTTAAGCCATGATTATTCAACAACTGAATATGTCGACCAGGGAGTTCCCGAGGAGATAGCTGATCTCAGTAACGATATGAGTTACCTGGAAGGAATCCATGCGGCGTATTTTACGTTTGCAAACAGAATGAACGGGTTCTCATACCAGCTTGGGTTGAGGACAGAATATTCGGAAATCAGTACGGAATTTCGCGACTCCAATGATCTTTATGACCGGGACTACCTCGACTGGTTCCCCAGTGTCCACCTGAATTATGACATCAGTACTTACAATACACTTCAGCTCAGCTACAGCAAGCGATTACGAAGACCTCGTCACTGGCTGCTGATCCCGTTCTGGAATTATGCCGACTCCAGGAATATCCGACGTGGTAATCCCAACCTTGATCCCGAATATACCCAGTCCTATGAAATCGGGAATATACTCCATAATGGATTCGGATCGATCAGTTCGAGCGTTTATTATCGTTATTCGGACAACGTCATAGAATTCCTGCAGGTGGCTGAAGATTCGGTCATTGTCAGCCAGCCCTATAATCTTTCCACCCGTGATTCTTACGGTGCGGAATTTATTGTCAGTGGGAACCTGTTAAGATGGTGGATGGTACAGGGTAATATTAACGCCTTCCGTGCGATTACCAGCGGCGAATACGATGGAACAAACTTTGACACCGACACATATTCCTGGTTTGCACGCCTCAGTTCCAAGTTTACATTTGCTAAACTATACCAGGCGCAGGTGCGGTTTAATTACAGGGGACCTCGAAAAACTGCACAGGGAGAACGTAAACCGGTTTATATGATGGACCTGGGTTTCAGCAGGAACCTATTGGATGGTAAAGCAACAATGTCACTTAGTGTTCGTGACCTGTTCAACAGCCGGAAACATGAATCCGAAACAACTACAGATAATTTTTATTCCCACTCAGAATACCGCAGGAGATCAAGAACAATCACCCTCCAGTTGAACTACTATTTCAGCAAGGAACGTAAAAAACGACGGGATGATATTCGTTTTAATGACGATTTCGATGAAGAGATGGATTAGATGATCAAGCAAAAAATTATTTAGTTGAGATTTATCATTGACTAACACACCTCACGTATAATATTTTAGTTATACAAACAGGGACTGTTCCTTAAGTACGTGGAGGTATCCCCGCCTTATTGCTCATAATTTTTAACACCCGTTCTCACACATACTTGAACATTCAGCCCGGTTTCGGGTAACGATACGGTTTTATTAAATGTGGGAGGTGTATCATGAGACACGCCTTGGTTTTCCTGGTAGTAATTCTTTCCGTTTGTTTGTTAATGTTTACCGGTTGCGACAGTGTTGATTCAACTGGTGCAGGCGGTACAGCTGATGGTGGTGGATCCTATAACGGTGGTGGTGGTGGATACGGTGCTACACCCGGTGGAGCGCAGGATTTCAGCTACATCCGTTCTTTAATTAATGAGGGACGCGTTCCCAATCCTGAAAACTTCCTGGTTGAAGGAATCTATTCGGAATATGATCTACCCCTCGAAGGAGAAACACCATATGAAGTGCTTGCCTTAAAGACCGCTTGCGGACATGGAGGAGAATTTGCCATTCCCGAAGGAGGATTATATGTCCAACTTGGTTTTTCCAGTAATATTTCGGAAGAAACCTTCGCACGCGAATCCCTGAATCTCTCGGTTGTAGTTGACAAATCCGGTTCTATGAGGGAGAGATCAGCGACCGAAGGTATGACAAAAATGGATCTGGTTAAACAGGCACTTGTCTACCTGGTTGAACAGCTTGATGAAGATGATATCATCTCAATTGTCCTGTTCAATGTAAACAGGTGGATCCTGGTTGAACCCAGACCTGTAAATCAAGATGAACTGTTTGATGCCATCGAGGAAATCACGGCAGGTGGTGGCACAAATATGGATGTCGGGTTAAGACAGGGATATGATTTCGTCAGGGAGTACCAGGACAATGAACGTTCTGACCGTGTAATCCTGTTGACCGATGCCCTGCCAAATACCGGGGACTATTCACCGGACAATTTCCAGGGAATTGTCAGCAACGGTAGTGAGGATGGTATCGGGCTTACATCATTCGGTGTAGGACTGAATTTCGACCAGGATTTAATGAACTTCTTCGCGACACAGAGGGGAGCAAATTATTATTACCTGGATAATGACGAAAGAGCACAGGAATTGTTCGTTGAAGACTTCGATATGATGGTTACCCCACTGGCATATGACCTGCAGGTTACAATTGAACCTTACGAAAATTTCGATCTCACCGGTGCTTATGGCTTCCCTTCACCCGAAAATCAGGTTGCTGAGTTATTCATTTCTACGGTATTTCTCTCCCGCAACAAGGGAGCTGTAATGCTGAAATTTGACAGACAATTCGAGGAATTTGCCCCAATATTCACACAGACACAGATTGCCGACCTTTCAATATCGTATGAAACTACGGACGGAAGGGAAGTGATTCAGAATCTGCCGGCTATCTATTCGGGCCCTGATATTATAAATCCTGACGACAATCATTTTGGCCAGGTTGGAGTTCACAAGGGAACTGTCCTGACCCGGTATGTTCTGACGTTGCAGAAATCATGTGAGTTATACTACGAATATTATAATAACGACGAGGCAGTTGAGTTGCTTGAAATACTCCTGATGTACCTGCAATTGGAAAGAGATGTTTTCGATGAAGAACAGTATAGCGATGAACTTGAACTTGTTCGCCAACTGATCGAGAACATAGAACCAGAATATTATTAGTGATAATTATTTCTCACAAAATGAGTCCCCGGTTGAAAAACCGGGGATTTTTTGTTCCACGGATGTGTTCATTAACATAATTTTTCTCAAAGCTTTACTCCTGCGAATTATAAAGCTACAGCCATGATGAAAAATCATTATCAGCATTAGAAACACGATAATATTATGAGAGCATCAAGGTCACTTTTCTTGTTATTATGAAAATAGTTGATTAAATTTGTTACCCTACATGGGGTAACAAATTTAGTTCAACATGGTTCGAGGCTAAATGGAAACTGCCGAATTAACCTCACACTTGATCTCTCTAGGATTGAATTCGAGGGAAGCAAAACTATATCTTTCCCTGTTGCAAGTGGATGAAGCATCAGCATCTGAACTGCACCGGATTTCCGGTGTACCAAGAACAAAAGTTTACGAGACTCTCGAAAGGCTTGTTAGTTCCGGTTTCTGTGTTGAACGTGTAGAGAACAGGAAACGGTTTTTTCATGCTATACCACCCGAAGATGTTCACCAGGCACTGGAGAACAAATGGGAAAGGGAAGCCCGGAATAGAACAGGTTTAGCTAACAAGGTTTTCAACCAGCTTAACGATTTCATTAACCATCACAGTGGCGATAACAAGAATATTGATTCGATAGAGGTTATTCGAAACAAGAGACAAATCAGTCGCAAATATATATCTTTAGTTAGTGAAACCCAGTCAGAAATTCTCGCGTTTGTACGACCACCTTTTGCAGCTGCCGACCCAGAAAGCGGGAAAGAACAGGATAAAGCTGAACAAGAATCACTCCAGAAAAATATAACTCATCGTTCTATTTACATGAATCATCCGGAATGGTATGATTTTAATCTTGAAAACCTAGAGAAACTGGGATCTGAAGGTGAAGAATCTAGGATAATTGATGATCTGCCCATAAAGATGTTTGTATTTGATCGAAAGAAAACCCTGATAGCGGTACCATCAATCCCGGGAACGACTGGTGAAGACTTCTCGATGATTGTTATAGATGACGCTTCTTTTGCCACGACATTCGGGATACTTTTCGAATTATTCTGGGAAAAAGCTACTCCCAGTGATGAATGGTTGAAAGAGAACTCAGCATAAATGACCATATTTGTTTTAGAAACCAACACCAGATACATGGTTCATAAACGCTATTTTAGAAAGGAACTGGAGGGGAAAATGAAGTTGGCGAAAGTTTTTATAGTTATGTTTTTAGTTTTAGGCTTTTCGGGATTTGCAGTTGCCGAAAATCTTAAATCGCTGTCTGATCAGGATTATTCAGCGTTGCTGAACGATGCTGAAAGGTTATACAACCAGGGACAAGAACTGACCGATCTGCAAACAGAGATCCTCATACGTGAAGGCATTATTATCCGCACACTGAGTGAACTCGATGAATTTGGTGGACCGGATGCAGGGTACTATCATTATATCGATAGTCATGAAGATGCTGGTC
>JANQEY010000230.1 GCA_028278125.1 bacterium | reverse complement strand
AGCCCGGGATTGATGGCGGAGGAAGTCCCGCCATTGCGCATTGATGAAAATGGCAATGTGGGGATCGGGACCAGTGCACCCAACGCAAAACTTGATGTTCGGGGTACTGGAAAACTAAATTTCCTGGAACTCAACAGAGCAAACGACAACAATAACTATATCTCCGGTAAAGGTAACCCTTATATTTACTCATCACGCAACGACGGCAGTGGTTATCCGTTTGATGATCTGGGACACCTGATTCTTCAATCTCGAAGCGACGATGATGGTCTGGACATTATTCTGGCTACCGGATCGCCACCTACTCAAAGAATAGTGGTCAAGGGCAGCGGCAATGTTGGGATCGGGACGACCGACCCAAGCGAAGCCTTGGATGTGGCAGGGACGGTCAAAGCAACAGCCTTTCTAGGAAACGGTTCTGGATTAACAGGGTTGCCTGGCAGCCCCTGGACGACGGAAAGCGGTGGGATTTACTATGACGGAGGTAAGGTTGGTATCGGGACAGCAGAACCGGAAGCAAGTTTGGATGTTAATGGAGATATTCGCAGTAACGGAGTTATTTATTCCCAGAAAATTCAGAGTCGCTTTGGACAAATGATCGGTTATGGTCCTGATGATGGTTTTACATATAAAGAAAAATCTATGAGTTGGTACGCGTTTGGAGTACAAAATGATCCTTGGAATACAGGTTCTGGTACTGTTTGGATTACAGGGTTTGGGGGAATCAAATTGTTTACAGGAGGTCAGAAACCTGCAATGAGCATTAATTACAATGGAAAGACAACCATTTCTGCAAGCTTAGATGTTAAAGGATCTAAAAATTTCCGCATCCCACATCCTTTAAAAGAAGGCAAGGATTTAGTACACTCCAGCCTGGAAGGTCCTGAAATCTCGGTATTTTATCGGGGAGAAGGACGACTAAATAAGGGTGTTACAACCATAGAGTTACCGGATTACTTTGAAGCATTAACAAGGACTGAGGGGAGAACGGTGCAGTTAACATCATTAAATGGCTGGTCTCCGTTGTATGTTGAAGGCAAGGTTGAAAACGCGAGATTCACGGTAAAATCGGAAAATGGTAAACACGATCAGGAGTTTTACTGGGAAGTTAAAGCAGTAAGAAACGATA
>JANQEY010000191.1 GCA_028278125.1 bacterium | reverse complement strand
TTGAATTGATGACCAGTTTTCGACTTCACATTGCCCATCACGATTATCCCCCACAGCGACGACAGTTCCGTTCATTCTGAGCCCCAACGTGTTAGATCTTCCTGCAGCGATTTGTTTAATTGATGACCAGTTTTCGACTTCACATTGCCCATCACGATTATCCCCCACAGCGACAACTATCCCATTTGATCTGAGTCCAACGGTGTGCATATATCCCGCTGATACTTGAACAATATCTGTCCATGATTCGACATCCAATTGCCCTTCAAATGATCGCCCCACAGCGACGACCGTTCCATCTGCTTTAAGGCCGACAGTATGAGCCATACCGGCAGCCACTTGCCGAATATCGGCCCAACTCTCAACGTCACACTGGCCCAAATGGTTTCCTCCCTTGGCAACGACCGTTCCATCTGCTTTAAGACCAACGGTGTGGGCCCCACCTGCAACCAATTGTTGAATATCGGTCCAGCCCTCCAGGTCACACTGTCCCGCGCTGTTCTTCCCAGTAGCTACAACAGATCCATCGGTTTTGAGTCCCACCGTGTGGGATGCACCTGCAACCACCTGCTTAATATCTGACCAAATATCAACATTGCACTGGCCGTCGCTATTGTCTCCTACTGCTGCTACACTGCCATCAGACTTGAGACCAACAGTGAATCCATCTCCTGCATCCACAAGTGGGGTAATGCGACGATTCTGTGAAATTCCTACTGTTTCTCCTGCTATGGAAAAGCTACCATCTCGATTATCATTTGAGGTGTTCTTGTGGGCGGTGACGATGATCGTGCTATCACCGGATCCACCGCCGGGTGACACTTCGATCCAAGATAAATCATCGGACACCGTCCAGGGACAGTATGAACTTGATGCAACTAAATTCAGCTCTTGCGTGCCGCCATTTGATGAAAAAGTAATTACATTCGGATGTATGCTATATGTGCATGAAGCTGTTCCGGTATCTATGACAAAATCCCAGTCATTTATATCAAATGTGAGATCATGATCACGCATGTCATTGCAGAAAATATTGGACCACCAATGGGGATAACTGTGCTTTTCTGGAATAATCTCAACTGAATATCCAGGATCATACGTGATTGTTGCCTTTCCCATCCATCCGTAATACGTGGAATACGTATAATCGCCATTGGAGTCTGTAAAGACAGAACCCTCCAGAGTCCATCCTTCTTCATGTACACATGCCGGGGAATCATCAACAAGCAAACCCTTGTCCCAGTTGGCATTATAATCCCATCGCCAAAAAGTCACCTGAACGCCTTCTATTCCCAAACCTTCACCATCCGTTACGCGACCAGAGATGGTTACATCATTTCTTGGTCCGGGAATTACTTTTATCATAGACCTTATCTTATCACTCCATTCTATTGATTCTTCACCTTCCGGCTTCCAATTGTCATAAAAAATGATTTTTTGTTGACCATTTGTTTCATCATAGCCGATACCGGTTACAGCATGGCATTCATCATCGTCATCATCTGTGTCATAATATGGGGCTACGTTGCAGAGTGATAAATAGACGGGTCTGCCTGAATCAATTTCACTTTTAAATTCATCAAAAGTCGGGGAACTTATCTGTTCAGTCTTAAAACCATACCGATTGGGTGAATCATTACATACAATTTCGATCGCTTGGCACATTGAGTTATCGAAGGTGCCACTAACTGTTTGGTCATTTACAAATATTCTGTGCCATTTGTAATTGCTGTTCAACTGCAGTTCGGTAATTAACTCTCGTTCTCCATCATCTAATATGGTGCCATACCCATTGTTATCCCAATACCCCAAAATGCATGCTACAGCTGTGGGTGCGCAGGGGCCACTCAAGCTGTAAACATAACCTTCCTCAGTATCAACATCCTGATTATAGTCCGGCACACCTTCAATTTTAACAGGAGCGATGAAAGAGGGCGTGATAGTAAAGTAGAAGTAATTTTGTCCTTCACCGCAAGCACGATCCGAAAATCTTAAATAATAATATCCGGAGGTAACATTAATATCGGAGACATAATGCTTTTGCTGGCTTGGTAGATTCCTTGATACCAACGGATCGGGTGCGTCGCATACATGCTCATAAATTTCAAACGTTGTTTCAGTTCCATACTGGTTCTCGATTTCGATATCCATTGTGCCTGTCGTATTGTCAGGAACAAGAATCTTGAACCACTCTTCGGTCTTGTTGTCTGGGTCAATAAAGCCGTAATATCTTTTCTCATATTGCTTCTCTTCTGCAAGGTCACAGGAAGGTCCGGCGAGTGAAGTGTTAGAGAAACTGAGGACGATTGACATTATCAGATATGAGATGAAGGCCAATTTCTTCATTTTTCATTCAAAATTCTGGAGTTTTTTAGGCGGCAACCCTGGGTTCAATGGTCTAACCATGGCTTTTAACCGCCCATTTGTTTGGGCTCCGGCATTGTCGTGGCTGGTATGAATCGCTTCCGAAGCTATATGGTATCCGGAAACGTTCAGGCAGGTACTTTTACGAATCCCCGTTTCAACATTGCCTCCTTACAAACAAAATGAACTGTTTTCTCTCTATCATATCAAATGTTCAGCCGCGACAGATTCTGCGGGCGACTGAAGCCGGGGTTTGTATCGAGGTGTGGCTATGGGTCAAGAATCGACGCATTTCTTCTAAAATTGCTTATCTTCCATATCAGAATTTTGCTTTATTTTCAATACCTAATATGAACATCCGGTTAAGGGAAAATGGGTATATGGCTATCGTGTTTGATACCCTATTAAATATCCATCTTGTGCGTAGCCAAAGCAGTGGCTAATTCAAGAATAAATCCGAATGAAACTGTCATATTGGGGGATATGCTTAGGGGAAAGGTATTCGGAGCAAGGTCAAGAAACAATCGCATTTTTAATGCGTTTCGTATCAATATGGATCAATGGGAGATATGTGGAACTATCTAAAATTTCCTATCCATTTTCTTACGATTTTCTGAGGTTAGTATTGTCTGCCAATAGTATAATTTTCGATAAAGGAATCTATCCATGATATCTGCTCTGTCGTGAGGTCACTAAATTGACCACCGCATCGTTTCATTAACAGCGTACTGAACGGCACATGGTTATCGATATAAATATCCCAAACGGCCCGAAATGGTATTTCAGATAAGTAAAGCCGGGTATCATAGTGGAATATATAAAGTTGGTGCATGCCGGTGAGGCTCTCTTTCTCCCCTATGTATCGAAAGGCAAGTCCGCCTGCACTTATGTTCAAGATGTGCCCCACAGTGATCGAGTCTTTCCTTAGTGCAACGTTCGTGTCTTTCCGAACATGATAGCGGCTATGTTTTCTCTTTTCGATTGTATTTCCTCTCTATTACCCAGGTGGATATGCCCTGTTCCCTTCGGTATTATGGTGAGCATTGCCCCCGGTGGGCAATATTGATCCGGGATTTCCGTCATACCATGTGTACGTGTTATCGTATCGTTGGGATTGTTGTAATCGGTGACGCCTCTATGTTGGTTATTACCTCCCAAATCAGCCCGGTGACATTGTCTCCGACCATAGCCCACTGAACAGCGCTGATTGGAAGATCATTTCCGTTTGCATCGAGTTTGGTGTAGAAAGGTACCGTTGTTGTGTAATGTGCATCCTGACCATAAATACTCAAAAGGAGAAGAATAAGAGAAAGAACATAGGTAAACAAGTTCACACGCCTTATAACACCTCCCTCAAATGTAACGCCATTATTTTGAATGATTCTTGCTTCCCTGAATCTGAGCTGAAAAGGCGTAGAGATCAGCTTAACATGGGTTCTGATTTGCAGAGCAATGTATTTGTCGATATTATTATAAATATTTTCATTTTTCATTTCTTTTTATCTTAATACTCCCAAGATGATATAACAAACGTTACATTTACAGTGCTGCTACCATAGTGAAGCGAGTTGTAGATCATTTGTGGTTCGGTTATGATTATACAAAAGGGAGCGTTATCCCACCCCCCCGTTCCTCCTGGATAAATATACCCAAGCCCGCGGTAGGAACTTGTAGTTTGGCTTTTATATGGTTCAGAGGCCAGACCAATATAGGTATCAGTGCTCCTGGCCATTCCACAGATCTCTTTCGCCATTTTTGGAATAACTGATGATAAATCTCTCCACTCGCCAGTAGGTGAACCAGACGAGACAAATAAACTGGTTCTAATATCAATTGCTACCCTCTTATTAACCTGCTTGAACTCTATCAAATTAGGCCCATCATTTCGAACAGCTCCCACAAGACGCTTGGCGCTGAAACCATCTGGAAGTATTGGAGGCGAATCGTCATCTAGTGAAAATAGCCCCCCCACATCGTCTGTCGTAGGATTGTAAATAACCCAAATAAGGTACCATAAGTTCTCTCCTTCATTTCCCTCGTCAAGACCATTGAGACCATTTGTCCGAATATCAAAAATTATGGGTGATGGGATGCCAATATTAGAAAGGCAATAGTCCTCAACGGTCAATTTTTTTGCAGACAACTCCAATTGCGAGTGAAGATTGTCCCGATTATTTTCAATGATTAGATCCACCATGTTGTCTTGAATTGAGCATGCATTGCTCGCCTTTCTTGCATGCATTGCATAGGGCGTGCTGAGAATCTGTTGGCGGGGGGTTATTTCAAGCCCGGTATCTCCGACCTTAATCCCAAGATATCGAGAGGCAGAGTCAAAAGCTTTTGAAATAGAGCGTCCATTGGAATCTGTAGTGCCGAGTATGACATTGAATTGACCGTTTATAATCGGAACTGCATTGAATATTTGGGGGCCCCATATTTTAGCTCCTTCTACCGCTGCATCGTAAATATTAAATTCGAGTTTCTTAACTTCGTTTGGAATAGGTAGACCTTCAGCATCAGTCAGAATTCCCTGATAATTGATCAAAGGAGGCACTGAATCGATATCTGCTGATGCGTTGGCACAAATGGTAGCCAAGACAATTAATGCACAAAAACACGTTTTCATTAGGATCATTATTTCCTCCTCAAATAGTGTGGAATCAAGTAACATTAATCTTCACGGTGGTTTCAACCACTCATGTCTGAGCCACATGGAATCTTCCCATCATATTGCTTGTCCATCGTTCCCATAGGCCATGCAAGAAGTTGCAAGGTGTAGCGGCATATGATTCTTATCCCTTCAATGCCAGGCTACAAGAATTATCCAAGGCAGGGTTCATTCGGACCCTGCCTTGGATTTCTTGAGGATGACTATTCGTTATGGGGTAATGGCCCCGGAGACAATCTGTAAGGCCCGGATGGCTTCCTCCAAACCGATCTTACCATCGCTATTAGCATCCCAGTTCTTCGGGGTCATGGTGATCGGATCCGGTACGGAGTTTGGCCCATCGAAGATATCAATTTGTTGTTTATGTGTTTCGAGCCCATCTCGTGTGATGATCAGGTCGTAGCTTCCAGAAGGGATACCGGTTAACTCCAGCTCGAAATTACCGTCACTATCAGTTTGGGTGGTTTTATCGGTTCCTACAAGGGAGATAGTTGCATTGATCACACTCAATCCGCTGTGCCCTGCAAAATCCACAACCACGTTTCCGGACAGGGTTGTGGCGGAGACCCCTGCGATATCAAGATAATTGGGCGGAATTCCAATCATCGAGCCCGGAGCTGACAGATAGGTGTTGGAAACCTCATGCACCGTATCGGCATCGACGTCATAGACCCGGAAACTGACGGTTTCCTGCGCCACCTCTCCGTTAATAAGCAGAGTGACATAAGCGGTACCCTGATTTGTGATTACCTGTTGGACAGCCCTGCACTCTCCATCTACGAATGCGCCGACCAGATCACCTTCTGATGCCGGTTGGCCGCCGATCGTAACGATTCCATAGGCAGTTGTAGAATTGGTGTAGGTGACCGGCGTCCATCCAGGAGCGGCGAATGGTGATCGTCCTGTTGCGAGACTGCTGATACCAGAAGTTGATGACGTTGAGTCAGAAGGCATCGGGTAGTTGAACGTAGTAGGCGATGAGACGTTCACCCAGTATCCCGATCCCGGTACGATGGTTTTAAGTGTGTTCAGAAAATCCGGTACGTCAGGGTTATATGACCGGATGGTGTCTTTCACTTCAACCAATATATCGACAATGCTGCCAAAAGCATCGGTAACTGGTTGCTCAGCTTGGCAGGGATATCCAGCCAGGTTCCATCCGGAAGATATGTCAATATCCATGGAACAGTCTGCTGGTGGTCCTGTGATAGTCAGATCAACTGCTGCATCGACTTTAGCCCAGTAACCGTAACCGGGTAGTATTTCTTTAAGTGTATTTAAAAAATCGGGGACATCCGGGTTATACGATTTGCTCGTATCTTTTACTTCACCGAGGTTATCCAATACGGGTTCAAAAATCAACGGTGGCGAGTTATCGTCGGGTTCAACGTTAATGGATATCAGGTTCCATCCGGCATTCAAGGCAATGTTCTGATCCACCACAGATAGGTAAGCGATCTCGAAATAATCAGGAGGCAATCCGATGACTCCCCCAGGGATAGTACTGAGCGTGATGCCGGAAACATCCAAGACTGCACATTCATCGGCATCAAAGATCTTGAATTCGGCTGTCTCTTGTGGTGTTTCACCATTGATGATTAGGGTAACGTATGCTGTACCTTCATTGATGACAACCTCCTGAACCCCACGGCATTCACCATCCACAAAGGCGGCGACCCTATCACCTTCTGAGGCCGGTTCACCGTCCAGGGTAACCACACCATATACCGTTGTGCTGTTCGTATATACCACTGGTATCCATTCGGGTGGATTACAAGCAGGCATGGGAGGGGAGGTTACAGGGATTACCTGGCCCTCCAGAACGGTTACCCCAGACACTTCGACGGGTTGATACCCATCTTTTTGTATTCTAATGGTATGCGTACCAACGGGAATGTCTTCAATAGTGTAATATCCACTCGCATCTGTAACTGCGGAAATCCCGGTTCCAGCCACAACTACTGTTGCACCCTCTAATCCCTGGGGCTGACCACCGACCAATGTTGTCACCTGCCCACTGATGCTACCAAGTGGAGTGGGTGCAATCACTGCAATAGATCCATCTTCGGTATTGAGAGAAACAGAAACCGTTCCATCCGCATTAGATAGGGCATACTTAGCGTTTATCAGTGGGTTTGGGTTCGTTGTTGCAAAACTAATTGGATGACTTCCCACTGCTGCATCGTTAGCCGCAGTAAGGGTAAGCAGCAATAAAACACCGCTTGACTCGTTAACTGTGCTCACATCTGAGTACGCGATAACAGTTGCACCATTTGTTTCACCTTCTGAAAAAGGATGAAAATCAACCGTGAAATCCCCTCCGGATAATAACCCCCCTTCCTCAACGCCGGCAATAGAAACGCCGGCAGGCGTAAGTATTCTGGCGTTAACCCCAGCGTAGGACTCGGTTCCACCAGAAAGGCTTAATTCAACTATTTTTGTCTCCCCCCACACAATAGATTCTGAGCTCAGGGACAAATTAGGTGCAGCATGCAACTGACTGGCTACTCCAATGAAAAGGAATGCAAACACTAAAGGCATTACTACGCGTTTCATCGGTTCTCTCCTTTTTTATTAAATAATTGACCTTAATTATAAGTCATAGATTTCTTCAATAGCCAGCCAAATACAAATAGAAATCCATACTGGCCATGCACAATAGCTTTACTGCACCTTCCTCATTCGGCAAATTATTTCCTGTTTGATTTGCAGATGACGAATCAAATCTTGTTGCTATCAAACCATCTCTTTATAGGTAAGAGTCCGCTACTATCAGCAATTTAGATCCCCAGTCTTTCTTATAGACGAGCAATGGTTGTTATGATGAATTTTCAAATTTAAAATATGTATGTGATCGTAGAACTATATTGAAAAACGATAAAACAACATTTCATAATTAGAGTATCACCCGGTGGATTAATTATAGGTTATTATGATCGCGATTAAAAAACTCATCAATACTATTTTAGGATTTGCTTTCTCGGCTACAGTTCTAGTGCTACGAGTCGCCCATGAATGGTTGATGCTGGATCCCCTCCGCACATAGCACTGGTTTCAACACGATAGGTGTGTGTACCTGCGGGCGGTTGATCCACACCCCAGGGTGATGCAGGCATCGCATTATTGTGAACCCACATAGTCCTGGTCACTTCAGTATCAACTCCCTCCGTACTTCTCATGATACGCAAAACTGCGCAAATATTTGCTGCGATCTTTTCTACCCCGACAAATACAGGTCTGCCAGTGGTCGTGATGGTAACCTCCAAGGTAACTTCTCCTTTGGAGATGACCTGGTAGGCTTCGCTGTGGTGAGATACTTCTCCAGATATGGTTCCGCTCTTTATCAGATTCACAGGTTCTTTCTTCTCTCTGGTGACAGCGCCATCCGCAATCATCTGTGTTGTAATGGCATTATCGATAACTTTTTCAGCTGTTTCAGCCAAGTTTGCATTTTTTGCACTGGTTGCGTAGGGAGTGCTGAGAATCTGCTGGCGAGGGGATATTTCAACCCCGCTTTCTCCAATCTTAATCCCGAGAAACCGGAGGTCAGAATCAAATGCATCCAAAATAGAACGCCCGCTAGAATCTGTTGTACCTAAAATTACATTGAACTGCCCGTTTATAATAGGGACCGTATTAAAAGTTTGAGGACCCCAGATCAAAGTTCCCCCAGTAGCGGCATCGTAAATATTGAACTCCAGATTCTTCTGTCCGTTGGCAATTGGTTTGCCTTCAGCATCGGTGAGGACACCCTGATAATTAATTAAAGGTGGAACTGAAATAGTATCAGCTATAGCGCCCGTTCCAATAAAGACCACAATCATGATTACGGAAAAGAGTGATTTTTTCATTGTTATTTCTCCTATTGAGTAATGAACTATGGATAAATTGAATAAAGAATTCTTATAATTCATAGGCGAAGAGCACCACATTTCTCAAATCAGCCCCATCTCCAGGATTAACCCATATTCGCGCCTTATAATGGTGATCAACGCCGGCTTCGGGGTTATCAATGCACCAGCAAGAGCTTATTGGTATTTCCATTTCAGTGCTGTTTACGCGAAATGCATATGTGCATTTGACAACCGGCTCACCGTCCACCATTTTAACGATTTCTATAACAGCATCAGCATGGGGATCGCTATCCCAGACACGGATGCTGCCACCATAGAGGCCTAAGAATACAGGGTGTCCATAAGTCGTTATTTTTACTTCAGCCTTTTTCCCATTGTTCGGGTTGACAATGTCAACCCAGTCGGTGTGCGATTGATTATACGAACCAGTTGGATCGCTGATCACAGCGTTTTCGCCAGTATTAAGCATAACCGGGAAACCTTTGCGTTTCTGCTGTGTGATTGCCCCGTCAACCACATTATCTGCGATTCTAGATCTACCTGCCTGAAGTGAATAGGGGGCACTCAAAATTTGCTGCCGCGGGGTTAATTCCGTTTCTGAATCATCAACCGTAATTCCAAGAAATCGTTCATTCGAATTAAACGCATCCGCAATCGAGCGCCCGGATGTATCTGTTGTACCGAGAATTACATTGAATTGCCCGTTGATGACAGGAACAGAATTGAAAATCTGTGGGCCCCAAACCATAATTCCACCTGATGCAGCGTCATATATTTTAAACTCAAGCATTTTAGTGCTGTTAGGAATAGGCTGGCCTCCAGCGCCGGTAAGTGTCCCTTGGTAATTGATTAAGGGCGGAACGGATGGTGATTCAGCAAAAGCATCAAAACAACAGGCAATTAGAATAATGGTGGTCAATAAGACTGTTTTTTTCATAATTCTAATCTCCTATTTATATTACGATTGAATTTGTACTGGCCATAAATGCAATCTTAAAACGATCATGACGTTTCAAAATGAACTCATCTTATATTTATTAAGTTTAAATACTGATCAATAATAATTAAAATGCTACCGTATTCTATTCTTCTATTGATAATTGAAATTTCCCGTTTCTAGTTCAATTTGACTCCCAATAGGAGAGCGGCCCTGCGGTATGTATCTACCATTATTACTTGATGGTTTATTTAATTGTGTTTTAATGTATTCATAAACCTCCTTTAATTCACTGGCTTTAGCTTGGATTACTAACATTGCTTCTCCCTCAGCTTTTACACCTTTTGCTATACCGGGAGTGTCAGCACCTACACCTATTTTGAAAGTAAACTCAGCATTATTTACCAAATTCAAATCACCAGTTTTTTTGAAGCTTTCCCAAGCTTTTGTATCAATTGTTATTTGTCCAGTCCCTTTATACATACCTATACGCCCAGAAATGGCCAGGCTTATTTTGCCTCCATCAGAGCCAGCTTCTCCTTTAATAGATACTCGAAATTTGGCTGGTCCTAAATTAAGTCCGAAATCCTGATTGTTGATACTGAGACTACCTTTGGAATCAGAATCAATAGAACCTTGTATAGCAAAATATGTTAATTCACCTTTATATGTCATAGATTTAATAGTACTATCGTATATAGCCTCGCCTCCCATTGCTATAAGAGTGAAGCCTCTAACATTGATACTTCCACTAGATTGGATTCCAACTTTCCACAATCCATCTGGATCAAGAAATATTATTGGATTGTTTGTCGTATACGAATAAAGATTAAAGTTTTTAGGTTTATTTATTATATTATATCGACGAGATTTATCTTTTTGAGGATAACAAGCGAAAAGATCTGTGGACACAAATGATGAGGTGTAAGGATCGTAAAACCGCTTACCAAAATACTGCAATCCACTTTCTTCATCGAGTTCTTTTCCAACAAATTTATATATTGATGTAGATCCAACTGTACTTACTATATGTGATTTTCTCTGGTGTCCAAATGGGAAGTAAACATTCTCTTCATTAACTTCTTCAGTCTCCGTTATAACTATATTTGTTGATCCTGAATGATCATGGAGATAGAAATTTGAAACTTGAAACTTGTAACTGAGGTCAGTTGAATCCGAGCTGCCAATCCTGTTGTTTCCGGCATAAACATACTTAATTAGAGCACCGTCGCGGACTTCTGAGAACTTGTCAATGTATATGACTTTTGTCAATAATCTGTTATCTGAGTCCTCAACTCTTTTCATTCTTCTTGTGTCGGTATAATCGTAGGTATACTCTGCAGATTTTGTATTATTAAGTAATCCTGAGAGACGATCCTTATAATCCCAATTTAGCGTCATCCCTCTAACGGTTTTCATGTTTCCATTATCGTCATAATCAAATAACATTGGCCCAGTTGGGCCTTTCTCAGTTGCGGTGATCGCGTGAGGACCTGGTGGATCTCCAGGTGAGCGTCCGATTCTCCCGGAGTTACTGCCGGTACCTCCGCTTGTCATGGTTCCGAGATCCATGAGCGGATCCGGCTCGAGCAGGTAAGCAGATTTGGTGATCATGTTTCCAATACGGTCATACCGGTAATTGATATTTCCATAGATGTTTTCGTTTTGAGCATTCGTTAATCGATAGAGTGAATCATAATTAAAAGACTGAGTAGAATTGAACTTTCTAGCTTCAGCAGCAGCGATTCCCAGTTCAGAACCGATGGTATCCAATTCGGTTTTAGTTCTACCATCTATGATGGTGGTTATATTTGAAACACCATCGTAGGTATAAGCAAGATTCTGAAGAGTGATAGTGTCTTTCAATCTCACCGTCTTAAGACGGCTCAATCTTAGACGGTGGTCGTAGTCGTAAGTAGTCGTAGTACCGCACGCCAAACTCAATAGGGCATTTTGTCCTGCTGGGTTATAATCGTATGTGTTGATTACATTGGGTACGGATTCCAACAAGCCGCGGTTGTTATAGGTATAGGTAACCTTTGTCGTGTCAGGGTAGGTCAAGGTAGTGACTCTGTCCATGGAGTCGTAATCCATGGAGGTAAAATAATTCTTAAGATCATCCGGTCCAGAATCTTTAATCCGCTTTATAACCCATTCTACTCTTCCCCTGGCGTCGTACGAGTTGTGCTCTTCACCGGACTGATCTTCCACCCAGGAGAGAAAACCACGGGTGTTTTGTGCAGTTAAAGTTACGCTATGCTGTTCATTCTGAGCAGCCATTACTACATCGGCCACATCGATCTTTCCGTCACTATTCAGATCGAAAGCCACCTCAAAAGTTGATTCTGTTAATAATGAATTAGATATTTGATTTGACAATGATCCTTGCCAAAGATCTCCTCTATGTACAGGTCCTCCCGGAAGGTCGTAGTGGTAAATTACATCGGGTTGGACTTTTCCTGCCCCATAATACTCAGCAGATAATCGATTCACTCCTTCGTATGTGTATTTTATAGTTTGATTCTTCGCGTCAATTGTTTTTATTAAATTACTGGCCTCATCATATGTATAATACATATGCCCACGGTCCGGATCGTTCATAAACGTCTTTCTTCCGAGACCGTCATAATCCATGATTTTCTGATTCTGCTGCGAATCCGTATAACCGGTAAGCTTGTCCAGAAGGTCATACGAGTAGCTGGTTTTCCATTCGACCGTACTTCCCAGTGGTTCCCCGGTATCAGAGAGCTTTACAATTTCATACACTTCCCTCAGGCGACCGTTACCATCTTTGTCCTGCAGGCCGTCTTCCACATACCGCATCCCACAACCCGCATGTTTAGATCCTGCTCGGGTCTGTTCTTCATCACGAACCGTTTTAGAAAGTGGTTGGTACCTGGTGGTGGAATAGAGAACACCTTCCGGCCCCACCGGCTGGTTCACACGGACCTCTCTCCCTAAAGCATCATATTGGTGCTCTGTAAATCCGCTGTTGAAGGTGGGTTCCACAAAACCCAGACCTCCGCTCTCAAAATAGGGAAGGTATTTCTTCCAGGGAAGTTTCCTGGCATTGAACTGGACGGTATCGGTTACCACCATCTGGCCTGAATCTTCCCCTTCAGATCGCGTCATGATCTTTCGCCCCATACCATCATAAAAGGTGCGGGATTTCAGGAAACCGTCTGAACTGCCATCGTTCTGCCGGGTTTCCACCCAGTTGATCATTTTGCCATTTCCAAGATCATGGGCGAGCACATACTCATATTCAACCGTATGCCCAGTGTCCGGCGGTTTTGTGATCGCGGTTAATCGGCCGAAATTGTCATACCCATACATTGTGGTGTGTTCATTGAAACCCGTGGAGGATATTATTGCTCCCCAACCGAAGTCGTAGGTTGCAGTCATTACCAATGTGGTTTGACCTGTGTGGATGTGCTCCTCAATGGGAAAGGTCTTGTAGGTAGTGTCGTAAACAAACTCACGGTAATGGCCTGGTTCTTCTGGGAAGAGAGGATCATAGGTGGCGATGATATTGCCATAGGTATCGTAGTCATTTCTGATGGAGTCAACATATTCATTCCCTGAAACCCAATCTCTTTCCAGGGTGAGGTTCCCTTTGATGACCGCACAAGACTCGGCACTGCCATCGTAATAGGTCTGTTTCTCAGATACAGGAGCGCCCAATTCGTCAAATGTTTTTTGCACACAAACTTTATCAAGAATCCAGTTGGTTTTACCGGAGTCATGGCTTGCTGTGTAGTCAATCTCGGTCACGCGTTCATCATCCCAGCTGCCATCAAGACGACCGTGCTCCACTTGGCGTGTCATGTTGCCGTAATCGTCATACGCGTATTCCCATTTGAGCTGAACCGGTGTGCCTGCTCCCTTCTCAAGGACATCTCTCAGTTTCTCGGTCTGAAACGCAAAAATAACCTCTCGTTCATCATCACCTATACCTTCCGCAAGGATCTTCGTGGTCCAGGCGTAGGTTTCCTGGTAAAAAGGCAAGTTATCAGAGTTTTTGGCCTCTATGGTCAGCGGCTTTCCTTTAAGAGCCTCTGTCTCAGCACCGGTGTCATATGTGTAGGCCATGATAAGATCCGGTGCGGAAGTGTCTCCTAAATCTTTTTGCTCAGCTTCCCCGAATCCCCGGAACTCCTTTTCTTCTCCATCATAATATCCATCATGATAGCTCATTACACGAGAGTATGTGCTGTTTCTGCCGTCATAGACCTCTATTCGGGAAACTACATTTACCGGAAAAGGCACCTTATAGATCCATGAACGCCCGTTTTCCCGGTCGGCCACCAGGTAGTCAGTTGAACTTTTATACTCGATGGTGGTCACTCGGCCGATGCCGTTTTCGATCTGTTTGAGCAGGTTTGGGCGAACACCTTTTGTAAGATCGAGATATATCCAGGAGGCTTCAGGGTATCCCGCTTCGGTAAATCCTGACTGCCGATTCCATACAATGTCAACTGTACCATTGGCATTCATGTCTGCTGTTCGGACGTGGGTTTCAGGAGACTGGTCGGGTATGCTGCTCGATGTTGCGGGAACGGAATATGGATCTTTGGTAAAAGCATGACCCCCAGGTTCAGCCATGCC
>JANQEY010000188.1 GCA_028278125.1 bacterium | reverse complement strand
CGGCTTTGCTAAAAAAATAAAAGAAGAGTACATCACTGTGCGGGAACGGCATCACGGAAAACGGCGAAATATCAACTGGCTGTCACTGGAAAAGGCACGGGCCAACCGCCTCGATATAGACTGGAAGAGTTACACTCCACCGGTCCCGGAACAACTGGGAATACAAATATTTGATGATTACCCTCTGGATGAACTGGCGGACACTATCGACTGGACACCTTTTTTTGTTGCGTGGGAATTAGCGGGGAAATTTCCCCGTATCCTTGAAGACAAGGTTGTCGGTCAGGAAGCCACCAAACTTTACCATGACGCCCGGAACATGCTGGAGAAGATCATTAATGAAAAATGGATCACGGCCAGAGGTGTGATTGGTCTGTTCCCCGCCAACTCCATCGGGCATGACGATATCGAAGTTTATGTGGATAATAGTCGTCAGGGTATCCTGGAAGAATTCCATACCCTGCGTCAACAGACACAAAAACCGCAAGGCCAACCCAATTACGCACTGGCTGATTTTATTGCACCCAAGGAAACCGGTGTCGATGATTATATTGGTGCATTTGCTGTCGCTACCGGGTTTGAGATAGAAGAGAAAATCAAGGAATTTGAAAGCCAACACGATGACTACAGCGCCATTATGCTAAAAGCACTGGCAGATCGATTCGCCGAGGCCTTTGCGGAAAGGATGCATGAACGTATCAGGAAAGAGTTCTGGGGTTATGCTGCCGGGGAATCATTGGACAATGAAGGATTGATAGCAGAAAAATACCTGGGTATCCGTCCCGCACCGGGCTCCCCCGCCTGCCCGGATCACACTGAAAAACCTTTACTGTGGGAGTTGTTAAAGGTGGAAGAAAATACCGGGATCACTCTTACTGAAAGTTATGCCATGTATCCTGCCGCTGCAGTAAGTGGCTTGTATTTTTCTCATCCACAATCGAGATATTTCGGTACAGGACAGATCAATCGTGATCAGGTATATGACTATGCCCACCGGAAAGGTTATGAGGTACATCAAATGGAAAAATGGCTGGCGCCTAATTTGGGTTATGATCCGGAAGATGTGGAGTGAATAAAATATAGTTGTAAAGGTAAAAGGTGATCACCATCGATGACACACCAGCCAACCATCAAATTCCTGTAACCTGTCACTATATTATTTAAGTACCGTATGTAATACCCGGTCATGTTCAAAATAAACATAATACTGTTCATACTCCCACCAGCTGATTGGTGGTTGACCAACAGGACCTTCAATACGGATTGGACGGCCGAACCGGCTTTCCACCTGCTCTTTATAGACACCTCGAGCGGGAGCTTCGATACCGGATCTTTGATAAGCATGCTCAACAGTTCGTAAATCCAGGGTGTCGGTCAGGACCTGAGAAGAAAAACATACAGCACTGAATGCGATGATACAGTTTATCAATATCTTATGCATATCAACCCCTTGCCAGCTATCATTGTATTTCAAGACTAGCTATTCATATCAAAGCTGTAAAGCCATGCACCAAAAAATGTTAACTGATTAGCAATCAGCTCCTTATCTTTCTGATATAAATACAAAAGCAATCCGGGACAAAGTAATTCGAGCGTCCGGGCACGAGTCCTGGACACCTGTCATTGCCTTAATAATAATTTGCCTACTCTGTCACAGATATGGAAATCCCCCGCTCAAGTCCCTCAATCTTTCTTGTTATTTTCCCGATATAAATCTGGTATCAATTTCAGGCTGTTTGTGCCGTTCCTTCATTCAGAACACGGGGCCCTGTAACAGACCATGATTGTGAAAAAACTCACAACATTGCAGCAAGTTGCAACCAAGCATCTCAAGGATTACCGGCCTGTAATTTTACATGCACTCAGGAAAATATATGAAAGAAGGGAAATCCTGAAATACTCTTTATTCCCTATCCTGTTCGTACTCTTTATTTCAACCCTGTTCTTTTTGCGTTTCGATGTTGAACAATACAGACAGGAAATCAGCCAGGCTGTAACAGACAGTCGCTTCCTCCTATACAAGAAGAATATATCAACATTACCGGTATAATACTTTAGAAAATATTTTGGCTAAGCATGATACTATTGCAGGTCTAGGGTAGAACACAAAGTT
>JANQEY010000204.1 GCA_028278125.1 bacterium | reverse complement strand
ACTTTTTGCCTTGATCCTCGGTATATACAGTTTCCAGACTAATAGAGAATATCTTGAACTCCTGGTGTCCCAACCTGTTTCACGCAGTAAAATCCTGATTGGAAAGTATATCGGCCTGGTATCTGTCGTCTGTGGCTCGACCCTCTTCGGATTGGGTTTAGCCGGGATAATCATTGCATTGAACATTGGAACAGAAGGCGCTCTTTCTTATGCAATCGTAATCCTGAATTCACTTCTTCTTGGAATTGTTTTCTGCAGTATTTCTTTCATGATCGTTTTGTTTGTACAACGACGCCAGATAGCCCTGGGGATTGCCTTTGCGGTATGGCTGTTTTATGAGTTGATCTATGGTCTTATTATCCTTGGAAGCACTCTCTATCTTGAACCTGCAACACTCAAAACTTTCCTTTTGGCAGGATTGCTGGGCAATCCCATTGATATAAGCAGGGTTCTTTCCCTGCTCTCTGTTGGTGGAGCACAGTTGTTCGGTCCGGCAGGTGCGACTCTTGTCAAGACGACCGGTTCTCAAACAATCGCAAGCCTGTATGGTTTTATTGCCCTGTTTCTCTGGATCGTAATTCCTATAGCGATTGCAAACCGATTATTCTCTAGACAGGACATATAAATTCACGATGGGAAATTGATAATATTTGAGTAATTCAGTCGATCTGTAATGGATCTGAAACATTTTCGAAAACAACCAAAAATAATGTGATTTATTAATGAGGGGAAATGTAGCACTATTGTGGCACTATGCAGCGAAAACCCATAAAACCTAGCAAAAGGTAACAAAAGAGGATTCTGTGTTTAGGAAATATGTACGTGTGGTTAATAGTGATATAATGCGGTTGGTTTTGTAAATACGAGATTCCTAATCTGTAGGTCGCGTGTTCGACTCGCGCCGGGGGTACTTAATAATAAAATGATTACATTTCGAAATGTAATCCTTTTTTTGTTTACCTTTACTAAAGTCGATTAATTGGAGATTTTATGAAATATATGAGTTAAATAACTCATTAATCATATTTAATTAATAAATATATGGATATGATTGTTTATATTTTACTCACCTGTTTTATTCTTCCCTGAATAGTGAGCCAAATTAATTATTCTCATTATATTTTGCTTTATATGAAAAATTGTTGTACTGGTTAGCCTGTTTTCTTCAAAAATGTTAGACTAGTATAACATATTGGCAGATTAATTGAAACAAACGAGAGTAATAATGATCAAAGCGATCGTAATTTTTTAGATATGTCTAACTTTTGCACTGAAATATCTCATCATAAGTTCTTGATTGGTATTGATTATTCGATAAAAACAATTATTTCAATCATATCCTATGCAAGTATAAGAAGATGGGAAAAATGTTGGTTTAAACTAATATTTTTGTAAATCAACACTCAATAACTTGCTCTGGTATATAATTGCTATTAATATTTAATCACAACCTGTGATATGCCATCTACTGAACCACAATTATAAAGCAAAACGGTAACGTTTTTAAGATTTTCCCGCTGGTCGAGCACATAATCATATTTATTAGCTTCTTAGATGTAGTATAAGACTGCATAATCTTCATTTAATAGGGGAGGTAGCCTCTTTTATCCAGTTATGCTTGCTACGTTTACGGCTCATTAGTGAAATACAAGATATCTCACCTGAGCTTGAAAGATCGTGGTGACAGTTCATTGCATTAACTGAGAACGACTAATTGCATATAGATAACAATTAATCCGGGTACAAGTGAACAGATTCTGAATCCAGGTTAAGGGAAGATTCATGAATACAAAAACAAAACCTATTCTTGTTATCGGAGGAGGTATTGGAGGGATGACGGCGGCGGTGGAAGCCGCGGAAGTAGGATACAATGTCATCCTGGTAGAAAAAGAGGCTTACTTAGGCGGACGTGTTATAAGAACCTACCGTTATTTTCCAAAGATGTGCCCTCCCACATGTGGATTTGAGATAAACGCAAGACGGATCAAGCAAAATCCACGTATCACAGTTTATACACTGGCCTCAGTCGAAGAAATAACCGGGACAGCCGGTAATTTTAAGGCGATGATAAAAGTCAATCCCAGGTATGTGACCGGGGAATATACGCCTGACGATTCAATCATCGAAAAGATTTCTTCTGAGAGAGTGAATGACTTCAACCTTGGTATGGATAAGACCAAGGCGCTTTATATGCCGCATGAGATGGCATACCCTTCGCAATACGTAATTGACAGGGAAGCACTTTCCGATGCTGACGCCAAGAAGCTCAAAGAATTATGCCCTGCCGGGACTATCGACCTCGGGATGATGGAGGAAGAGATTAAGGTTGATGTGGGGGCGGTGATAATCGCTACGGGTTGGCGTCCGTACGACGCTATCAACCTGGACAACCTTGGATTTGAGAAATTTCCGAATATCATCACCAATGTCCAGATGGAAAGAATCGCGTCGAGAAGTGGTCCAACCAAAGGCAAGATTGTTCGTCCCTCTGACGGCATAAAAGCTGAAAATATCGCTTTTGTCCAATGCGCGGGATCAAGAGATGAAAACCATCTACCGTACTGTTCAGCGGTCTGTTGTATGGCATCGTTGAAACAGGCAAGGTATGTCCGCGAGAAGAACGAGAAAGCAAAGGTCACTGTCTTTTATATAGATATCCGGACTATTGGCAGGCTGGAGAAATTCTTCTACGATATGCTGGAAGATGATAACTTTGCAGCATTCAAGGGTAAGGTTGCCAATATCGAAGAAGATCCGAACACCAACAATTTGATCCTGGATGTAGAAGATACTCTGTCAGGGGAGATTCATCACGAAGGCTTCGACCTGGTGGTGCTGGCAACCGGCGTTGTCCCGAATACGGATGAGCTTAACCTTCCTGCCGGAATAGAAATGGATGAATACGGTTTCCTGGATGGTTCCGGAGAGAATAACGGGATATTCGCGTTGGGGTGCGCTAAGCATCCCTGTGATGTGGCACGAACAACAAAAGAATCCACAGCAGCGGCACTAAAGGCGATTCAAAGTGTCAGAGGGGGGGAATAGCCATGGAAGATAAGCTTGGAATATTTATCTGCAAGGGTTATGGGATTGCAAACGCCCTCGATATTGATGAATTGAAAAAAATCGCGGACAACGAATGCAAAGTAGCATTTTCAAAAATAATAAGTTCCTGCGAAGGTTCTGTGATTGACGATATCAACGAGGATATCAAGAAGGAGGGATTGAACAAGGTAGTTATCGTGGGGATTTCTCCAAGACGTTATTCTGGAAAAGAATTCCCTAATGATGTTACGGTGGAGAAAATCCCTCTCCTGGAGCACGTGGTGAACTGTCAACCGCCAAATGATGAAGATACACAGATGATGGCGGAAGACTACGTTCGCATGTATATCGCTAAAGTCCAGAAAATGGAACCGGTTGAACCTTACCAGCCGGAAGAACCTATCGACAAGACAGTTCTGGTTGTTGGTGGGGGAATTACCGGAATGACGGCCGCCCTTGAAGCAGCAGATACAGGGTACAAGGTCAGGCTGGTGGAAAAATCTGCTAAACTGGGTGGTTGGCTGGCGAAACAATACAAGTCAATCCCAACGAAACCACCTTTCCGTAACCTCGAGGATACCGGCGCTGATGCACTCGCAGTTAAAGTTGAGAATCACAAGAATATCCAGGTCTATACGTCAGCATACACCAGCGAAATTGCCGGTGGGCCCGGACTGTTTGATGTAAAACTTAAGTCCAATGGAAATGGTAAAACTGACGGCGAGACAATCGATAAATTCCGCGTGGGATCGATTGTCCAGGCAACGGGCTGGAGACCTAAGGAACCACGGGACAATCTGTCATACGGCAAACTCGAAAATGTCATCCGCAATATTGAGCTCGAAGAAATAGTCAAGGAACATGGGAAAATAGTTCGTCCATCTGACGGCAAAGAGGTTAAAAATATAGCATTTATCCAGTGTGGAGGATCGAAAAATAAGGAACATTTTTCATACTGCTCTTCAATTTGCTGCATGACATCATTGAAGCAGGCGATGTATTTACGAGAGCAGGATAAAGAAGCCAAGGCGTATATCTTCTATGAGTTCATGCGTACCCCCGGCCTGTATGAGGATTTCTACCGCCGGGTGCAGGAAGACACGGGTGTATTCCTGACCAGGGGAGAAGTCGCGGATGTATCGCCCGGGGATGACTGGACTTTAGTGCTTACAGCTAAGAATACCATGCAGGGTGAGCAGATCCAGGTCAAAGTCGACCTGGTGGTTCTCGCGGCGGGCATGATTCCTAATTCAGCTGATGGAGAGGCGATCCGTGCACTCGAAGAGGCAAAACATATTGCTGCCGAGGGAGAATCGGACGTTCAAAAAGAAAAGGCGGCTAAAAAAGTCGAAGAACTCAAACAACACGAGGGTACCGAAATCCTTAACCTCAGCTACCGCCTGGGACCCGATCTTCCAACCCTTAAGTACGGTTTCCCGGATTCACATTTTATCTGTTTCCCATATGAAAGCCGACGGACAGGAATTTATCCCGCCGGGAGTGTTCGTCAACCTATGGATGGTCTGAACAGCAGGGAAGACGCCACCGGCGCTGCATTAAAGGCCATCCAGTGTGTTGAGATGATCGCCAGGGGAGAGGCGGTTCATCCAAGGGCCGGTGATAAATCGTACCCGGATTTCTTCCTGCAGAGATGTACACAGTGTAAACGTTGCACCGAGGAATGCCCGTTCGGTGTTCTCAACGAAGATGAGAAATATAACCCATTGCTTTGGGCGACAAGGTGTCGTCGTTGTGGTGTCTGTATGGGTGCCTGTCCGGAACGAATTGTCTCGTTCAAAGATTTTTCAGTTGGTATTGTTGAGGCGATGATCAAGGCGGTTGAAGTTCCCGATGAGGATGAGGAAAAACCGAGAATCCTTGCTCTAATGTGCGAAAACGATGCTTTTCCGGCAATGGACCTGATGGGGAAACATCATATCCAATATAATCCCTTTATCCGGGCAATTCCGGTCAGGTGCCTTGGATCGGTAAATACATCCTGGATCAAGGAGGCGATTTCGGCCGGTTATGATGGCGTAATCATGGTAGGTTGCAAACATGGCGATGATTACCAGTGCCACTTTATCAAGGGAAGTGAGCTGGCGGATTACCGAGGTGAAAATATCAGGGAAAAACTGGAACAGATGGCGATGGAACATGAAAGGGTTGAAATTCACCAGCTCCAGATATCTGAATATGAAAAACTTCAGAAAATATTTAACGATTTCGAAGAGGTGATTGAAGAATTCGGAATGAATCCGTTTAAGGGAATGTAGCTTAAGATTAGGTGTTTATTATAGATAGCTGCCAGACATAACAGGGAGTGTTATAGAAAAATAAAATAAACAGCGAGAGGACAATGCAGGATAAATCGGAATCCATACCGCAGGAAGTCCAGCAGGCTACTCTTACTGCCCCTGACATTGGTGAACCGGAATTCGTTGAACCGGATCTCGAATTTAAGAGAATCCTGGGTCAGCGGATAGGTACAACCTTTGAGAAATGTTTTCAGTGTGGGACATGTTCGGCTACATGTACCATTTCACCTGACCTGCGACCATTCCCTCGAAAGGAGATGGCGTGGATTAGCTGGGGCCTTAAGGATCGTCTCTTGTCAGATCCGGATATCTGGTTATGTTACCAGTGCAACGATTGCTCGACACGATGTCCACGTGGTGCTCATCCGGGTGATATCCTCGGTGCTATCAGGCAGGAAGCAGTCATCAATTATTCGATTCCATATTTTATTGGAAAACGGGTAAATCAACCTCAATATCTTCCGCTACTCCTGGGTATTCCGGCACTGCTTCTCACACTGGCACTATACTTCAGGGATAATTTTGAAAGCGCACTGGGAATAACTCGAGATCTGAGCGGGCAGATAAGCTATCCCTATTCCAGTGTATTTCCGCACTGGCTGCTGAACAGTTTTTTCTTCTTTTTCACCATTCTCTCAATTATTATCCTGGTAATCGGTGTCAGGCGCCAGTGGAAGGCGATGAAGAACAACAGGTATTTTCAGAGTATTCGAGGGCGGACTAAAAAAGTCTGGCCCAGCTTTTTATCTGTGCTCAAGAGTATTTTCACCCATGACAACTTTGATACCTGCGAGAAATCAAAACCACGGTTTACGTCACATATCTTTGTTTTCTTCGGTTTTATTGCGCTCACGGTTGTTACCAGCTGGGTGATAACATCTGGAATTAATCCACTGATAAAAGGTGATTTTGTCTATCCATTCAGTTTCTGGAGTCCGTGGAAAATCCTGGCGAATGTTGGTGGCCTGGCTGTTCTGATAGGCTGCCTGCTGATGGCAAAAGACCGTCTTCTAAAAAGTGACAAGTTTGGTGCCGGATCTTACTTCGACTGGATGCTGCTGGGGACTATCCTCCTGATTGTTATTACCGGTTTCGTAACGGAAATACTGCATTATGTCCGTCTCGAACCACACAGGCACCTGGCCTATTTTGCCCATCTCGTTTTTGTTGCTACGCTGATCATGTACCTGCCATACTCCAAGCTTGCGCACCTTGCATATCGTACCACGGCACTTGTTTTTGCTGAACATACAGGACGGAAAGAGGGGATGCTTGTAAAACGGGTGGTTGAAGAGAAAGCAGAAGAAGTTATCGATGAACCGGTTGTCGAAGAGAAAGTAGAAGAGGTCGTTGCCGAGGAGGAAACTCATGGCGAACAATAATAATCGTGGACGTCTCAAGGCTATCCTCCCGATCATCCTGATACTGCTGATTTTAATTCCTTTCGGATATTCGCTTGTGGGAAGTGTGACAGCGAAAAACCAGCTTCAGAAGGAAGTTTTCCTGGAAATGCCAGATGAGATATATGAGAATTGTGTCAGGGAAACGGAATACATGCGTTTCCAGCACTGGGAACTGCTGAGAGGGATCAGGGAAGAAGTTGTCCGATATGGAAAAAGAGGCGATACAGGTTTGTATGATTGCAGCCGCTGCCATACAAAAAGAGAAGAATTCTGTGATAAATGCCATAACGCGGTAAGCATGCATCCTGATTGTTTCCATTGTCATTACTATCCGTGATCGGATTTATTGATAAACCTGGGTGATATTATGGATAGAAGGGATTTTGTTAAAATTACGGGCGGTACCTTTATTGCAGGCGCGACAAGTGTTTACGCGTTTCGCTACCTGACAACGTTCGGTTACAAGGGTACGGATGAGGAAACTGCACTAACCGGCAAAAAATGGGGAATGGTTGTTGACCTGACAAAATGTAAGGATGGTTGCACTGCCTGTCTGCATGCCTGCAGGGAAGAAAATAATGTAGCCTCGCACGAAGACAAACGCTGGGATATTCACTGGATCAGGAAGGTCAAGCTGGAGAGCCATGTTGGTGCCAAGCATACTGAAAAATCTGTCATCCTGCTCTGTAATCATTGTGAAAAACCGCCTTGTGCACAGGTCTGCCCGGTTCAGGCCACATATAAACGACATGACGGGATAGTTATAGTTGATCATCACAGGTGTATCGGTTGCCGGTACTGTATGATCGCCTGTCCCTACAACGCCCGTTATTTCAACTTTAAAGACAGTGAAGAGTGGCCGAATAAGGACTTTCCCAAACGGTCGCATGGTGTCGCTGAGGCGTGCAATCTATGTGCTCACAGGTTAGATCGAGACCAGTCACCGGCATGTGTTGAAGCATGTAGACAGGAAGAATGCGGAGCGTTGACAGTTGGTGATTTGAATGATCCACACAGCGAGATTTCTGAGATAGTTTCGACTACCGCTGTAAAAAGAATCAGGGAAGACCTGGGTACTGATCCAAAAGTGTACTATATCGGATTATAATTCCGGCGTGAGGAAGCCATGGAAATCAAGTTTGAATATATCGATGGAAATTCGTTTTTATACCGGGTATTGATGATAGTATTTGCCGCTTTCGCGATTGCAGGGGGTATCGCGACCTGGTGGATTGTTGAAAAGGGTATCTGGGTAACTGGAATGACAATACGGGTGCCTTGGGGACTTCAGATCGTGATGGCAGTCTACTATATCGGTCTGTCTGCTGGATCACTGGTGATTTCCGGTTTATATGGCGTTTTCGGAAAGATAGAATACAAACCTTTCGCCCGGATTGCGGTTTATATCGCCATGTTATTCCTGATTGCCGGACTGTTATCAATCCTCACTGACCAGGGACGGCTTGACCGCGTATTTGTGCAACCATTCGTTCACTTCAACCTGCAATCAATGTTTTCAATCAACCCGATTCTGTATATCGGTCATATCATGATCTGTGTTGTTTACCTCTGGGCGCTTTTTACTGAACGGAAAAAACTGACCACCGTAATCGCTACCCTGGCTTTTGGCTGGGCGTTCTGTGTGCATAGCGGAACAGGCGCTATTTTTGGCTTTGGAGCGAGAATGCTCTATGAATCACCTCTTCTCCCGGCAAGTTTTGTAGCTGCGGCAATGGCATCGGGTACGGCCTTAATGATCCTGGTAATCGTTGTCCTTTTTAAACTTACTAATCGAGTTGTTGATGATGAACTAATCGTGTGGCTGGGAAGGTTCCTTGCGATTTGTGTTATTGTTGTACTGTATTTCCTTTTCGTTGAAAACGCTTATCGCGCATATGTAGTTGAATTAAGGCCGGCGGCGGTTTATTACCTCTTCGGAGGAATCCACAGCCTGTTATTCTGGTTCGGTTTGATACTGGTTGGACTTGTGATCCCAATGTTTATCCTCTTCAACAGGAAAAGGGGTAAATCCATCAAGTGGATTGTGCTGGCGTCCTGCCTTGTGGTTTTCGGGGTGTTATGCGAGCGATATGTAATTGTAATACCGGGATTAACCCATCCAGCAGAACTGTTCCCCGGCATGGAAATTACACAGTCGGTTATGGAAGAAGGAATCGCTTCCTACACGATGAGTTTTCTTGAGGTATTACAGGCACTTGGTGTCCTCGGTATTATAGGCTTTATGTTTGGATGGGGATTAAAATACATGAAACTGCTCCCAACAGAGGCGAGAACACTGAATTAATAGCTACTATTAATATCATGTTGAATAGAATGAATATGAACTGGAAACTCAGTATCCTGGTATCACTGTTTGTTTTAACAATGTTACTTGCTTCCAGTATTATAATTTACTTGTTCGACAATTTTATTTTCCCCCCGGAAACACCGGCAATTTATCGAATAATACCTTTAATCATCATCGTTGGCATAACTCTTGGTGCAAGTGTTCTCTTTGCACGTGGATTTATAACACGATATATAAAAAATCCCCTCGATACATTTGATGATGGCCTCTATCGGCTGGCTGAAAAGGAATTTGATTACCGTCTCGCAGAAGATGAGAGTACCGAATTCGGATTGCTCGCATCCTCTTTTAATGATATGGCATCCATGTTTGAGTCTTCAATGAATGAATTGAAGAAAAACCGTGATTACGTGGCGAGCATTCTCGAAAGTTCTGCTGATATTATCATAACTGTCAGCGCGTCTGGAAAGATCAGTACTATTAATGGTGGCGCTGAAAAAGCGCTTGGATATAACCGGCTGGAGGTAATCGGTAAACCAATTGAAATGGTATTTGCCAACCCGGATGACCGAGCAGTTGCGATCGGCAGGCTGGAAGAGACAGACAGCGTTGTCAACTATGAAACCCGTTTCCTGACAAAAGAGGGGAAGATCAGGGACGTGCTGCTTACTATCTCAAGATTACGCAACCCGGCAGGTGAGGTGATCGGTACAATCGGGATCAGTAAAGACATAACAGAGGAGAAATACCTGCAGCACCAACTATTACAGTCTCAGCGATATATTGCCATTGGGCAGGTATTTACAGGAATTCAGCACTCTATGAAGAACTACCTGAATGCCTGTAAGGGTGGTGCTTACATGGTCAAACTTGGTCTGTCCAAGGATAAAAAAGATATGCTGGTGGAGGGGTGGGATATTGTCCAGCAGGGAATATCCAGCCTGACAAATATGTCGATGGATATGCTTCGATATGTAAAGGATTGGAAGCCGAGTTTTAACGAGGTCGACCTGAACCATACCCTCGAAAAAATCCACAAAGTCGTCAGCCAGACAGCCAGCGATAAAGGTATCGAACTGAAGTTTAATCCAACACCAGACCTGCCTCCAGTGATTATTGATGATGGCATGGTACATTCAGCAATTATGGATATTGTGTCCAATGCACTTGACGCGTGCCTCTGGAAAAGTTATGATGAAGGTGATACACCCGAAGTTAAGCTTGGTGTTCATCTGAATCATGAAGGCCGGAACGCAGTTGTTGAGATCAGTGATAACGGCTGTGGGATGGACGAAGACGTTATAGAACAGATATTTAACCCGTTTTTCAGTACAAAAAGCAAAGCCGGCACTGGCTTGGGGCTGGCGATTACTTCAAGAATGATCGATGCCCATAATGGGAAAGTAGAGGTTGAATCTGAGCCGGATGTGGGGACAACATTCAGAATTATGCTCCCGGTAAGCAAGTCCGGCAATTAACGTGGAGAAGACCTATGGCAAAAAAAGTACTGGTAATTGATGATGATGAGAACACAGTAAAGTTTCTTTCTGTTGCCCTCGAAGAGAATGGCTACCAGGCACTGGGAGCGTACGACGGTAAGGAAGGGCTGGAGATGATCAAAAGTGAAAATCCCGATCTCATCATCTTGGACGTGATGATGCCGAAAAAGACCGGCTTTACACTTTTCCAATCGCTGAGAAAAAGTGAAGAACACAAGGATCTCCCGGTAATAATGCTTACCGGTGTTGCTGATTCATTAGCCGGACTTGACGCCGAAAGTGATGACACGTTCATGAGACCGTTTGATAACCTTCGTGAAAAACTGAGACTTAAAATCCAGGAACTGAAAGAAGAAGGTTTGATCAAACCGGACATGTTTATTGATAAACCAATCGATCCAGAACAGGTTATTGAAAGAGTAAAGGATATTATAGGTACCTGAGTTTTCCCCGCATCCGCACATCATTTTACATCTTAAGTTGTTCTAGAATAAACTTTTCCGGTTGATTGATTTGTCAGCCGGAAGAGTTATATTTGGAATGCATATCAGTTTTCATCAGAATATATCCAATTTGGTAATACTCACACCTTTTAATATATTTGGACAAAATCTTTCGAAGCATCATGAGCGTAAACTATGACCAATTGTCAATTCGTGTCCGACCTGCATGGGCATCGTTCACGGTATGAGAAATTATTTTCTTTAATCTCGTCTGAAAAACCCGATATAGTCTTCATAGGTGGTGATATCCTTCCACACGCTTACGACAGGCAGTATGGCAATGATGACTTCTTCACTGATTTCCTGGAACCTGGATTAACAAAACTGAAAGCGTCGCTTGGTGACAAGTTTCCAAGAATAATGATAATAATGGGAAATGACGATCCCGCAATTTTTGAAGAAAACATCCTGGATTTAGATAAAAAATCTCTAGTAGAATACATCCACAATAAAGAAACGTCCCATGGGGAATATTCTATTACCGGCTACAGCTATGTACCACCAACACCTTTTATGTTAAAGGATTGGGAGCGGTATGATGTCTCCCAGTTTGATGATGTGGGAGTAATCCCACTAAAAGAGGGGCGGTTTACACGTGATGTAAAAGAGAACGATTTAAAATATTTGACCATCGCTGATGATCTCAATAGACTTTCAGAAGGTAAATCATTAGATAAATCAATCTACCTGTTCCATTCTCCTCCATATGGAGGCAAACTTGACCGTGCTGCACTTGATGGAAAGACCATTGACCATGTACCAGTGGATGTCCATGTTGGAAGTATTGCTATCCAGAGGTTTATTGAATCAAAACAGCCATACCTGACTTTACATGGACATGTGCATGAATCTACCCGGTTGACAGGAGAGTGGCGGGAAAAATCGGGACGAACCTGGATGTTCAATTCAGCGCATGGTGGTCCGGAGCTGGCGGTCATCAGGTTCCTGCTCAAGGATTTGGATAACGCTACTTATGAACTTATCTGAAATTACTTCTTTTATCTAAAAATTACTCACCCTTACTCATTGGCAATTCCTTTGCGGCGTCAGTCACAGCACCAATTTTTACCGCCCAGGAATTTCTTTTATCAATATCTTCATCCGTGATTAAGTGAACGTCCAGTAAACTGTCTGTCTTGTAACCTGTACGCAGGAAATTAATCTCTCCCAGGCACTGGCTCCATCCATCGAACCAGTTTTCAAGTTCACATCTCTGTTTTTCACTTCCACTGAAATGAACCAGTAAATCAAGATCGGATCCCGGTCCTGCTGTACCATTCTTGGTGCTGCCGAAAACATACATAGCGTCAACACCATACTTATCCGCATCGATCTTCAGGGCGATCTGTTCTGCCATCCTGATGCGCCAACGCCAGTGATCTTCCGAATAATCCGGTGTCTCTTCTTCATAACTTTCAGCGGCTTTTTCCTCATCCCCGGTCGGTTGAGTGATTATTCCAACCGCCTCGTCAAGTTCTGCATTCATATAAACTTTAACAATTTTTCCATTTTTCAGGCCGGGAATATCGATAACCTTAATCACCTTATCGAGATGGCTGTATTCCGGCAGAATTTCTTCTAAGATGTTTTTACTGTTCCGGAAGAATGTTTCATTAAAAACTATCGATTTATCATCGGGATACAGTGGTAAATACCTGATTGAAGATTCCACCAGGTCCTGGAAAAAGTGGGTACCAAAGGACAGGTCGGGAACATAATTACCCTTCTGGCGGGCAATTTCGATCAGCATGGCAGTATTACTGATATCGGCATAGGTTACATTTACACCCAGCTTGATATCTCCACGGCTGCCCCATCTGCCCGGCCCCATGAGGATGAACTGTCGCTTGGGAAGCAGACGGTTGAGTTTTCCAATGGCTTTTCCAACATCAATCAGTTGTTTATGTTGCTGTAATTCACTGTACTCAATGGGATCAACATATACCAGGTGTGTTATATCCGGTACGTATCCGTTAGAGATATAACGATTAGCCGTAAACAGGATTGCTGTTTCAGGAATATCCTTGGGGATCAGCATCGGACGCGCGTCCTTGGAGTAACTCTGGGGACGGCACTGCAGCAGGTAAAAATCTTTGCCATTGACCGCGAATTCAACATCCACCGGTACACCCAATCGTTCCTGCAATACTGACAACATCTTCTGAGTTTTAGTGATAAAGTCCGTTTTTTTCATCAAACCTTCAAAGGTGATCGCCATGTCGTCTTTTTCAAAGTCAAGATTAAACAGGCTCTTAACCTTTAGGTGATTATCCTGAACAATGGAGACCAGGTTTTCAACCCCCGGCCATTCATTGCCGCATTCTTCAAGGAATTCCCTGATATCAACAGTTTCAAACCGGTTAGTTTCGAGGTTGATCAAATCCATTTTTTGTGGTGAATAATGAATTACTTCATCGACTGTCTGGTTCACCCTCTAAGCGACGATTACCCAGTCCTGATAGCACCCGGGCAGCCCGGTTTGAGGGTGAACCAGACAGTCGATGAAGTAATTCATTATTCACCACAAAAAATGGATTTGATCAACCTCGAAACTAACCGGTTTGAAACTGTTGAT
>JANQEY010000070.1 GCA_028278125.1 bacterium | reverse complement strand
TATCAGTATTTCTGTCAGTCGCGGTGAAAAATTAGCCAAAGACATGGGAATAAATTTATTGGAAGAGTAGAAATTAATAATTTAATGGACGTCCCTAGGTGCCCTTAATCCTAGGTGCCCTTAATCCAAAAAAGGAACGGCGCACGTCCGATAACCGGTATTATATAATCAGCAAAAGCATCTACCACGCCAGCCGGAGCCCAAAAATCAAAGGTAAGCGGCCGGCTATTAAAAGATCTTTTCCCGCCCACCACCCCAAAAAAGAAAAAAGGCGGGCAAATCGTCTCGAAAAGACATTTTCGGCAAAATTGTATCGTCGCAACTTGCTGATATGACTGACCATACAAAACAATAGCGCAATAGGTAACTATTCCGCTATTATCTTGACCTGCTATTTTACAGTATTTATTTGCCTTTCAACTTGGGGTGACGTTCATAAAATCCGTCTAATTCTTCTAACGGCTCATGGCAGTTCGGGCAGTTACCATCCAAACTGTCTTTCTTGTAGAAAGGCTTCACACATTTTGCGCACATAAAAACCTTCTTGCCTTCCTTGACCATTTTATCGGCCTCAATCGCCTTCTTTCGAAAAGAGGACCAGATGAAAAGAGCCCCTAAAACAATAAGCCCGCCACCAAATGGCCACTTGACGCTTGAGAAATCAAAATTGTAACGTAACTCAGAATGGTAAAAAGTTGGGTTTATAATTATAAGAATTCCCAATACCCCCCATACAATCCCTAATAAAATAAAAAAGAGTCTGCCCATTATTTACTCCCACATGGGTCAGATTTCGTCTGCGGAATATTATTTCTAATCGCTTCAAAAACAAACTTGGCCCCACTGCTCAAATACCCCAAACCTCTTGGGGGGCCTGTCGATGTAAACCATCCGAAAGTAAAATCAACGATAGATCCTGAGTATGGCGCTGCGGTTAGGGCAATAGCAGTTGCTGAAGGATAGGCGGATATAGCAGCAGATCCTAACAGAGGGGCTGTTAAACTTACGCCAGCTACTCCCAATGCGGTTTGAGCCAGCGGGTGGCCGCTCACTGCTATATCAACAGTTGATTTGGCTGCCTCTGTAACAGAATAAGCGCCGCCTTTAAATCCCTCTGTAATTGCTGTTCCTATACCGGGCAGGATGTCGGACATTTCAAGCCCGTAGGGGTCAATCCAATTAATTGGATCATTTTGGACATAACCATAAAGATCGATATCTCCACCAGTAAATAATATTGGATCCTTGGCGGTCCAGCGTCCAACATCCGGATCATAATCACGATATCCAAATCTTACCAGCCCAGTATCTATATCTTGCAGTCCGCCAGCAAAGCCGAATGGCATCTCAAAAGTTATATTAGAATCTGCTATCACATTCCCGAATGAATCGTAAGCAACCCTTTTTACCACATTGCCAGATCCATCAGCAATAACTTTGAGGGATCCAATCTGATCATAGGAGAGATAGTAGGAGACGTCTTCCTTTGCCATTGCCACCGGGTTTCTGCCATCAGCATATTCAAACCTCATCAACAGGTTGTCACTGCCATCATATATAGCCAAAAGCCTTGTTAACCCCTGCCATAGATATTTTTCGGTAGCTGTTCCATTAACTTTCTTAGCTATTCTTCTTCCCAAAGGATCATGAACATACTCAATCAAGGTGCTATCCGGTAGCGTAACGCTCAATAGTTCACCACTAGAAGAATAATTATAACTCGTCACATCTGCACCTACTGTTTTACTCACCAAGAATCCATCGAGATCATACTGGTAGGTTACAGTGCCGGCAGTTAGAAGATGGTCTTCATCAGAATAGCTATAATTTCTGCCGGCAATTCCTCTTAATGTATTCATCTCATAGGTACGCGATCCATTGGCATTATACTGGTATTCCTCTACCAGGGTGTTATCCTTGGTTACGGTTAGAAGTCTTCCCATGGGATCATAAGTATAAACAAAGCCGGATGTAGTGCTGTCCACTGTTTCAGTTTTTTGGGTAATCCTGCCATTATCATCTCGGATAGTATCCCATGAGTTGACAGCGATACTATTTACTGTCGTATCTTCACCGGCAATCTCACCATATCCGTTGAAGGAACGGCTGAGATTAAAATTGCCATCACCCACATTTTCCGGCAGACCGTTATCTGCATTACGGGTGATGGTGAAAATACCTACTCCGGTCAAAAGACCGTCGTCATCGTATACATAGCTTTCCGAATCACCTGCATATGTAAAATCGGATACATTAAAGTCGCTGTTATACGTGTAAACCAAAGTTTGGTTCAATATACCATTCAAAGCTTCCGTTGTAATTAAAGATCCATCGTAATCATAAGTAATAGTTTCTCCACTTTTGGAGATAGTATCAATCTTGGATCCACAAAGGTATGTATAATCGATATTCCCCTCAGGAGTTTGGATCTGATCCAACCTGCCGCTGCCATAGATATATGTATGCTGTAATCCCGAAGGAAAGGCAATGTCTGTAAGACGCCGGTCTTTGTCATAAGTATAGACGTAAGAACCGCTCAAGGGTGTGTTGTAAGCGTCCTTTCGATTAACGGCATTATATCCGAATCCATGATCTATCAAAGACGGAACGGTCAATACAGTCATATTGCCGTTGAGATCGTAATCAAACCAGCTTGAAGCTGTATCTGGCCGGTCAACACGGGTTACGCGGCCTATTTCATCATACACGTATGTGAAAACATGATCTTCGGGATCTGTTACCGTATCCAAAAAGCCCTGAGTGTTATAGGTAAAAGCCGTTTCCCGTGTTCCTGTTGTTATGGAGGTCAACCTCCCTTTGGTATCGTATCCAAAATTAGTATCTAAAAGCCCAGAAATACTGATATTGGATGGCAGCAAGGTGGCAGCATCATAGAATGTTGAAACCGCCCTGCCCTCCGGAGATGTTGTGATCTTCTCGGATTGAAGGGTGTCATGAACCAGTGAAGTGGTTTTGCCATTTACAGACACGGTCTCGGTTATTAAGTCAGGAATTTCATCTAGATCCGTATCCTGGTAGTCCTTTTCTCGATTCGTCACCCGTTCCAATAAAGAGGGTGTTGTTTCCCGCAACTCTTTCACAAATTTATATTTATATTCGGGATCAAGATCATATTTAAATCTTAGATTCATGCCGCAAGGCAAAGATTTGTCCAGGACCAAGCCGGCACTATTTTCACTTATAAGCGTCTCGGCACTAGTAGGATCTGTGATGGTGGAAGTAAAGGCGCCGGTTGAATCGGTATGATCCAGGTAAGTCGTAAGATTGCCTTCTCCGGTCAGCACTTCTGTCAGGATATCCCCGTTTCCTGACTCGGTTCTAGCAAAAGTCCAGTGCCCACCCTCATCATCGGTGGCATCAGTTAACCGTCCCAGAACATCATACTGACGCTCAAATCGGTTGCCCTCGGGTTCAATTTTGGCTGTCAACAAACCGTCTTCAGTGTATTCAAACTCGTAAAAGCTGGCATCCGGATAGGTAATATGGGTAAGATTGTTGTCGGCATCGATTGTAATCCCGGTCACGATACCATCGGGTGAAGTGATGGAAACCGGTATACCGTCTACATCTCTATTTATTGTGGTTTGATTGCCAAACAAGTCAGTAATGGTAATCAGGTTGTCGTTTTCATCATAGCCAAATTCACGGATTTTGACCTTCGTGTCCAGGTCAATTGTGGATAGATGGAGGCCGGTTCTATCCATAATATGTCCCAGGCCGTTTTCTTCGGCAAATGGAATGTCACCGCCGGCCGTAAAAGGATCAAAAGCAGTTGGTTTTTCTATTTTACGAATGCGATAGTTATTGGTGTCAGTGATAAATATATTGCCATCACCATCCAGGCCAATTCCTCCAGGGTAATTGAGCATGGCCTCTGTAGGCGGAACACCGTCACCATCATATCCAATTCCCCCGGACCCAGCTACTGTCGTAATGATGCCGTTCGTATCAACAATCCGGATACGGTGGTTACTTTTGTCCGCGATGAACAAATTTCCGGCTCGGTCTATTGCTATATCGTGAGGTATAGAAATTCTGGCCTCTGTAGCCGGCCCACCGTCACCACTATAGCCACCGGTGCCATTTCCAGCCACAGTCGTAATGATGCCGCTGGAATCTATCTTCCTAATGCGAAAATTAATAAAATCAGAGAAGTATAGATTCCCGGCATTATCTACAGTTAAACCCCAAGCATTCCAGAGTCTTGCTTGCTTAGCCGGCCCACCATCGCCGCTATAACCATGAGTTTGGGGGCCTTGTCCCGCAATGGTTGTAATGATCCCGTTGGGATCAACTTTGCGAATGCTAGCGTTTCGGTAGTCACCTATATACAGATTTCCGAATCTATCCACTTCTACTGAATCTATATCAATAAAGCCAGCCTCTGTGGCCGGCCCACCGTCACTCTCAACAGATTCATATAGGTTGCCGTCTCCCGCTACAGTAGTGATGATACCATTTGGATCCATTTTGCGAACCCTGCAATCCCCCTCAACTATATACAGGTTCCCAGTATCATCAACTGCAACATCCTCAAGATCGTATAAACTTTCGGTTACTGTGGTTATTATACCGTTTGTGTCTATTTTTCGAACGGCACCGTTCCCTGAATCACAGAAATAAACATTGCCAATTTTATCCACTGTTATAGATGACTGATAAGCAACCTCTGCCTCTTCAGCAGGACCGCCGTCACCGCTATAACCACTAACCCCTGTGCCAGCGTAGGTTTTGATAACATGAACATTGCTCTTGCTGATTGTTCCATCACCTTTATACAGAGTGCTGACATTCAATGGATTGACGCGATGGTGGGAAGATAATGTCCACCCGCTGGCAATGATACCTTCTCCCCTAAATATGGCTTCTGAATTGACCGCTATCTCACTATGCTTCCAAGAGACAACTTCCTGCCTGGCCTGAACCTCGGTAACAAACTCACCTGCCTGTGCGAAGGCCTGATTAAAATTACCTGGCGCATAATATACTGCATCGTAAACATATCCTATAGACACGAATGCATTAATAGCACCGCTAACCAGGTTGCCCAAATGGTTATACCCATCCCAGATAAAATTTGCTTTTTGATTGGGCAGGGGATTAATCTCCTGTTCGAAAAGCCTACCGGCCAAGCTAACTTTCACAATTATCCTTTTTAGGCTGGCCGGGATTGTTTCTCCACTAGCCGGAATAAATATCGTAGATTGGTTTCCTTTTGCACGGCTACTGGTATAATGGAGACTCATGCCCGTGCCGGGAATCTCGATGTCTTCGTGAAATACGCGGCTTCTTTCCTCAACAAACGAGCTTGTCTTAGTTTGACAATCTTTTTCCTCGTCCACCTGTTGGTCAGATACTGGGTTCCCAACCGGATTAGGGGGTATAGCATCTGCCGGGGGACCATAAGGCCAATTGCAGTCCCAAGGTGTAAAATGGCTTACCGCCACTCTCCAAAAGGTTGCGTCTGGCGGGTAGGTACCTGGGTCATTTAATCCGTCAACCTCATCGCTGAAAATACCATCGCTATCAAGATCATCAGGTTGCCCATCATTATCTGCATCCAGTGCATCCACTATCCCATCGGTATCCGTGTCGAGAAGGCGCACGACCAAACCATTATCAGCGGGCACCCAAACACCTCTGTCCCGATCATAATATCCGACAGGCACAATCATCCCCGCATCAAAACCAAGGAAGTTTTCCACCCACATTACCACGGGCTTTTTAAAACGCACTCTCTGGGCTCCATCTACACTCAATTCATTACAATAAGTGTATGCAGAGTTGGGCGGTAATTTGGCCGGCATGGATTCAGGAGTGGCAAACTCGGTGGCCCGTGTAGTTATCGTCGTCAATTCATGCACATCGTTGCCTTGTTCATCCACCAGCCAAGCCTGATTATCGCCGTTGAATACCAGGGTCGCAGACCGATCGCCGAATTCATCGGATGTCGGGGTGCTTTTATGTGTCAAAATAGTATCTGGATTGCCATCAAAAGTG
>JANQEY010000058.1 GCA_028278125.1 bacterium | reverse complement strand
CCGGGCGCCTCGACACGCCATTTAACCATACAAGACAGGTAGACTCCGATGCATAAAAAACAAAACCTTTTAAAACTCTGGATCACCTGCATTACGGTCGTGTTTTTGCTGTCTGCTTGTGGTGGTCAGGATGAACCGTCTTCTGTTGACGATGATAATGAACCATCAGGCGATACGGTAAATAAGAACCTGCTTCGCATCGGAATCAATGCCATGGGAGGTATTGAAGTCCTGGACGGCGATATGATTATCAATGTAACAACACAGGGCGTATCGCTTGAGCCACATCAGTCAGGTGATGAACTTGACATGCTAGACTATATCACTACCCAATACACATCCTATCTGATCAGTACACTATCCGGTGAGAAAGTACATGTGGAGAACCACACCGAGTTCACATATCCGTTTCCATACACCGGTGTATCAACTATGGTCATCAATGGCAAAGAGGGTTCTGTTCATGGCATTGACAGTTTCCAATCGCGCTTCTTTGGGCTGACCATACCCAGGCCCATGTATTCCCGCCGACTTGAGGCACTGTCAAAAACCTATTTAATGGGAAATCCCTACAGGCTGATGAACAGGATTATTGAACAGAGTGGAGTTAATGCCCAACCCAGGGATGGTAGTTATGAGATTTCCCTGGCAGATGATCTGCCACCTATTAGAGTGGAGCTTGATCCCTCAACCGGTTTGCCATGGCGGGCTAGTGCAGTGGAAAGAGATTACCTGTTCGGTGACGTTGAATACCAGGTTGAGTTTGGAAACTGGCAGTCGGTAGAAGGCGGTATATTATATCCAGGAGTGATAGATCATAGCCTGGATGACTTTACTTTACGGGCCGAGAACGTGACTGAAGTTTCATTTGGCGATCACAAGATAGATGAGTTTACTTTCGTGATAACATCAAAACGCAATACCTATCTGAGTATTGAAAACCCCCATATTATCGTAGAAGGATATGATGCCGAAGAAGGTCGGCGCGGTCTGGAGGCATCACAGTGGTCCATGCGTATGCTCTCCCTCGGGTTTTCACAGGACCTTCCCACTGACGCAGTGGTAATAACAAAGAAAAACACCTCCAGAAACAGAGATGTCAATGTGGGTGGAAATGTACACATCATCGAGGGCGATACGGAATTACTCGCCTATGCCTCAGTGATAATTGAAATGGAAGAAGGAATTTATGTGATTGAACCGGTGCTGCATCACTACCGCAGTGAAGTTGCAATTAATGCGATCAAGGAAAAGTTTCCCGGAAAACCCCTGCTCGGGATTATCGCCACCCATCATCACATGGATCACCTGGGTGGATTGCGCACCTATGCAGCGGAGACGGGCAAGGTATTTATCGGTGCAGACGGAACAGATTTTGTGAAAAAGGCCCTGGGTTCAAAGAGCTCAACATTCCCGGATGCACTGGACAGTTATCAAGGTGAAGTGGAAGTGATCGGTGTTAACGATAGTTTGAAAATTGGAGAAGGTAAGGAAGCCTTTGAATTACTCTCCTACCCTACACCCCATACCGATGATTTGCTGGTAATCTATTTTCCTGCCATCAAGGCACTTGCCATCGGCGATGTATTTAATGGTGAAATGTCCGATGGCTTGCGCTTCTATAATGCCACTACCAAAAAAATCCTGACGGATAGAGCACAAAGATTAAAGGACTTTATTGCTAACCGGGGTCTTGAGGTTGAAACCCTGCTTACCATTCATGGCGGTGCCGTTTCAGCCACGGAGATCGATGCTTACCTGCGGACGGGTATATAAGAGGTCAATGATTACCACTATGACCCTGAATTTCTTTCGAAAGGAAAAATAAAATGCTATTAAGATTCTTAGCGACTACTCTGGTTGTTTTTCCTCTTTTCTCATTGTCTATACAGGCCGCCGAAGATAAGACTATCGTCGTATACGGCGCCAGTGGCAAGATTGGTGGTCTCATCGTCGATGTAGCGTTAGAACGGGGTCACAAGGTAATAGGTGTATCACGCAACCCTGACAGACTGTCCAGAGACAATGAAAATTTTTCCGCAGTGAAAGGTGACGTGACGAATCCCGATTCCATCAGGTCAACCGCCCGTAACGCTGACGCTATAATTATCTCGGTGACAGGTGCAGGTAAAGATAATAAACCAGAAAACTCCCTGGAAGCCCGTGCTGCCAAAGCAATGATAGATACCTACACAGGACAGGAAGAATCACCACGGGTTATTCAGATTGGAGGTGCCACAACTATGTATGGCACTGCGGAAGCCATGGAGAAAAACCTGCCTTTCCCTGCAGAAAAAGGGACACCTATGCACGGAATGCTGTTCGGCCACCTGGTTGCCCTTCAAATCTATCAGGCAAGCGCTATTACGTGGACAGTGGTAACCCCGGCACAAGACATTCTCGGCTGGTCACCCCAAGGTCTAACGGACCCGGATACAAGTAGGGGTAGCTACCGAACCTCGACCACAAAAATTCTCAAAGATGCGGATGGAAATAGCATCATCTATGTCCGGGACTTGGCGAATGCTGCTATCGATGAAATCGAAAACGGAAAATTCATACGGCAGAGATTCACGGTTGCTTATTAAAGCCAGCTGCTGCGGCTATAACACTTTTTATCATTAACCTGATCGGCTTAGGCATGGGACCACAGCTTATAGGAATTCTAAGCGACCTATTTGAAGACAGGATCGGTACAGACGCGCTAAGCTACGCCATCGGTATTGTTAGTACAATGAGCTTAATTGCAGGTTTATCGTTTTATCTGGCGTCAAATTCTATGGTAAAAGATATTGAGGGCATAAAGAAAAACCCCTGATATGAAAACATCAGGGTTTTGAATAGAAACTTGGCACAATTTTGTCCGGAACAAAATTGGACGTGCTTTAGCACGCCCAGAGGGTGGAATAATACATGGATGTAATTCACCAATTTTGAATGGATGGTCTTATGTCATGAAGGACACGACTGCATGGACGCAGGAGGTAGAACGAATCAGGAGACAGAGTCGAGAAAGTCCGAAGCGACGACCTACTCATAGACAATACAGGTCACTGCCAGGCTGATTAATGTGTGACCTACTTGTTTATTAATCATCGCAGACACAATTGCACCCTCCACTGCCTAGTTCTATGCATTTTGGAGAGCCTTCATGACAATTATTGCCTGATACGATGCACTCCTCATGCTTATCACTCCATATACAGTAGCAAGTTCCTTTACCTGCTGCCGGTAAAATCATCAAACTTCTATTAACTGACTGATTAGATTTATAACCGCCAAGGTAGTAGTTTAAATTATGTATATAGTTTACACATTGAACTGCCGTAGTCGCAGGAATTTTCATAGCGAGATATCCCCTCTTATAAAGAAATTTGCGCCAAATTTTACATATTTACCATTTCTTGAGAGTAAATGATTAGTCAAGAAATACTCTGCAGAATTTACGATTTTGTTTAAGGAACCTCTGATTAAGTCAGGTATGACCTACTTTGATTCACTACATCCATGTAGCTCGGGCTCCGCCCAGACTAAAGTCTGCCGAAATCGTCTATCCTGACGATTTGTTTTGACCATGGATGGTCTTATGTCGTGAAGGACACGACTGCATGGACGCAGGAGGTAGAACGAATCACGACCACAGGGAAGTGGGAGGTAGAGTGAAACAGGAGTCAGAGCCGAGGAGACAGAGTCGAGGAAGTCCGAAGCGACGACCTACTCATAAATAATCCCACTGCCAGGAAACTGGTTACACAACCGGGGACAGAATTCAATTCTGTCCCCAATCGTCAAATCCGGTAATGAGAAATCGTTTACACATTGCGTCAGCCTAAACCATCTCAAACAAATTGCTTGAGTGTTATATGGTCAAGCCGCACGGGCACACGTACTGGTTAGCTACTATGGGGCCTATATCTTCGTCTATCTCCGGATAAATAGCTTCTCTTTTTATTTGGAATTTACCAGGTAAATAAGCGCCTACGCCACCGGTTGCAGCCTTAACGGGTGTGGCAACACCTTCAAAAGAAATTTGAAAATGATTGCCTGATTTCGCTACCACAAAGTCCTGTTCCTCAATGGAGACCCCTTGTTCTTCAAAGAAATTTACATCTTGGCTAAAGGCTGCTTTTGATGTGAGCATGATTTTTATAACCCCGGTTGTAATAATGGCGACATCACCACAGGAGGCTTTATGACCACCTAAAAATGGGCCCTTCAACGTAAAATGACCGTCCAGCAGTGAGGTAACAGTGCCAGCTATTTCAATGGGATTCGCACCTTGAGTGGCCCAACCACCCACCTTTAGTGTGATTTCCGAACCTGCACCTGCTGCCTTAGCGAATTTAACGGCCTCCGGATCAGTTATTGGAATCGCAGCAGACAGTGGCTTTGCATAATTCAAGGTAGCTTCAAGGATCTCTGTACTATCACCTGGAGCACCTGCCAGCACCCTGTCACCAAAATCCGATATAACAAATGGGCCTTCATCACGATGGCTGGCAATTCTATCCAATATTTGCTCAATTTTAGGAAAATCATTGACAAACTGAGCCCGCTTTTCCCATAAAAGTGTGCCGATAGTCGTACAGACTTCTTTGGCGGCGTTTGTCTTTTGATCAGCAATCGTCAAAATCACCTGTGCCATATTCGGGACATCGATTAAGGGCATGACATTGAAAATAGATATATCCAATAGCTCTTCATGGTCTGCGAGCGCTTGCCGGGCAATATCATGGGCCTCCCTTAGTGGGCCGGTGTTGGTTTCATTATTACCCGCTAACAACATAGGCACGCGTGCCACGATAGTGATTGGATCGATTAATCCATTTGCTTTATTGATAGCTAAGCGTGCAGCCTTGATACCAGTATAAAAAAAATCGGAGTGGGGATTATGTTTACATGCGGTGATGATATCGGCGTTATTTAACATCTTGTCTGTTATATGACCGTGTAGATCAAGACCAGCTGAAATTACACAGTCATCCCTGACGATTCCACGAAGTTGTTCGAGTAACTCACCTTCAGGATCGTGCAGTTCCGTAGTGATCATGGCTCCATGCAGATCAAGCAGTATTAAATCTGGTTGATGCTGTTGTACTATGTCAGTGAGACATCCTCTGAAATCATCGAAAACTGGTTGGGGTACCGGCCCGCCAGGCCTCGCACAGGCAGCTATGGATGGGATGATATGTACGTTTGAACGGGTACACTCGGTTAAGATCCCCCCAATGATGGATCGGCTGTCTTTCAGAGTAAGCAAATTATGTTCTTTTAATACAATGAAATCCTCACGCTCCGTTAAAAGCTTGGTAAAACTGTTTCCTTCATGAAAAATCTGGCCAACTACCGCATGCAATGTTTTATTATGTGCGATCATTGAGTAATTATTACGAGATCTCCGTAAAGTCAGTGTACATCAGTGATGTGAGTGATATTTGTCGGTTTAGAATATAACCGCAGGGTTTCTAAAACCTATCTCAAAATTGTTATTCTCCACTCATGTTTCGTTTTCGCCTTTTTCACAAAAACGCCTGGAATATTTTTGGGCAGCTTTGCTGCCCGAAGAGCAGAAAATCAGGGAAGGTTTTTGTCTGATACTCATTTTATTTGCTACGCCCCTATGGCTCACCCTTCTGGCCGGTCTTCTGCTGTTCAAAATCGCTCCCGACGATTTTGTCTTCGTGTAAACTCGACAATACGTTCCCGACATTGTCTACCACCTACATCCCTGTAGGCGTCC
>JANQEY010000057.1 GCA_028278125.1 bacterium | reverse complement strand
AACCGAGAACCGAGAACCGAGAACCGAGAACCGAGAACCGAGAACCGAGAACCGAGAACCGAGAACCGAGAACCGAGAACCGAGAACCGAGAACAAATGTCAGAAATTACAAAAATTCATGCAAGAGAAATACTGGATTCCCGCGGAAATCCCACGATTGAAGCTGAAGTGACAACAAGTACGGGGTCAGTGGGTTCTGCTATGGTTCCTTCCGGCGCCTCGACCGGTATCCGTGAGGCGTTGGAATTGAGGGACAATGATCAAAACCGCTATAAAGGCAAAGGTGTGTTAACGGCGGTAAAGAATATCAAGGAACGTATCGGCCCGGAAGTGACGGGTATGGAAGTACGGGAGCAGGCGGCTATTGATAATGCAATGATCAAGCTGAACGGTACGGACAATAAACAGAATCTGGGTGCCAATGCCATACTGGCAGTGTCTATGGCAGCAGCGCATGCGGCAGCCAATGAAGAGGGTATTCCATTGTACCGGTATCTTGGCGGAGACGGACCGTTTGATATGCCGGTGCCAATGATGAATATCATTAATGGAGGCGCACACGCTGATAATAATGTTGATATCCAGGAGTTTATGATCTTACCCGTAGGAGCTGGCGATGTGACAGAAGCGGTGCGTTATGGCGCCGAGATCTTTCATGCACTCAAATCTGTTTTGAGTAAAAAGGGGCTGGCTACTGCCGTCGGCGACGAAGGTGGCTTCGCACCTGATCTGGCCTCCAATGAAGAGGCTATTGAAGTTATCCTGACAGCCATCAAAGATGCCGGTTTTTCTGCCGGAGATGATATTTTACTGGGACTCGATGTAGCCAGTTCGGAATTTTATCGTGACGGGAAATATGTATTGAGTTCGGAGAGCCGGGAGATGACAGCGGCGGAGTTTATCGATTACCTGATACCCTGGTTTGACAAATATCCCATTATTACCATGGAAGACGGTATGGCGGAAGACGACTGGGAAGGTTGGAAATTACTGACCGAAAATATGGGCAAGGATATCCAACTGGTTGGCGATGATTTGTTTGTGACCAATACTTCCATTCTGGACAAGGGTATAAAAGAGAATATTGCCAATTCCATCCTGATCAAAGTAAACCAGATAGGTTCTCTTACCGAGACCCTGGCCGCGATTGATATGGCAAAGAAAGCCGGATATACGGCTGTGATTTCACATCGTTCCGGTGAAACTGAGGATACTACGATTGCTGATCTGGCTGTTGCCACCTCGGCGGGACAGATTAAAACAGGTTCATTATCACGTTCGGACCGCGTAGCAAAATACAATCGTCTGATGAAAATAGAGGAAGAACTGGGAACCAAGGCACGTTACCCCGGCCGGGATGCATTTTATAATTTGTCATAATATTTTCTCATAACCTGCGATAAGGAGACGGGCATCGAATATATACAAGGTTGAATTTTTTCGGATACGAAATTTAACGGTGTTCAAGTGAAATTTATTACAGCGATCATGTTTGTATTATTAATCCTGCTCCAATATAAGCTATGGACGGGAAATGGAAGTCTTATCCAGGTACGTGATCTCGAACAATTAAAACTGACACAGATGGAAGAGAACAAGCGTCTGCAGGAGAGAAATCAATCTCTGGCGGCTGAAGTTCAGGATCTGAAACAGGGGCTGGAAGCTATTGAGGAACGTGCCAGGAGTGAAATGGGCATGATCAAATCGGATGAGACTTTTTTCCAGATTGTACCCAAGTTTGAAAATCCGCAACCTTAAGTGATCTATTTCGTGAAGAGACTACAGAATTAACGCTGGCAGGTTGAAAAGATAGTCCATGTCAGTACAAGCAAAATATTGGGCGGTTATCCCTGCCGCAGGTACCGGTTCCCGTATGCAATCGGATGTTCCGAAGCAATATTTACAGCTCAATGGTAAATGTGTACTGGAACATACGCTGGAACGTTTTTGTTATCATCCCAGGATTGAAGGGATCGTTGTTGCCCTTTCAGAAAATGATCCTTATTGGAATAAGTTAGCATTATCCGGCCATGAAAAGGTCATGAGTACTCCGGGCGGTGCTGAGAGATATCATTCCGTCCTGAACGGCCTGAAATATTTAAAGACATATGCATCCCCCGATGATTGGGTTCTGGTACATGATGCGGCCCGGCCCTGTCTGCGTCATCAGGATATTGATCAGTTAATTCAGAAGCTGACGGAGCATCCTGTAGGCGGTTTACTCGCCTTACCCGTACGGGATACCATGAAACGTACTGATGAAGTGAGGGGAATTACCGAGACGGTTAACCGGGAGGATTTGTGGCATGCTTTAACTCCACAAATGTTTCGTCTCGAGATTCTTGAGGCGGCAATTGAGGCGGCTATAAGTGGCGGGCAGACCATAACCGATGAAGCGCAGGCGATCGAACTCTATGGACAAAGGCCCCAGTTAATACAGGGTTACCCTGATAACATTAAGATTACTCACCAGAGTGACTTACCCCTGGCGGAATTATTCCTATCAGAACAGGAGGGCAACGAGTGAGGATTGGACATGGGTATGATGTGCATGGCTTTATCGCCGACCGGCCTTTGATATTAGGCGGTGTGACCATCCCTTATGAGAAAGGTCTGGCCGCACACTCGGATGGTGATGCGGTTATTCATGCGTTGTGCGATGCACTATTAGGGGCTGCGGCCCTTGGCGATATCGGCGCCTACTTTCCGGATACGGATAAGGAGTTTGAAAATATAGACAGCAGGATATTACTCAGGAAAGTGAATAATCTGTTAAAAGAAAAAGATTATTCCATTTGTAATATCGATGTCACGATTATTGCCCAGGCGCCCAAAATGGCCCCGCATATTGTTGCAATGCGTAATAATTTATCTGCAGATCTGGAAATTGACATATCCGTAGTAAATATAAAAGCAACAACCAATGAGCGATTGGGACATCTCGGGCGCGGTGAGGGTATCGCCGTGCATTCAGTCGCATTACTCCGGAATGACTAATCATTAAAATGAATGATACAGATGAAGTAGAAGCCAGGCTCATCTCCATTTTAGCCCGGAAGTTTGCTAATAACGTCAATAACATGCAGATACCTCCCCCTGTATTTCAGTCCATGCAGGGGAAAGTGCTTGAGTTTAATGAAGAAAAAGGGTTATTGAAGGCTAAATTTCCGGTCCTTAATGAGCATTTGAATCCTTTTGGAAACATGCAGGGAGGGATGATTGCAGCAGCCATTGACAATACCCTTGGCCCATTGAGCATGCTGGTCGCGCCGCCGAATTATACACGTAATTTTGAAGTTAAATACCGAAAGCCGGTAAAACAGGATGCAGGTTATCTGGTAGTGACCGGAAGTTTAATCGAACAGCGCAAAAGACAGCTTTTCTTTACAGCATCGGTCATCGATAGTCTCGGTGTCGAACTTGCAACTGCGAAGTCTACGCACTGGATTCTGCATGATGGATAAACATGGTTTCCGGATACAAGGATACAAATTGTAATACATAACTTTTACTCATATTTTTCAGTAACTTAGTCATAAAGCAAAGCTGATTTCCTGAATAGCTGTTCAGTAAAGAAGCTTGTGTCTCCAGGGTTAATCGAACGATTTCATCAGCGCCGAAGCCGGTGTAATTCCATAAGCTGAACAGGGTTTACTGCGTTTGACGGTTGCTTAAAGTTGTTCCTTTTAATTTCATGCTGGGATATATTGTCCATGTGATTCAGAAGTAGGCTGTTTGTTTACTAAATAATAATAATTATTAAAACCGGAGGAGATAAAAAATGAGTGCATACAACCTTACCAATGAAGTTCAAATAAGAAATTTCACACAAGTTGATGTAAAGATAGATCCCGAGTATGGCATCGTTTGGGTGTATCAAAAACCAAGACCTCGACCGTGTTTTAATACCACACTGGTTGAGGAATTGAGAAGCATCCAATTGATGTTAGAAGTGAATAAAGGGGAACTTCCATACAATGGAAAAAATATCCCTATACATTATTTTGTCCTTGATTCCCTTACCCCGGGCATCTTCAGTACAGGAGGCGATTTAAACCTTTTTCGTCATTGTATCGCGAATAAAGACAAGGACAGATTACTGAAGTATGCCAAATCATGCATTAATACCATTCATGGTTTTATCGTTGGCTGCCGGATGCCAATAACAACCATATCTCTCGTACGTGGTGACGCTCTGGGCGGAGGGTTCGAAGCCGCTTTGAGCTGTCAGGTCGTGATCACGGAAAAAGATATAGGTATGGGTTTTCCCGAAGTATTATTTAACCTCTTTCCAGGAATGGGTAGTTATCATTTACTTTCTCAACGTATACCTCAGAAGCAGATTGAAAGGATAATGCTCAGTGGTCGTAAATATCCTGTAGAGGAACTATATGACATGGGTATTGTCGACAAGCTCGTTGAGAGAGGTGAAGGCAGGCAAGCAGTATATTCGTACATAAAAGACAGTAACAAATACAGGAATACCCATCTGGCAATGAAGCATATCAGGGAGAAGGTTTATGGTATCTCACATGATGAATTGATAGAGACCTGTAACTACTGGGTAGACACTGCAATGAATTTATCTGAAAGAGATTTAAAACTAATGGACAGACTAATCAAGGCACAGGATAAAAAGGTTGCAGCAGAGCAGGAAGATGTATATCAACGGAGTATTGCCTGATACATACTAACAGGTTGTCGTGCAGTTTAATTAGGGAAGCTCTGAATAAAGTCTATCCAGAGCTTCTCAGAGATTGTGAAGTAAAATGTGGTTTTTACTTCACTCACAAAATCGAATACTTGTCGTATTTGATTTTGGCTGTACTTTACCTATGCGGCTGGCATCTCTGGTTAAATCAGAGGCTCCCTAGAGTGCCGCCGAATCAAGCTGTTCGAGGTATGCCAGAAGAGCAGTGTGGGTCTGATCATACGTACGATGGAGGTTTTTGACATGTGTATCCAGAGAGGGGTTGTGCTCGGTTTTAGCTAAGGTGTAGATAATCGATGCACATTCGGCCATAGAGGTTGCACCAATACTCCGGGAACTCCCTTTCATAGCGTGGGCATAGTCCTGTATATCAATAAAATTGTCCATCAACACGGCATTTTCTATGGCATCCATCAGTTTTTTGTTGTCTTTCAGATAGCCATGAATCAGCTCATTCATAAAATTTAAATCCTTGCTTAATGACGCAAGATTATCGAGCGTAGGAAAATCGATTACTGCTGATGTATCTATATTAGTAACTACTTTAAGAGCAGGTTTTTTTACAGCCGACTCGGATGATTTAAGCAGTGAATCATTGGTCAGAGATGAGATCGTGCCGAGTAGTTTTTTTGTTTCAAACGGTTTTGTTAAATAAGCATCCACACCCGCTTCCATGCATTCTTCTGCAGCTTCTTTTGTTGCATTTGCGGTCAGCATTATGACAGGAATCTGTTCATCACTAGTGCATGTAAAACGATAAATTTTAACGGTCTCTACACCATCCATAACGGGCATGTGCATATCCAGTATCATTATGTCATAACGTTTATTGTCTAAAGCGTCTAATACCTGCTCACCGTTTTTTGCTATATCCACTTTATGCCCTGCATATTCAAGGACTTTTTTAATTACCATTTGGTTCGTCTTATTATCTTCACCGATCAATATATCCAAACTGGTGTCTTTGGCGGCTTCAGCCTGCAGATCAATCAGGCGGGTTACATTATTTTCCCTGCTTCGATCCAAAGTGGTCGCATGCAAAGCGTTAAAAAGAAGTCTTTTTTCTACAGGTGTATTCAGAATACAGAAGTATCCGAATTTTAATAATTCAGAATGGTTATTACTTTCTTTACCGCTAAGGAGTACTACATCCATGTTATTCGTACTTAGATTAGAGGTGATTTGCTGCACAAATACTACAGGTGATATTTCCAGACCGTCACTATCTACCAGGACAATATCGTAAGGTGTTGAACTATCCTCCGCATCATCGATCATGGATTTTGCAGAAATACTATTGCTGGCATGATCCCAGTCTAATTGCCACTCTGACAGATATTGTATTAATGATGTGTGTCTCTCACCAAAAGTGGCAACAAGCAGGATTTTCGTATTATGGATGAGATCAGTCCGTTGTTTATTGGCAGGTAATTCTTTCTGTTGCGGAAGCATCAATTCAAACCAGAAATTACTCCCATGTCCTGGTTTGCTAATAAGGCCCATTTCGCCGCCCATCAGTTCAACTAAGCTTTTTGCGATTGATGTTCCGAGGCCGGTGCCGCCATATTTCGGTGTAATTGATGGATCGGCTTGAGTAAATTTGTCAAAGATCTGTTCCTGCATGCTGCTCTTTATACCGATTCCGGTATCGATTATCTCGAATCTGAGCAGTACATAATCATTTTCAGTATCTATGGTATGCACATTGATCACTACCCCTCCATGTTCAGTGAATTTAATGGCATTACTTATAAGATTTATTAACACCTGACGGATATGCTGTTCATCCCCGATTAATTTAAACGGGGTTTCAGGGGCAATATGTATTTTACAGGTAAGTCCTTTATTCTCTGCCAGAGGGGCCATCATACTGACGGTTGATTTAACAAGAGCATACAGGTCAAAATCCTTGCTTTCGATTTCCGTTTTGCCTGCTTCAATTTTCGAGATATCAAGAATATCTTCAATAAGTGAAAGTAATGTCTTGGCGGATGCCTGGATTGTCGATACAAAATCCTTCTGTTCCGTATCCAGTTTTGTGGCGGTAAGCATGTCACTCATACCGATAACGCCGTTTAACGGAGTTCTGATTTCGTGGCTCATGTTAGCAAGAAACTGGCTTTTTGCCTGGTTTGCAGACTCCGCTTCCAGTACGGCGTTATGCAGCCGTCTTAGCAGGGCGTCGATATAGAGAGGCAGGATAATCATTGCTGATAAGATGCCGCTTGCAGTAAACAGATGATTTGACCAGAAAGGGCTTGCATACATGACGATGGAAAAACCAATGATCGTTAATATCGTATGAAGAAATAGATATTTACTGCCATGACGTAAACCGTTACCAAAGATCAGCCAGAAATAAACAACTATAAGTGGAGCGGCTGCTTCTCCTGATAGTGCAAGAGCGTAGGTAGTCGTGCCCACCTCAACAAGCATCGCAAGGTACAACCTTTTATGGTTTTTGTCCCGTTCGATAAAAGTCCAGCCAATAAATGCCAAACAGAAAGGAATTGAGGCGACATACATATAAACAATGCTTTTATCTACGGCGCCGAATAAATATGCGATGGTCGTATAGAAAAGCAGGAAAAGACAGGCCATCAGCCGGATAATAGACTGTTCAAACTCATCGCTAATACCACGGAGATGTCTTACACTTCTGACTTTTGGTATTAATTTTTTCATAATGAACAGAGATTAATGATTATTAGTGCTGTTTTTTGATAATGTATCCTGACAGGCAAGGATTTCATCAAGTTGATTCAACAATGCATCAACACAAACGGGATCGAGACTTTTACCGGCTTGTTGAGTAATTTCGTTTACTGATTCATCCACGGACATGGGATGCTCTTGCTCTCTGTCAGTAACAGATGTAGTAAGGGAAGTGAATATATCTGCCGTTGTAACGATTTTCGCCTCTACAGGAATCTCTTCACCACTGAGACCGTGAGGGTAACCTTTACCATCAAACTGTTCATGATGATGCAGGGCGATGGTAGCACCCATTTGCAAGTGGGGTGAAGAACTGTCCTTTAATATCTCATATCCTATTGACGTATGTGTCTTCAGTACTTCTAAATCTTCCGGGCTGGCCTCCGATTCTTTTGACAAGATCTTTTCAGAGATTCCAATGTAACCGATGTTATGCAGAGGAGCGGCAAACTCAATAATGTCACAGAAATCCTGATCCATTCCAAGATCGCCGGCAATTATCCGGGATATTTTGCCGATATGATTGTTCTGTGTCCGGGTAATGTTGTCTCTGAAGTTTGTGATATTTGCAAAACGGGTTAGTATGTCTTTTTCCCTGGTATGAAAATTCTCAATAGCATCATTTACCTGTTCCTCCTGTGATGTTGCCCGATCGCGGATTATCAACTGTTGCCTCCTCATAGTGAGGAGATTGCGGCACCGGACTTTACACTCGTAATGATCCACAGGTTTTGTCAGAAAATCGGTTGCACCTGCTTCCAATGCCTCATACATCACCGAACGTTCATCAATGATAGTGATGATCACAACCGGTATATCATGACAGGAAGGTATTTTGCGCAGGCGACGTATAAACTCAACACCGTCGAGTTCAGGCATTTTATAATCGGTAATAATCAGATCCGGTGGTTCTGTTTGAACGGTTTTAAGGGCCGATAGAGCGTTATCATAGCATTTGACTTTGATGTTATCGCCGATGCTTTGCAGCACCGTCTCGAAGATAACTCTGCTGGTGAGCTGATCATCGATGACCATCACCGTAGCGACCAGAGGATGGTTTTTAGCACTGTTTAAAATAATAGCCATCTGTTTTTAGATATTTATTATTTATATACCCCTACTAACCGGACCGTGAAAAGCGTTATCATCCTTGAACGCATCTATATAATATAGCGTAAATTACCATTCTGACTCGATTTTTTTGCAAAATTAGCAAGTTACTCACAAATATTTTCTTTTTTTCAGGTTTTAATAATGACATAAACTGCACCTGTTCCCCCATCATTCGGTCTGGCCGAACAGAAAGCCAGAACATCGTCACGCTGCTGTAACCAGATATTCAGTTTATTCTTAATGACAGGCTTGCCGTTTTTCGAGCCGAGACCTTTGCCATGAATGATTTTTACGCATTTCTTGTTTTCAGCGCGGGATTTTGCCAGGAAGCCGGATAGAGCGATCTTTGCGGAGGCAACTGTCATTCCATGCAGATCCAATCGCGCCTCAATACTGAACTGACCGTTGCGTAATTTACGCATGACTTTATTCTGAATACCATCACGTCTGAAAAGAAGTTCCTCACCCGTTTCGAGTTCCGATGTATCAGGCAGATTTTCCGCCATTTCCATGATGACTTGTTCGTGATCTTTCTGTGATTGTCGCGGGACAGGTTTAGGTCTGGATG
>JANQEY010000013.1 GCA_028278125.1 bacterium | reverse complement strand
CTGCATTTTCCGGTCATGGATCCTGATACTTCCACCTCCGACTTCCTCACCATTCCAGACAAGATCGTACGCCTGGCTGATAATCTTCGATGGATCTTTTGTTCTCCATTCCTGCCAGGAATCATAATCCGGAGCGGTAAACGGGTGATGCAGAGCGTCCCAACGCTTTTCATCTTCATTCCACTCCACCAGCGGAAAATCGGTAATCCAGAGAAGTTCATGCCTGTTTTCCGGTATCCATCCCTCTTCGTGAGCAAGTTTAAGGCGCAGCATTCCCATCACATGATACCGTCTCACTCCCGAATCAGCAGCAAATAATCCAAGATCACCGTCTTTGATTCCCATTTTAGCTGCTACATCATCAAGAATATCGTGAGCAATAAATTTACCAAGAGGACCGCTCCATTTCCCGTCTTCTCCCCTCTTAAGGGGCATCAAGCCACCCAGGCCACGTTCCTTGACGAAGTCTTCAAGGAGTGATACCTGTTTACGTGAAGCTGTACCTTTTCCGGGTACACACATCCCCACAATTCCGCCACCTGCATCTTTCACCTTATCAATCACACCAAAGCCATGACCCGACAGGGAATCTGTAGCATCAAACAGTTCATTGCCAAAACGAGTATCCGGCTTATCCGATCCAAACCGTTCAATTGCCTCCTGGTAACTCATCTTTGGAATCTCTGTCGGAAATGGTACTTCCAGGATATTATCGAAGATTGTTTTAATCAGTCCTTCGGTCACTTCCATAATATCATCCTGGTGGATGAATGCCATTTCCACATCTATCTGGGTAAATTCCGGCTGCCTGTTCGCACGGAGGTCTTCATCACGGAAGCACCTGACTACCTGGAAATATTTATCGTAGCCTGAAATCATCAGAATCTGCTTATAGGTTTGTGGTGATTGCGGTAACGCGTACCATTTCCCCTGCTGAATACGGCTTGGAACGATAAAATCCCTTGCCCCTTCCGGAGTGGACTTTGTCAGGAAAGGTGTCTCAATCTCTAGAAATTCGGATTGGGCGAAATAGTTCCTTGATAGCTGGAGAAGTTTATGCCGCATCTCAAGGTTCTTGTGCATATAATCTCTGCGCAGATCCAGGAAACGATACCTTAACCTGTGTTCTTCAGAAGGTTCAAATTCATCTTCGGGCAAAAGAGGTGGAGTTTCGCAGTCAGACAGAATCTCGATGTTCGTACCCTCAATTTCAATCTCACCCGTTGGCATGTTCCTGTTTATCATATCATCGGGTCGACCCTGAACTGTGCCTTTAAAACTTACGACCCACTCAGATCTAAGTCGCTTTGCCTGGCTTGCAAGAGTTTCATCTTTTCCCGGATCAAATACTACCTGGGTTTTTCCATAACGATCACGTAGGTCGATAAAAATCAGTCCACCCAAGTCCCTTACCCTGGCAATCCATCCTGCTACATTTACTTCATTTCCAATATCACTTGATCTTAACTGTCCGCAATTATGTGTCCTGTACACCTGCCTACTCCATTTCTGTCATTAGCATGTTTTGAAGGACGTAAGATAATCCATTTTCACATTGATTGGGAGTCATTGTTGAAAATCGATCTTCCTCGATTCCAGTAAAACTTGAACTCTCGTTTACCCTATTCATTTTCCTCAAATTAAAGTGCTTGGTGAAGTAGATACCGTATTAGTCAATAAACAACGCAAGGAAGAAAAACTGTAAGTGAGTTTCATCACTTCTTCCTTCAACAATCTGATTAACTTAAGAAATTGGCCAATTCTTAACAAATACTAACAAATATGCTGTATAATTTTGTATATTTAGGAATTATTCTCACTACTGTATCGTGCGAACTAATCGTTCATGCAAGTGGAACAGATGAAGTTTTTCTGCCAAGCTGGTTACTGCAGCATCTTAATAGTTCTGGTGTTGTTGTTTACCATCTTTACGAACACAACCTACTCACAAACGACATTCAGTGATGAAATTCCGATAACCGGTTTTGATGGTCATTTCCGTGTTATGAAATCGGTGGTTGCTGCAGATTTGAACGGGGATGGGATAAAAGATATCGTGGCTTCTTCATACCTGGATGATAAAATCTTCTGGCTTGAAAAACTGGAGGGACATAATCGATTTGGACATATTCGAACAATTACATCAGACCTAGATGGAGCAGAAGCAGTTTTTTGCTCAGACCTCGATGGGGATGGTGATGAAGATGTTATCTCGGCATCCTACCTTGATGATAAAATTTCCTGGTTTGAGAATACAGATGGATCAGGGAATTTCGGACCCGAACAAGTTATCTCTGATGATGTGAGCGGTGCATCCACGATATTCTGTATTGATCTGGATGGTGACGAAGATATTGATATTATTTCCGGTGCACATACCGATAATGAGATTGACTGGTTCGAAAATACAGATGGTTTCGGCGATTTTGAGCTTGTCCAGGTAATAACAACAGAAGCAGACGGAATAGAATCCGTATTCAGTATTGATATTGATAATGATGGAGATAATGATATTCTCTCAGCGTCCGAGAACGATGATAAAATCGCCTGGTATGAGAACCTTGATGGTTTGGGCACTTTTGGATTAGAGCAGTTGATTTCGTTGACTGCAGACGGAGCGCAATCGGTTTTTGGTGCTGATTTGGATGGCGATGATGACGTTGACGTCCTTTCTGCTTCCGAAACGGATGGAGATATCACCTGGTATGAAAATATTGACGGTCTGGGTGATTTTAGCTTCCAACCTTTAATTAACAATGATGCCGATGGAGCACAGTCAGTTTTCAGTATTGACCTGGATGGTGATGGTGATAACGATGTTCTCTCAGCGTCTGATCATATAAATAGGATCAGCTGGTATGAAAATACAGATGGTTTAGGCACCTTTGGTCCATCATTTTATATAAGTAACATGCAGGGTCCAAATCAAATCTTCAGCGATGATCTTGATAATGATGGTGATAATGATGTCATCAGCTCTATACATCATACATATAATTGGGGATTTGGAATAGATTCTACTGATCATATCGCATTTTTTGAAAATAAAAACGGGCTGGGTGATTTTGGTGAACCATATATAGTTGTTCCCGAAACTGATGGTCCCTCTTCGGTATGTAGTGCTGATATTGATGGGGATGGTGATGAAGATATTATTGTAGCTTCCAGGGAAGGCGATAAAATTTCATGGTTTGATAACGTAGATGGTACAGGTAGTTTCACTGTACAGAATATTATTTCAGGTTTGGTCAATAGTCCGAGCTGGATTAGCAGTTCAGATATTGATGGAGATGGTGACTTTGATGTTTTATCTGCGTCTTCAAATGATGGTAAGGTTGCATGGTATGAGAATGTAGATGGTGCAGGAAATTTCGGTCCCCAAGAAGTGATCACTGATAATATGAATGGTGCAAATTGTGTCTACAGTGTTGATTTTGATAATGATGGTGACGATGATGTTCTTGCCTCATCTGGTCCAATGCTGGGAGATGTTGTATGGTTTGAAAATCTAGATGGTCAGGGAGATTTTGGGCTGTCACAAACAATTTCAATTAGTTGTGCTAATTCAATTTACAGTGCTGATCTTGACAGCGATGGAGATTACGATGTTCTCAAAGCAGAATCATATTTTGATGGACATTTTTTCTTCTCAGAACTTGGCTGGTATGAAAATCTTGATGGTCTCGGTAATTTTGGTCCTATATCGCATTTAACTACCGATATAGCCGGGTATCCAGGATCAGTGCATAGTAATGATCTCGATGGTGATGGGGATAATGATATTCTTGTGGGATATATGTGGGATGGTCATATTGGTTGGTTTGAAAATTTGGATGGATTTGGTGATTTTGGAGAGGAACAATTCATTTCGGAATTGAATTATAATAGTTCCATTATTACAGCAGACATCGATAATGATGATGATAATGATGTACTGGTGGCTTCTGAAGGAGTATTCTGGTTTGAAAATACCGATGGATTAGCCAGTTTCGGCCCACTACAACAAATAAATGCCGTTAATACTAATGCATTTTCAATCTATTGTGCTGATCTTGATGGTAATAACACTCTGGACGTATTAACCGCCTCCGATTCAGATGTATTTTTCGCCTCCGCTCTAGATGATATGGTTTTATGGTATCGAAATGAACTGGACGTACCACCCCTGAACCTGGTGGCTGATCCCTGGGATGATCCGGTTATGATAGAACCTGGCGGTGGAAATTTCCGCTGGGATGTCAGTGTTGAGAATGTTTCAAATGAAATTATTATATTTGATGCCTGGACTGGTCTTATACTCCCTGATGGATCACCCTATGAATCTCTGGCTATTTTTAACGGTTTAACACTTCCTCCAGAGGTTGAAATAGCAGCTTCCCCAAACCAGGTTGTCCCCAGGTTCGCACCCAGCGGTGAATACACTTATATCGCACGTGTTGGGGATTATGAAACCGGAGAAGTATACGCTGAAGACGGTTTTTTGTTTACTAAGCTGCCATTGCCCGGTGCATCTGTAGCTCAAACTGAAATGACGAACAGTAACGGCTGGATTCTTACAGACTTCTTCGTGATGGATGAAACAAGTGCCGAAAAATCTTCTTCAGCCTTGCCTATGGACTTTTTTGTAGTGAATCCGTACCCGAATCCGTTTAATCCAACAACAACTATAAATATCGGCCTGCCTGAAACATCATTCCTGAAAGTAAATGTCTATAATATCCTCGGTCAGAAGGTTGCTGTACTGGCTAATAATCCGTTAAATGCAGGCTACCACAGCTTTACACTTGACGGATCAGAATTATCCAGTGGTGTTTATTTTATACATGCCAATATTCATGGCAAGATGGATGAGATGAGGAAAGTTGTCTTGATGAAATAATGACTGATCATTCAAATATGAAACCCGGCTTGCGCGTCAAGCCGGGCCATTAACCTTATAAATTATTACCTATC
>JANQEY010000311.1 GCA_028278125.1 bacterium | reverse complement strand
GCGCGCCGGCCTAAATGTGATCGTCGGACAGGTTCTGCCCATGGTAGAATCCCGGTGGAAGCGAGGGCCGTATGGACGATCCGAAACTCATCATCAGTTTCAGCGAAGGTGAGGTCGAGCCTCAGGGCAAGTACGGGTTCGAGCTCGATCTGACCGATCAGAGCGGTTGCGACGTGATCGAACAGATGCTTTTCCTCATCCGCTCGCTCGACTCTCCCTACCAGGTCTTTTCGAACGCGGAACCGGTGTCGCCGGACGAGGTGGGACAGTCCTATCAGCATCTCACGGTCTGGACGAACGATCGGACGAACGCGGATTTCCTTCTCTTGATGTCCGAGCTTGGCGTCAAGGTTCACCGCACGGTCTGACCAGGCCTGCGGGCCGATCGTGCAAGCGCCGATGCCGCCTATCGGCGTCACCGCGTTGCGCCCCGGATCGTGACAATTCGGACTTTGCCCTAAAGCAACCTAGAATGGCGCGCCAGCGTCGTGCTGCCATGTGGGAGGTGCGGCGCGGAACCCAAGGGCGGCGCACCATCCATGTTCTCTGCGTTCAGATCGAGCCTTACGCCGGTGCAACTCGTTCTTGTCGTCTGTGCCGCACAGGTCTGCGTCCAGATTGGCGCCTATATCTGGCCCGCGCTTCTGCCGGGCATGATCGAACGCTGGTCCCTGTCCAACAGCGAAGCCGGCTGGATCACCGGTCTGTTCTATGCCGCCTATACCGTCGCGGTTCCCTTCCTCGTCACGCTCACCGACAGGATCGACGCGAAGCGAGTCTATCTGTGCGGCGTCGGGCTCACCGTCCTGGCGCATTTGACCTTCGCCCTCGTCGCGGACGGGTTCTGGACGGCCGCGGCCGCGCGCATCCTCGCCGGTATCGGCTGGGCGGATGATCACCGGTTGCTTATAGGATTAAAGATGAACGATTTACTTGAACAGTTGGCAATTTGTATCGAGCGTGGAAAATCGGACAAAAACTCACCCTATCCACCCGACATGAAGGACCAGGATGGTGCTTCAGAGTTGACATTACAACTTCTTGAGAACGGCGTTTCGGCTGATAACATTCTACAGAAGGCAATGATCCTCGGCATGAACAGAATCGGTGACCGTTATTCAGAGGGGAAAGCGTTTATCCCGGAATTGTTGATCGCCGCAAAAGCAATGAACGCATCGATGCAGCATTTGAAACCATTTTTTGAGTCGGGAGAGGTCAAACACAGAGGGACAGTAATACTGGGAACAGTAGAGGGTGACCTCCATGACATTGGTAAGAATATTGTCCGTATGGTACTTGAAGGGGATGGATGGAAAGTAATAGATCTTGGTTCGAATGTCCCCGCTCCTGATTTTCTTGATGCTCTTAATAATAATCCTGATAGCCATGTGGGACTCAGTGCGTTATTGACAACGACCATGGTCAATATGAAAGGGATAATTGAACAGGTTAAAAAGAGATCGGGTGAGACATTGGTATTTATTGGAGGGGCACTGGTTACTTATGATTTTTGCAGCCAGGTTGGTGCTGATGGCTATTTTCCTGATCCCCGAAGTTTTGTTAAACACCTGGCTGAAATCAAATAATAGCCAATCCCGATGGATAATCTACAGATATTTGAAATAGATCCACGACTCCTGAATGTTTCCGTAGATGATATAACTACAGCTTTGGGGTATAACTCGCTGGCGGAAGCAGAACAATTTATCGATACCATCAAGGAAAAACTTACCCAGGCGCAACCGGTTATGAAAATAAAAGCGGGATTCTTGTGGCTGGAAAATGAACCGGTTATCGTAGATCAGGACGCTATCACATTAGCTCAACTTTCTTTTTCACCGGGTAGCATAATTACTTCAAGTTTGAACGGAATACAATCAATACTGATTTTCACTGCGACACTTGGCGAAGATTTTGATGAATGGTCGCGTGATTTTTTCCGGGATAGCGATCCGTTTTTTGGATATGTGGCTGATACCATCGGTTCCGTTTATGTAGAATCAGCAGTCGACAGACTGGCAGATGGAATCTCCGGATTATTCTCAAGTCAGAACCTGGGAATATCAAACAGGTACAGTCCCGGTTATTGCGGTTGGGATGTGAAAGAACAGAAAAAACTGTTCAGCCTGCTGCCGGATAAGTTCTGCGGGATAAGTTTGACAAAATCGATGATGATGAAACCATTAAAATCGGTCAGTGGGATTTTGGGAGTGGGACCAGGTTTAAGCAAGCAGGACTATGACTGTTCGGTATGTGAAAAAACAAGCTGTATGTTAAACAAGAGTCCCGCTGTGAGATCGCAACCTGATTGAGATGTAATCTTTACTGGTTTTAACAGAGTTCAAGATATGGACAAACTGCTGGATGTTTTGAATAGTGGCTACGTTGTGACCGGAGATGGTGCTTTTGGTACAATGCTGCAACAACACTCTGATGACTCAATTTCCTGCCTGGAACAGCTTAATCAGACTAAACCGGATGTTGTCAAGGCACTGGTAAAATCATATCTCGAGGAAGGGGCTGAGATTATTCAAGCTAATACTTTCTCTGCATCTCCATTGGGCCTGGCTGTATACGGATTGGAAGAATTAACCAAAGACTTGAATCGACGAGCAGTGGAAATTTCCAGGGAAGTTGTTGGGGACAAAGCCTGGATATCGGGTTCCTGTAGTCCATCAGGAAGGACATTGCTTCCATTCGGTGATCTAGATCCTGAGGATTGTTTAGCCAGCTACAAGGTACAAATGGAAGTTCTGGCGGAATACGGAGTGGACTGTTTTTGTATTGAAACAATGATGGATGTTGAAGAGGGGATAATTGCCATCAGGGCAGCGCGTGAAACTGCACCGGATATTCCGGTGTTGGCTTCAGCAACATTTAATTCAACACCAAATGGATTTGTTACACCATTCGGAAATTCGATTGAGGAAGTTGCCCGGAAGTTCAGTGACGAAGGTGCTGATGTAATTGGAGCAAATTGCAGCCAGGGAATTGATTCGATGGTAGCAATTACCAGGGAATTCCGCCGCTGTTCCCAAAAACCAATTCTTATTCGTCCCAATGCAGGATTACCGGAAACAGTAAATGGAATACCTGTCTGGAAACAAACTCCTGAAGATTTCGCGAGGGGTACTCTTGAATTATTAGAAGAAGGTGTATCTATAATTGGTGGATGTTGCGGAACAACACCTCAATTTATCAGGCAGGTAAGGAATGTTGTTGATGACTGGCGATCTAAAGGATGACGTAAATATTTCTTTGGTTAATCGCAATCCATGGAATAAAAATGCCGCAGAGCCCACGTGAGATTGTAACAAACTGCCTCACATTTAATTATCCTGAACGATTACCGCGTGATCTATGGGTACTGCCTATAGCTGAGAAACAATATCCACAGGTTGTAGAGGAAATAAACCGAAAATGGCCGGGCGATATTGTCAGACCACCGTATTTTTATCCTCCATCTGCACGAGTTAAAGGAGATCCATATAAGGTTGGATCATATACCGATGAATGGGGATGTGTTTTCGAAAACATCCAGGATGGTGTTATCGGGGAGGTACGCGATCCAATCCTGCCTGACATCAGTGAATGGATAACCATATCACCACCCAATGAACAGATACCGCTTGATACTTCAGAACCGTATGGAATAATTAATCGCTATTGCGCAGAGACAGAAAAATTTGTTCTCGCAAATTGCTGTCCACGTCCCTGGGAGAGGTACCAGTTTATCAGGGGAACGGAAAACGCTTTGATAGATGTAATGATGCCTGACCATGGATTTAAAGACCTGCTGAAACGTATCAATGATTTTTATCTCAAAGAGCTTGAGTTCTGGGTTAAAACTGACGTTGATGGTATTATGTTCATGGACGACTGGGGAGCTCAAAACCAGCTCTTAATTAATCCTGAATTATGGCGTGCACTGTTTAAACCGATTTACAGGGAATATTGCGAACTTACTAAAACCTCAGGAAAGTTTGTTTTTATGCATTCGGATGGTTACATAACGGATATTTATGCGGACCTGGTTGAGATAGGGGTAGATGCATTAAACTCACAAATATTCTGCATGGACCTGGCTGCCCTGGAGAAGAGGTTTAAGGGAAAAATAACATTTTGGGGTGAAATAGACCGTCAGCATATTCTTACATCGAGTAATCCCCAGGATGGGAGGGATGCGGTTAACAATGTTTTGTCATATCTTTACGATCCGGCAGGAGGTCTGATTGCACAGTTTGAATTTGGAGCCGGTTCAAATCCGGAAACCGCGTACGCGATCATGGATGAGTGGAACAAATATCCAGGGTAATTTACCGGTAGCGAGTTTGTACCATCAGTCGAGGTTTTAATTAATAGAGTAAATAATTATGGAACTGAAAAAACTAGAAATACATGGCAGGAATGTTCTACATATAATATTCTCAGAAAATTTACCGGCAGGAGAAACTGCGGTAATCTATCAAAGGTTAATTTCTGAGGGATATTTCACCAATTGTTTTGCGTTGATAGTAGATTTTACAGGCGTTACCGTTGACTCAAACGTCTCGACAGCAATTAATTTCAGAAATATTATGGAAAAAAGCATTGATATAGATGTTCCAAAGTATTGGGCTGTTATTCCCGGTTCGGAATCGACAATGGGTATAATTCGTAGACATCAGATATTGAGTGAAAATTTACCAATAAAAACGGCGCTTGTTTCAAATTTTGAGGAAGCGGAATCCTGGATAATTTCTGCTATAAATGAGTAGAAGCGCTGATTTCGGTTTAGCACTAATAATTTGTTATTCTTTACTTTCCCTCGTTTAATTTATACTTACTGCTAGCTGGATCAATTTCTTTAATGTAAAAATCATCACGTATGGATCTTTGTGGTGGATTTTATTAAAAGGTGAGCTTCCATATCCATAAACCCCAGTCTATGACTTGATGTGATAAATATCCTGATCTGTGTTCTGCAATTTGGAAATCTTCCAGGCATATCGTAGCCAATTAAGTTTTTAGTGGTTCAAATTTTGAATGGCTGCTATTCTTTTGAACTCTTAAAATCAGAAATCATCTTGCTTTCTGGCAATAAATTAAAAAGAGAGGTAAACATAAGTAATATAACAAACTAAAGTACTCATTTTACTCAGATGGCAGTTTACATTTATGCTCTTTCAACAAACAAAATCAAATTCTTAAAGTTGCTGTTTAAGAAATTAATTCATATGATATTCAACGATTCGATAAATAAAGAGTTTAATTTTATTAAATATATAGTATTACAACCTCATTTTGTTACAGTATTAAATCAGCGTTTTAAGGATTTAAACTAACCATCTATACATTGTATTGTTATCTGAACAGGTGTACCGGGGATTTTTAGGAGAATTGATGTTAGTCCAGACTCTGATCAGCAACCTTGATTTTACTTTTTTCCTTTATGGCCTCGGATACATGCTTGTAGCAACTGTTTCCTTTTCACTCCACCAGAAAGATAAGCAGCTTCCCTGGAAATTCCTTGGTTTTTATGGTCTTTTCCTTGGAATAGTGGCCTGGATGAATTTGCTTGCGATAAGTTTTGGTGATACGACCGGTTTGTTACATCTTCGACTGCTATTAATGTCCTTATCCTACATTTCACTCTTTGAATTTGGACGACTGGGATTATACCATAACAGCAAAATTAAGCTAAGTCGATTAGTGTTAATCCCTTTAATAATATTTGCCTTACTTGGATTATTAGGGGGAGTTCCTGTCCTGAAAATTACTCCTCGTTATGCATTAGCACTCCCTGCAGGAGTCCTCGCTGCACTGTCATGTTTTTACCTGGCTCGTAAAGACAAGGAGAGGAGAATATTCTACTACATAGCTACGGTGGTATTTATACTGGTTGCTCTCAGTTCAGGACTAATCACCTCTCCTGCGAAATGGCAACCGGCTGCGATATTTAACCAGGAAAACTTCAAGAACCTGTTCGGATTTACCATTCAGACTGTCAGAAGCATATTAGCTATTTTTACCGCCTTTTTATTCGCTTTTTTTTATTCAAGCTTAATCGTCAAATCTGAGATTCATCGACAGAAATCTCCCTATAGTAATTGGTTTATACCTTCAATTGTAGGACTGGTGCTGATCAGTTGGGTGATCTCAGAGTATATAGGACAATACAGCGAATCAAACCTGAAGAAAAGCTTTCTTCAACAGACACGAGTAACCTCGCTGGCTCTTGACATGTATCAGCACGCAAATGAGTTAAAACTTGATGACCATCTTGAATTTCACGAAGAACTTGAAACTAAGCTGAGTAAGATAATTGGAGTGGAAGAATCAGTAATTTATATTGGAATACATGATTGTATTGAATATAGCTCCCATGATTCTATAATAATTCCGCTCGAACCTGTCTATGTGTTATCAGATACTGGTAATGTGTTCCATGCGGAAGAGGTTAGAAATTATATACATAAATCCAACTCACCAGACAAAATTAACCTCTTCAAGTCTGGTTTCAATTATGCTGCATCTGTAATCGTTCCTATCATTGATGATCAGTCAGATAATCATAGCAATCCACATCTATTTATCGTCAGAGATATCAAATCATGGCTGCGAATAATTTCGAAAGCCAGGTTATTCCCTATTACAATAGCACTAGTGCTAACAATTCTAATACTCTACTACCAGACCTTCAGACGTGTCAGATTGGAGTCTATTTGGAAACTTGAAGATTCTGAACGTCGGTTCCGCTTGATCGCAGATAATGTTTCAGATGTCATCTGGACAATGGATTTCAACCTGAAGCGTATATACACCAGTCCTTCGGTATTGCATATGCGGGGGATTACCTCAGAAGAGGCAGGACAACAGGAATTGGAAGATATAGTAACCCCCGGTTCTTTAAACAAAGCAAAACAGGTACTAAGTAGTCTTGCAAGCGATGCACTGGAAGGAAGATCAAAGCCTGAAGATTTTAGGTCGATAGACATCGAAATGTTTAAGGGTGATGGATCAACAATCTGGACACAGGTAAATGTTTCAGTTGTTTATGATACAGATAATAAACCGAGCTACTTGCTTGGGATCACCAGGGATATCTCGGCCAGGAAAGCAGCGGAAGTCAAACTACGACAATCTGAGGAAAAATATAAGGATCTCGTAGAAGAAGCAGGTGTTGCAATTCTTATCGAAGACAAAAATGAAAAGATTGTCTATGCAAATGATCGTGTTAAAGAGTTACTCGGCTACACTCCCGATGAGGTGGTTAATCTTCAAACTCAAGACCTGATTCACAAGGACGACTTGAGGAGATTGCGGTATTATCATGTTAATACATCAAAGGGAAAAGATGTTGCCGGCAAGTATGAGCTTCGTGGGATAAAGAAAGATAAAACAGTTGTATATCTTGAGATACATGCAATACCGCTAATATACAACGACACTTACATCGGTAACCGTGCATATATCTGGGATATGACGGAACGATATAAGGCAGAGCAGGAGCTGAAGGAAAAAGAGAAACAATTGAGACAGGCTCAGAAGCTGGCAAAACTTGGCAATTTTATCTATAAACCGGCTGAAGGTGAGTTTATCTGGTCAGAACAGCTCTTTTCAATCTTCGAAAGAGATCCTGAGTTCAAACCGCCAACTGTTCAAGAGTTCCTTGATTTTGTCCACCAGGAAGATCAAGAGGAAATTGCCAGTTTTAAAAAGTTGAATTTTAATAAAGGCACTACTATTGAGATGGAGTTTAGAATATTTACTGAGCAGGGGGAAATTAAATATATATATGGCTGGGGTGATCCGGTATTCGATGAAAGTGGGAAGTTCAAGCATATTTTCGGGACAATGCAGGATATAACGGAAAGAAAAGAGGTTGAGGAAGCGCTTGTTGCGAGTGAAAAAAAATACAAAATGCTGATTGAGGGGCAGGGCGAAGGAATCGCGATAACTGATAGAGATGACAGGTTTACATTTGTGAACCCCGCAGCGTGTGATCTATTCGGATTGCCGGCAGACGAACTTGTGGGAATGAACTTGAGCGAGTTCCTTAGTGAACAGCAGTTCTTTAAAAAAGAGAAGCAGAATGAACTTAGAAAACAGATGATAAAAAGCTCGTATGAAATAGAAATAAGACGGCTTGATGGCACTGTTAAAAATATTCTAATAACCGCAGCACCTCAACTGGGTGATGAAGGCGAATGGATTGGATCGTTTGGTGTCTTCCGGGATATTACAGCCATTAAAAAGGCTGAGGAATTAAACAGGAAGATAGACCTCCGTATCCTGCAACAACAGAAGATGGAAAGCCTGGGTGTTCTAGCTGGTGGTGTGGCACATGATTTCAACAATTTACTCCAGGGGATTCTTGGCAACGCGGAACTGGCAGCGTTGGATATTGATGAAACCTCGCCGGCAAAAGTGTGTATCGAAGACATCCAGGAGGCTACTGAACGAGCCGCTGATCTGACAAAACAGATATTGGCTTTTTCCGGGAGGGGAAGTTTTATCATAGAAACGATTGATATCAATGAGCTTTTGGTTGATTTTCAGCAATCGCTTTCAGTTGTAGTCAATGAGTCAGATCATCTGGGATACAATTTTGGTGGTCAAGTACCGCTTTTCAAAGGTGATCCTGAGCAGATTCGGCAGTTATTACTAAACATGGTAAAAAATGCCAGCGAATCCATAAATGGTAAAAAGGGTAAAATATTCATTGAGACAAAAGCTGAGGAATGTGATAGGGAAATGCTCGATGACCTCTTCCTGGGAGAGGGATTACCAGGTGGTGAGTATACTGTTGTCGTTATACGTGATAATGGCAGTGGAATTGCAGATGATGATCATCAAAAAATTTATGATCCATTCTTCTCGACGAAATCTTTGGGAAGAGGACTTGGGCTCGCGGCGGTATCGGGGATCTTGAGGGCACACAAAGGTGCAATTAAAATGGAAAAATCCAAGAATGCCGGTACCGAGTTTACAGTATATCTCCCGGGAATCAATATTAAAGAGTAATTTATTATAACTGATTATAGATTAGTCGACTTTAAAATACGTCAGATTTATGGTACGTTATTGAGACGTAATCAAATATGAAATTATTATCAAATGTTATTCATTTCATCACACCGGCAAGCGATAATCATGGATAATTTCGGCACGGCAGTAATTCCTATTCTGCAAATTTGTAAGTGTTTATCCTATACCTCCAGGAGCATTTGAACATCATTTTTATTCCTAGAATACATCCCCTCACTTGAAAATTGGCATCGAATCTCGTTATTTTTACAACCTATAAAGGCTAAATACCCAAAAAACGCTAAATCTATCGTTCTACTCGGTTGTTTTTTGATCATTTTGCCTGGCAGTGGTGTCGTGAACGTTAAATTCCTGGTAATTCAGCAAACTGCATATGAAATCCCCGCTCATATGGTATTATCCATACGTGGGTTTACAGCACCATAAAGTCTTGATTATCAGTAATATAATAGTTTTAGAAGCGGGATTCTGTCTTTGATTCATATATGATAATTCAAAATAAATGTAAAACATCCATTAACAGAAGGGGAAACCTGAAAGAGTAAGCAAAGAGTAAAATGATGGGAATTTTTGCGGGAGCCAGGAAGAGTTTCGCGAATTTTCCCGGCAAGATCTAATTAAATCATAATGCTGACTTTGAGCGGGTAGAAATGTGAACTTAGTTAAGGAGACGTAAAACATGAAGAAAACTCTTATTGTATTAATCGCAATGGTATTTGCTGTCACAATGGCTTTTTCCCAGAATCCTCCGGCGAACCTTACCGGTACTTTTGATGAGGAAACGAGTACAGTAAGTATGACCTGGGATGCACCGGCAATCCCAGGCGAAGAATTTGAAATTTTGTATGATGATGGTGTACAGGAAAACGGACTTTACTATAATGCAAATGGTGAAGTTGGTGCTGCGATGTTTGTCCGTATGGATCCACCAGCCGGTTGCCAGATCCTGGATATTTCCTGCTATGTCTATACAGCCGACGGTGCGTACCTTCTTAATGATATCTGGTTTATGATCTATGATGAGGGTCTGACAGAGGATGAATTAGGTACAAGCTTGTACACAGGAGCGGAATTTACACCGGTGGACAGTGATGTTGATGGTTGGAATGTTGAAGATGTTTCAGCAGAAGATTTGAATGTTACCGGCAGCTTCTGGGTTGGTGTTGCATATACAAATCCAGCCGATCCGCCAGATGCCGGTCCATTGATGGGTATGGACGGAACAGCTCCAATAGATCCAAATTCCTACATTGGATCACCTCCTTATGATGTCCTGACACCACTTGGCGATGTTGGTTTTAACTATGACTTTATGATTCGGTCAACAGTACTTCTCGACAATGGCGTTGTATTAACTATTGACAATCAGCCGGTTGAGGTCAGCTATGCCAACTTGAACATTATGCCAAACCGTGGACGTACTCCGGTCCCGGCCAGCGTGACACTTTCAAATGAGCCTTCATACAGGACTACTCCTATTGAAGAGCTGGATGATCTTGTCGAGTACATTGTCTATCGTGATGATGTCGATATTGCCCATCCAGCGGACCCAATGTATGATGACGTAGTTCCCGGATATGGCAACTATGAGTGGTACGTCACTGCCTTGTGGGATCCTGAAGGTGAATCAGAAGCAACAAACAGCCTCTTCCTCAACTGGCCGGATCCTGACAATTTCTTCTGGACAGAAGACTTTGAAGATGGATATGATGGTTGGACTATTGAAGATGTAAATGGAGGCGGAGGTACCTGGGTCCTGGAAGAGGTAAATGATCTTGGTTGGCTCACACCGAATTATATGTTCATGGATGCCGATGATGAGGGAGCAGGATCAGAAGACATCCTTACTTCGCCATCAGTTGACTGTTCAGGACGCTCCAATGTCATCCTTTATTTTGATTTCTATTTCCAGGTATATATCGAAGAATACGGCCATGTGGAAGTTTCCAATGACGGAGGTATCACCTGGCATAATGTCATTACAATTGGTGAGAGTATCCAGGGTACCTATCAGCTTGATATTTCCGAATGGGCTGACGGGCAACCAGATGTAATGGTACGTTTCCATTACGATGACACCCTCGAAAACTGGGGTTGGTACTGGGGTGTAGACAATGTACAGTTCTATGGTGATATGGCTGGTGGACCGCTGGTACTTACAGCAACTCCAGTGGTAGATCCCGTAATTGTTGGTCCTGGTCCCGATAGCTTCCAGTGGGATGCGTTCGTACAGAATGTTTCCGGTGGTATCTATACCTTTGATGCCTGGACTATGTTAACACTGCCGCCGCCATGGGGTATTGAATTTGGTCCACTCGATTTATTCAGCGGAATTACTCTTCCTGATGGTATGGCACTCGCAGTATCTCCGTTCCAGGCAGTACCCGGAATCGCTCCGCCGGGAATGTATACCTACCATGCGCGTGTAGGTGATTTCATCGGAGGAGTCATCGATGCAGAAGACACCTTCCCATTTGAAGTACTTGGTGCTCCGGGTGCAGTTGGTGAGTTTACCGATGGTGCCGGATGGGTCTTAACCGAATGGTTCGACGAACTTGATGAACTGAACGCTCCCGATGTTTCTGCAAACATTCCTTCAGAGTATGTGCTGCATGAAGCATATCCGAATCCGTTCAACCCAACGACATCAATCGCGATTAGCCTGCCCGAGATGGCAAACCTTAAGGTTACTGTAGTCAACACACTTGGACAGCAGGTTGCGGAAGTTGCCAACGGTCACTACGCACAAGGCTACTACAACTTCACTTTTGATGCCAGGGATCTTGCAAGTGGTATCTATTTTGTCCAGGCTGTTGTGCCCGGTAAGCTTAATGATATGCGCAAATTAGTACTGCTTCGCTAATACAACTATAATTAAAATGTTAGAAGAGCCCCGTTTTTACGGGGCTTTTCTAATATTAATATTGAAGAGTGATCTATATCACTCAAAATCTGATCGATTAATTGCTATACTCTTTTTCTAGCGAAATCCGCCTTGGTTAACAAGCTCAGAAAATATTCGGAATGTCTAACATAGCTCTGGGTAAAGAGTGGGTAATATTTTTCATCTCAGGATTTAGGGTTATTGATATCAATAACATAAAGCTGCTCAATTACTTTAGTTTTTATCGATAGAGATATAGATTTTTTCGTTAAATTTCTAGACATTAATATGATTTCGGGAGCCGGGACTTATATATCACTCCATGTAATCCAATTACAATCCCGAATTACGATCTTACAACTAATCTTAAAATTTTGAGGAAACTATGAAGAAAAATATCTTGGTTTTGCTGTTTCTTGGGATATCGCTGATGATATCCGGGCCTGCGTTTTCAGATGTAGCAAAAATGGATGGACCTTTACCCGGTGTGTTGAATAAATCCGGCGCTAATGACATGGTTCCCGTTGTTATCCTGATGAGTGAAAGGCCTGATGTCGATGGATTGAGAGAGCTGGTTGAGGGTGTACCTCGTACCCAGCGAAGTGATATTGTCTGGGCTGAATTGGATGAACTCGTACGCTCAACCCAGGGCGATATTCAGAACTACCTGGATTGGGAAAAATCTCTCGGGAAGGTATCTAAACTTTCGACTATCCATATAAGTAACGGATTAGTTGTCCATGCAATTCCGGAAGTGATTGTACAGCTCTCTGAACGTGATGATGTTTATATCATTCTTTATGATCCAAAGGAACAGGCGCGTCCTGATCCGATCATGAATGAGGGTGGTGCCGATGAACTTGATGAAATTGCCTGGGGTGTTTCACAGATTGAAGCTGATGAAGTCTGGGACCTTGGATATACAGGAGAAGGAGTCCTGGTAGCAGTTCTGGATACCGGTGTCAATTATAATCACTGGGATCTCGAAGACCACATGTGGGAACATGTCAGTTATCCGAACCATGGTTATGATTTTGCATACGGTGACAATAATCCATGGGACGGGGACGCTCACGGAACACATTGTGCTGGAACGGTGGCAAGTGATGGAACAGCGGGCACGGATGCAGGTGTTGCTCCCGACGCCACAATTATGGCTGTAAAAGTCCTCGACGACTGGGGTTCCGGAGATCGTGGCGATTGCTGGGATGGTATGGATTTCGCACTTGATCATGATGCCGATGTTATCAGCATGTCGCTCGGTTGGTGGAGTGAAACTAACAACCAGAAAGCTACATGGCGCGATAACTTTGAAGTATTAGACGCTGCGGGAATTATCAGTTGCGTAGCAGTCGGAAATGAACGTGGATGGTGGGATATCAGGACACCTGGTAATTGTCCCTCACCATGGGAACATCCTGATGAGACCGGTGTTGGTGGTCGTGGTGGTGTTATCTCTTGTGGTGCTACAGACATCCTGGATAACTACGCCACTTTTTCCAGCGAAGGTCCTGTCTACTGGGATAACGTCCCCGGTTACTGGGATTGGGATACCCCGGGTATGCTGTGTCCTGATGTCGCTGCACCTGGTGTAAACGTTAAATCATGTGCTAATAATGACAATGACGGCTACTTCGATGGCTGGAACGGTACATCGATGGCAACACCGCATGTAGCTGGTACGGTTGCCCTGATGTTAAGTAAAAATATGGAACTTACCCCAGAAGAAGTTGATGAAATTCTCCAGACAACTGCTTATGATCGTGGTCCCGTTGGGAAGGATAATGATTATGGAGCAGGTATCATCGAAGCCCTTGATGCGGTAAACGCAGTTGAAGAGCCTGGACAGCAGGATCTGTTAGCGCTAACAGCAACTCCTGTTAATGATCCTATCTTCATCAATGCCTGGGGTGGTAGTTTTTCATGGGATGCATCGGTTCAAAACCTGACAGGCAATACGGTAATTTTTGATGCCTGGACTATGTTAATTTTACCAGACTTAACAGAATACGGTCCATTGACACAGTTTAATTCAATCTGGCTTCCAGCCTGGCAGACACTAAATGCTACTCCGGTTCAGTTTGTCCCTGCGAATGCTCCCAATGGTTGGTATACCTATATCGCCCGCGTTGGGTCTTATCCAAATGTAATTGCAGAAGACTCTTTCCAGTTCGGCAAGCTGCCACTCGCCGGACCAATGGGTGCAGATACTGCAATCGAAGCCGATGCCTGGATTTTATCAAACTGGTTTGATGAGAATGAGGATAATTTCAGCGCAGATGGTTATCTCCCCAGTGATTATGTCCTGAGGAATGCGTATCCGAATCCCTTTAACCCGACTACGTCAGTAGAAGTTGGATTACCGGAAGCTTCTCTGCTTGAAGTTACCGTCGTCAACACCTTGGGTCAGCAGGTAGCAAAAATTGCTAGCGGTACTTATTCACAAGGGTATCACCAGTTCGTCTTTGATGCTTCCAACCTGTCCAGTGGTATTTATTTTATCCAGGCCGTTGTTCCGGGTAAGATGAACACAATGCAGAAAGTTGTTTTAATACGATAAGCTTATAGAATATCAAGTAAATTTAAGCCCCTCTTCATGAGGGGCTTTTGTTTTTTGTACAATTATCATCCTGAAATAACAGATACACAAAATTACAGGTTTTTTTACAGCTGATTTTCTCGAGATTTAATCAGAAACTGCCTGGTAATATTGGGTCATTCCTGACATTGATTTGAGTGAAGTGTTAGCCATGGTTAACTAACTCATAGTTAGCGCCCCCTAACAATGGGTGCTGTGGAGCCTCGGGATCTTTTTATTATTTTCCATTTCATTTTGGGAAATTATTGAAGTATACCATATTATAGTTTAAAGTAATGTAATTATTAAAAATATAGAACAAGAGATTATTCGCCTTTTGATAAGAATTATTTAAAGGATAGGGAAAGGTAAATTTCATCAATGTCTCTTAACTAATTTTACTGAATGTATAATCAGATTACAGGTATTATATTTAAGATTATATAGAAAAAGCAAAAAATAATAAATTTGCCGTTTTAAAATTTTACTGTTTTTTATTGCAGTTCCCCCTCACTTAATAATGTAGTTCATACCGAGAAGTTTCACTCATCACCTGAATCGTTTAACAAGAGCACTGTTTCCTGCACTGACACCTATTCAAAAATTTGAGGAGACTTTTGTATGAAGAGGAATTACTTTTTGAGTAGCGTAATTATTCTTGGCCTTATGCTTGCTGGTGGAGTTATGGCATTTGACAAGGAAGCATATTACAACGCAGTCGAAGCATACGAATCAGGTATTAAAATCAGTGATGCACAGCTCGAGCTGTTGCGCAACGGTGGCTACAATTTTATCTCCACGGTGGACAATGAACTGGATGAGATGGGTGGCCCTGATCTCTGGGGTTACTATTACATTGATAGTTCAGAGGATGGTGGACCGGTTTATGCCTGGAATGACATCTCCGGAACCGGCACAGAGGTTACCGGCCAGAGTGATGATGATTTCGAAGGTCCTGTTGCGTTGCCATGGTCATTTCCATTCTACGACAACACTTACACTGATGTATACATCGGTTCCAACGGGTACATCGCTTTTGGCGCCGGTGGGGATTATACGGACTTTTCAAATGATCCGATTCCCAGCGTAACTACACCAAATAATTACGTCGCACCTTTCTGGGATGACTTGTATCCTCCGGCAGGCGGCTCGATTTACTATGGTTCGGACCTGGACGGAAATTTTGTCATTACCTATGATCAGTATCCCAGTATCGGAAATAACGAGGATCTCTATACGTTCCAGGTAATTCTATATGAAAATGGTGATATCCTCTTTCAGTATTCTGACATGGATCCCGATGATATCGACAGCGAAACCATTGGTATAGAAAACTCCGATGCTACAATCGGGCTTCAGTGTTCATATGCAGCAGCGCCTGTGGGTTATCCATATAATGAATTGGCAATCCTGATCTATCCGGGTGATGCCCCCGAACCCGATGCTGATGTTGAAGGTTATGTAACTGATGATGAAACCGGTGATGGTATTGAAGGAGCCAGTGTCACAATTGGTGGTGAAAATACTACAACCGACGTCGATGGGTACTATATGATCTCAGGTATGTTCCCGGGTGAATATCCCGTTACTATAAGCGCCATGGGCTATTTCACACACAATGGTGATGTTACCCTGGTTTCAGGAATGAACATGTATGACGCCTCTCTCCTGGTGAATGATCCAGAGGGAGATGTACTCATCTGGGATGCGGATACAACACCCGGATCGGCAACTGAAATTGCAAATATCCTCAATGATATGGGTCTGACAACATATTATACCACAGATATATTTGCCGATGAAGTTGAACTTACCGGTTATGAATATGTCTTCTGTTTCTTCGGAATCTTCCCAAACTATTTTGGTGTTCTTACAGGTTCTGACGCTGAAACAGCACTTATTGATTATCTTGATGCAGGTGGTAATCTCTATATCGAGAGCTCTGATCTCTGGGGATTTAATAATCCGGACAACCTGATGCCCTATTTCCATATGGGCGATGTCTCTGACGGTACGGGAGACCTCTCTAATGTAACCGGTGTTGCAGGAACCTTCACCGAAGGATTCATGATGGCTTATACCGGTGAAAACAACTGGATTGACCACATTCCTCCCGGCAATGAAATGGCCTGGTCAATTTTAACAAACGAAGAAGTTCTTGAACCTTATACATGCGGAACCTTGACTGATGGTGGAACCTATAAATGTGCCTCATTCAGCTTTGAGCTTGGTAACCTTACCGATGGCGAAAATGGTACACGCGCCGAGATAGTTACCGGTGTAATGGAGCACTTCGGTTGGATGCCCGGTCCTGATGTCATTCTTACCGCAACACCTGTCGGTGGTCCGATTGTTATTGATCCTCCAGGAACCTTCCAGTGGGATGCATATTTAGAAAATATTTCAGGTGGTCCACTTACATTTGACGCCTGGACTGCGTTAATGCTACCGATCGGAGTACCTTATGGTCCGCTTACACTTTTCACAGGCTTAACACTACCTGATGGCGGAATTCTTGCTGTTACTCCTACACAGCTAGTACCCGGCATTGCGAGTTTGTTCCCCGGTACATACACTTACTATGCTCGTATAGGTGATTTTCTTGGCGATGTGATAGTGGCAGAAGATTCATTCCCGTTCGACGTAATCCCGTCTGGTCCCGCCGTTGCCGGTACCTTTAACACTGAAGACTGGGTGATGACAGGATTTTTCGAGCTTGATGAACTTGATACACCGGAATTGAGCAATGCCGTCCCGAGTGAATACAAATTCGAAACACCGTATCCAAATCCATTCAATCCGACTACAACAGTGTCAGTTGGATTACCAGATGTATCATCCTTGACAATCGTCGTTACAAACGTACTTGGTCAAACTGTTGCAATCCTGGCAAATGATTATTTCGATGCAGGATATCACCAGTTTACTTTTGATGCTCGTGAACTTTCCAGCGGTATTTATTTTGTCCATGCCGTAGTTCCCGGCCAGATGAACCAGGTACAGAAAGTCATGTTGATGAAATAAACTGATGTCTATCAATGAACAATCTATGCCCGGGTATTTGCCCGGGCGTTTTTTTGATTTTTTTATATTGATTACAGTTTCAAGAAGTTTTATGAGGATTAAAAGATCAGGTTTACATTCGATTATCATTCCACTCTGAAAATCTCTAATAGTTTGTGTTACTATGTTTTAGATAGATGAACATAAGAGAGACCTTGTCAAAGAATATTAAAAGAATATTCAAAGTCAGGTAGTTATACTTCTTGGTGCTTTATTAAAAAATCATTAATCATTATCTCTGCGAAATACGTAACAGGCTGTCAAACCTCATGATGATTCGACCAATGAATTTTAAGTCTTTCCGAATGTCTTACCACCATATACTTCTCAATCTCACTCTATGTAGATGTCCTAAATCTGGATACAATGATTGTGCTAACTCAGGATGTTGAACTAAAACTTCCGAAACAAATATTCATAAAAACAGCTTTCTTTATTCTGAACAATTTGGGCAGAGTAAACGCTGATTAAGCAGTAACAAAATAGTATATCTGTGTAGTAATTAACTACGATTGAAGCTTTGATTTTACTACCTGGCACGGTTTACCTGGTTAAACGTACTTAGGAGAAATTCGTATGAAGAAGTATTTTGTGTTTGTTTTTGTTGTATTGTTTGCTTTTGCAGGATTTGCTTTTGCAGATCAGATTCCCGCTGATAAACGGGCTGAAAAAGCAGCCAAATATCTTGACAGGGTTGATTGCGCACGTGTGATCAGTACTGTTGAACGTGCGGTAAATGAGTTGGATGAAGAGTTTTTGGTCTATACTGAAGATTTCACTGACTTTGATGATTGGACAATTGAAGATAACCTGGTAGACGGATTTACCTGGCACCAGAGTCCGCACCCCTCGCGTTTATTTGATTATCTCGAAGATACCGCACCCTTTATGTATGTTGATTCCGATGATGAAGGTAATGGTATCTGGATGATTGAAAGTCTTATCAGTCCCTCATTTGATCTATCCGGTTATGTTGATGCACGTCTCACCTTCGATTCCTATTACAACTGGATCGGTGCAGATGTTGCAAAAGTTGAAGCTTCCACAGACGGTGTAAACTGGACAACGGTTGCTGAATATAATACAGATCACCTTGGTGAACAGTCTGTAATACTGACCGATTTTGCTGGTGAATCTGAAGTCTATCTCAGGTTCTTCTATGACGATGGTAATGTCTGGGCTTGGTACTGGGCAATTGATAATATCAATGTTTACGGAAGTGATGAGCTGTATGGCGATATTAATGCGCCGGATATTGCTTATGCCTGGGGCCCCTGGAGTGTAACAACAGGAAATGATATTGTTGTTGATGCCGGTGTAACAGATGAAACCGGTGTAAACGAAGTAACTCTTCATTATTTCCAGTGGGATGAGATTAACTGGATCCCGGTTCCAGATGGAATTACCGGAAGTGTTGCAATGACTGAAGGTGAACCTGGTGTATATCAGGGTTCTATTCCTGGTGATCTTTGGACTGGCGATGATGCGGTTGCATGGTATGTCTATGCAAATGATGCTGCTGGAAACGAAGCATTAAATCCTGTTGATGCGCCTGATAACTCCTACCTGACCTATGTTGATGATGATCTCTGGGAACCAAGCCTCTGGACAGTTTCCGCACCTGAATGGGTTTTCAGTGGTGATGATATCACCATTACCCAGTATTCATGGGATGATTCAGGAATCAGTAGCATAATGCTCTACTGGATGGAATGGGATCCGATTACCATGGCCCCCGTACCTGACGGTATTGAAGGTACAGTAGAGATGATCCTGACTGAAGTACCAGACAACTTTGAAGGTACCATTGTCGGTGCCGTACCGGCAGAAGGCAACCAGATTGCCTGGTATTGTGAATCATATGACGGCTGGGATCCTGCCAACATGGCCCGTAATCCCTGGGGTGAAGATACATATTATTTTGTTGATGTCGTTGAGCCGGTAACTCTTCCACCAGACCTTGTATATTTCGATGATTTTGAAGAAAACGATGGTAGCTGGATAGCAACTAATGATTTCCCCGCTGATCCGATTATCTGGCAGTGGGGTGATCCTTCAGGTATGCTTGAAAATGCCTTTTCACCTGCTAACTGCTGGGCAACAATCATCGATGGAAATTATCCAAACGGCATGTGGCCGGATTATGTAGCAGCTCACCTGACAATGGCTGAACCGGTAGTACTTCCTGATGACGCCATGGTAACCTACTACCACTGGGTTGATTGCGAAAATAACTACGATGGTTACAACTTGCAGATATCAACCGATGGTGGAGCAACCTGGATGATCGTTGATCCCTGGTTCGGGTATAACGATTCTGATGTTTGGGGTATGAACGATGAGCCCGGATTTAATGGTCATGAAGCCACATGGGTGCAGGTACATTTTGACCTGTCTGCTTACGCTGGTTTGGAAACCTTGATCCGGTTCCGCTTTGGCAGCGATACTTCTGTAACCTACTGGGGTTTTGGAATAGATGACTTCAGCATTTACGGAACTGCCGGTGCAGCTGATCTTATTCTGACAGCTACACCATGGAACGATCCTGCATGGGTAGGCCAGGGTGGCGGCGTTTTCCGTTGGGACGCTTATGTTGAAAATGTTTCGGGTGATATTGTTACTTTTGACGCCTGGACAGGCTTGACACTTCCCGATGGTACTCCATACGCACCTTTGGATCTCTTCACTGGACTGACTCTTTTAGATGGTGCCGTGCTGATGGCTTCCCCAGCACAGGCTGTTCCCGGGTTCGCACCTGGCGGTGTCTATACTTATCACGCCTATGTTGGTGACTACATGGCTGGTGATGTAATCGCCGAGGCTACATTTGAATTTGCCAAGCTTCCTCTTCCTGGTGCTGCCGCTGCTCCAATGACCAGCAGCAATGGCTGGGTATTGACTGACTTCTTTGAACTTGATGAACTGACAACACCCGAAGTAAGCAATAATATTCCGTCAGAGTATGCACTCAACGAAGCTTACCCGAATCCGTTCAACCCGACAACAACAATTTCCATCAGCCTGCCAGAGGTTTCAAATCTGCAGGTGACCGTATTCAATACGGTTGGTCAGCAGGTTGGCGTACTTGCCAATGGTTATGTTGATGCTGGTTATCACAGCCTTACATTCGACGCGAATGGCCTTGCCAGTGGTATTTATTTCATCCAGGCTGTTGTTCCCGGCAAGATGAACGAAATGCGTAAGGTTGTATTGATGCGATAATAGAATGATAGATGGTTGATCAAAACGGGCATGATTCACATGCCCGTTTTTTTCTGTAGCTACGGAATAAATGTTAAAATGTGATAAGGTCGATTGAGTAAATTAACGGTTGGTAGTTTTAGTAATTAGCTCTCTTGATTAAAATCTGCAGTGCAATATTTCACAAATACAATATGATCTATAAATCTAATCTAAAAGAGAGCCGTTCAAAGTATTTTCAAAGAAAATTCTAAGAATATTGTTTATACTTCCCCTAATTTCGTTAAATCTCGAAAATATCAAAATATACAAATTAGTTAGCTGATATTTAATTACTGCCTAAATTCTTCTTTTTCACACTATTTCATCTTGTGTAGATGTGAATTTAAACTTCTGAAGATTTAACACTCGCACTGCCCTGCCACGGTTTACACAACATTTAAGGAGACAACGTATGAAGAGGTATTCACTCGTAAGTTTACTCGTTGTAGTCTGCTTTGTGGTTGCAGGTTCAGCGCTCGCGTTTGACAAGGAGGCTTATTACGAAGCAGAAGCAGCCTATGAAGCTGGCGTCAAGATTAGCGATTCACAAATCGAGCTGATGCGCAGTGTAGGTTATGATTTTACGTTCCGGCCATCAGAGAATGAGTTGGATCGTACCGGTGGTCCCGATCTTTGGGGATATTCCTACATTGATAATGAAGAGGTAGAAGGTCCTGATTGGGCATGGGTAGACATTACCGCAACCGGTATGCTCGTTGAAGGTCTTGCCGATGATAATTATGTAGGTCCGTATGCCATGGGAATCGATTTCCCGTTCTATAGCGGTATTTATAATGAAATCTACATTCAGTCCAACGGTGTTCTTTCCTTCTTCGATGCTTACGTATCCCTCAGCAACTACGAGATGCCCTATGCCGGATTTGTTCCCTACGAAGCAATGATTGCCTGGTTCTGGGATGACCTGAACGCCAATAACGGTGGTGAAGTATACATCGAAGCCGTTGACATGGGCGACCAGATGGCTTGTGTAATCCAGTATGTTGAATACCACGACTACTGGCCAAACACTGGCTACTGCGATTTTGAAATCATTATGTATGAAGACGGCTCAATCCTGATGATGTATGATTATATCAGCGATGACATGAATGTTGACAGCTGCACGAATGGTATCCAGAATGAAGCAGCTGATATTGGTCTTACATATGTTTACAATAATGATCCTGTTGGTTATCCATACACGGGACTTGCTGTTCTCTATTACCCGGGTGATGCGCCAGAACCAGACGCAGATGTGGAAGGTTATGTAACTGATGCTGATACCGGCGATCCCATTGAGGGTGCAAGTGTTACTGTTGGTGGATTGAACACTACAACTGACGCTCTCGGATATTATTCCATCACGGGTATGTTCCCTGGCGATTATCCTGTACTTATCACAATGCAGGATTATTTCGACCATAATGGAATGGTCACACTCGTTTCCGGTATGAATACTTACGACGCGATGCTGGTCTATAACGATCCTAATGCGGACATCCTCGTATGGTTGGGTGATACAACTCCTGAATCTTGCGATCCCGTAATTGCAGTACTAAACGATCTTGGTTATTCAACTTTCTCTATTACGGATTACGCAGCAGTAGATTGGACAAACTACGAATACGTTTTCGCGTTCCTCGGTATCTATCCGAACTACTACCCTGTATTGACCGGTACAGATGAAGAAACAGTAATGGTTGATTACCTGAATGCCGGTGGTAATCTATATGTTGAGGGTGGTGATATCTTTGGTTACAATTCACCCGAAAACCTGCTTCTTGCTCTGAATATTGACGATGCCGCTGATGGTAGCGGTGACCTTGGCTTTGTTACAGGTGTTGTTGGCACATACACTGAAGGCTGGTACATGGAATACGCCGGAGAGAACAGCTGGATCGACCGTCTCACACCGGGTGTTGGTGCTGTAACAATTCTCACAAACGAAGATGTAGTTACTCCTTACAACTGTGGTATGCTCAATGATGCGGGTGACTATAGGAACGCCTGCTTCAGCTTCGAAGTTGGTATGCTTGTAGATGGTAATGAGGGAACAGTCGGCGATATGATTGCCGGTGTTATGGATTTCTTCAATCCTGCAGGCGATATGTTTATCCTGACAGCTACCCCGGTTGTCGATCCTACAATTATAGATCCTCCAGGAGCCTTCCAGTGGGATGCATATGTTGAAAACATTTCAGGTGGTGTAGTGACATTTGATGCCTGGACAGCCTTGACTCTTCCAATCGGTGTTGAGTACGGTCCCCTGAATCTGTTCACAGGACTGACATTACCTGATGGTGCTGCTCTTGCGGTAACACCAACCCAGGTTGTCCCGGGTATCGCAGCAATGTTCCCGGGTACCTACACCTATCATGCGCGTGTGGGTGATTTCCTTGGCGGTGTAGTTTATGCTGAAGATACTTTCCCGTTTGATGTTGTACCGACTGGTCCGATGGTAACCGGAACCTTTGATACCGATGAATGGGTATTGCTTGACTTTATCGAAATTGACGAACTGAATGCACCTGAAGTCAGCAATAATGTACCGTCACAATATGCCCTCAATGAAGCATATCCGAACCCGTTCAACCCGACCACCACGATTTCCATCAGTCTGCCTGAAGTTTCACATCTCCAGGTAAACGTATTTAATGCGCTTGGTCAGCAGGTTAGTGTGATTGCCAATGGTTATGTTGAGGCCGGATATCACAACTTTACCTTCGACGCCAATGGTCTGGCAAGTGGTATCTATTTTGTCCAGGCTGTTGTTCCCGGTAAGATGAACGATATGCGTAAGGTAGTATTAATGCGCTAATCCTTAAAAATAATATTAGTAAACTTCCAAGCCCACCGGATTTTCGGTGGGCTTTTTTATGCGTAAAAATTGCCATCACCAGCATCAATCACTTTAAATACTTTGGAATTTTTCGTATTTTACAAAGTTAAATATAATCTGCATATATTGATTCATTAAAAGGGTGGAGAGTTTATTATGAAGACATGTAGAACATTCTGCAGTATTATACTCGCAATCAGCCTAGCACTTGTCTTTTCGAATTACATCTTCGCGCAGGTGACTATTGGTCCGGAAGATATTCCGGTTGAAGAGAATACGGTACAACTTTTTTACACTGAAAATTCGGATGATCCACTGAACCCGATTCCTGTCCAGATGACCCCGGAAGGTCCTGACCAGGAATGGGATTTTCATGAGGGATCGACCGAGAATGTGGAAGTTGATACGATTGTAAATCCCGCAACTTCACCACTAATCGGTTTTTTCCCGGATGCCAACCGTGTAGTGTTTGGCGGAGCACCTTTTGGTTTACCCCTGGGTGAATCCTACAGGTACGAGTTAGTGGATGATACCGGTTGGTACATGCTCGGATTTGGAGTTGAATATGGAGATGCCTTAATACCATTGGTGATTCCTGACGGATTAATCCTGATGCCATTGCCAGTAGAATATGGTGATACCTGGATGCACGACCTGACACTGGATTATACAATCGGCGCTGATCTGCTTCCTCCTCTTCCTATAGATTTTGACAGTCTCAGGCTGGAACTGGATTTCTCCGGCACAAGCGAGGCTGACGGTTGGGGCCTGCTTGAGTATCCCGGTGGTATGGAAGATGTTCTCAGGGTTCGCACCGAGCTCGAAGGTGTAGTTAATGGTGTAGCTATCGTTTATATCTTCGGTTTCCCCATTGAGATTCCTATTGGTGAATTGCTGAGATTATACCCGACCATAGTCTACAGCTGGTATGCGCCAGTAGCTGGGGAGATTGCCATGGTCGCCTCCTTCGCGAACGAAACAAACCCGGAGTTTACAGATGCTACACTAGTTCGCAGGAGATTTGAATCGCCGCTTGCACTTACTGCCGAACCATGGGATCCGGCTATCACAATTCCCGCAGGTGGGGGTGATTTCCGGTGGGACGCAACGGTGTTTAATACCTCAGATGACATGGTTACCTTTGACGCCTGGACTGAACTGGTTCTTCCGAATGGAATACCCTATGGTCCGCTTAACCTGTTCCAGAACCTGAATTTAGCGGGTGGTGAAACCTTGATGGCGTCACCGCAACAGGTTGTACCCGGTGTTGCACCAGCAGGAACATATACCTACATCGCGGCAGTTGGCGATTATCCATTTGCTTACGAACATGATTCATTTACATTCGATAAAATCGCCGCTGTCGGTCCGCTGGCAGCGAAAACCACAGGTAGAATGGATGGTTGGAATATCTACGGTTGGTTTGATGACGAGGATGAAGATTTTATATCGTCCTCAGCCTCGCCAGGTACATTTGTAATGCACAATGCCTGGCCAAACCCGTTTAACCCCACGACAAACGTCAATATTGAGCTAACCAGGGCAGCTGAAATACAGGTGAATGTTTATGATATGCTGGGACGTAATGTCGCAAAAATCGCAAGTGGACAATATTCTCCCGGCAATCATAACCTGGTATTTGATGCTTCTGACCTGGCGAGTGGAACATACCTGGTTCGTGCCATTGTTCCGGGGCAGGCTGATCAGGTACAGAAAGTGGTACTGGTGAAGTAACTGCAACGGTTAATAAATTATTATTTAATTAATTAATATAATACTAAACGGGGAAACTGGAAAGTTTTCCCGTTTTTTGCTCTCTTTCTGAATCAAAATCGGTTTAGAAACGTAATATGAAGAATAAACGTTCTCTTTGTACATAAACAGGAATGATGTTATTCCTTTCAAACTCTTGCCAAGCTGAAAGGGAGGGTTTAGATTTGGAGCAAAGCAATTGTGTCAATTTGTTTCATCAAAATATGGAGGCTCACAAATGGCGAAAAAAATCCTGATCGCAGGTCTGGCTCTTTTAGTAGTCAGTTCATTCGCCCTGGCAGGCGAAGAAGGTAAATGGCGTGAGATAGCCGGTCACGCGACTGATATCGCAATTGGTGCTGATGGTTCAGCCTGGATCGTCGGTTCGCAAGCTAAAGGTTATAAGATTTACCAATGGGATGATGGTTCCTGGGAACCGATCAGTGGCCAGGCAAAACGAATAGCAGTTGATCCTGAAGGACGTCCCTGGAAAGCTGACCACGATGGTAAAATTTTCCGCTGGCGTAAGGGCAAATGGCAGGAAGTAGCCGGTCATGCCACCGATATCGCTATCGGCGCTGATGGCACAATATTTATCATCGGCTCTGAGGCCAAGGGATATAAAATCTACACCTGGGATGACGGTTCATGGGAAGAGGTCCGTGGACAGGCACGTCGCATCGCGGTTGATCCGGAAGGAAATCCCTGGAAAGCGGATTTTGACGGCAAGATCTGGCGTTGGAAAAAGGACAAATGGCAGGAGATCCCGGGAAACGCTACTGATATTACAATTGGTCCCGATGGTTCCGTCTGGATCGTAGGATCTGAAAGCAAAGGCTACCGCATCTATAAATGGGATGACGGTTCATGGGAGCAGTATCCCGGCCAGGCCAAGGAACTTGCAGTCGATCTCAAGGGTAATCCCTGGAAAGCAGATTTTGACGGTAAAATCTGGCGCTGGAAATAAATTTTTAAGCTTGAGTTAATAATAACCCCGCATCAGCGGGGTTTTTTATTTGCTTCTATTTATCAAGGCTATAAGTACAGTTCTCGGGAGTGTTAAACTCTCCTTATTGGTTGACTTTTTTCCGGTTATACCCTAATATGTGCCAAGATTCACATAGGGGGCTCTTCCGTATTATACCCGGGTGAGCCCGTTTTCTTTAATTGGACACAGGATACCAATGATACCGAAAGAAACTGCTGCTGAGGATAGCGTCATGGAAAAGGAAACTAGTGTTCCGGTCTGCAAACATTGTGGTGAACCGATGAAAAAATGGAAAACACCAATGATGGGAAGCTGGGATACTGACTGGTTCTGGGTATGTTTTAACGATGATTGTGATTATTTCGAACGTGGCTGGGACTGGATGATGTCGCAATTTTACGTAACGTCATCCTACCGTTACCGCATTGATCCTGCCACTGGTGAAGAGGGACCACTACCGGTCTGGTCAACAGACGCCTTAAAAAACGGTATCATCGAGGAGTAATAAAATGCCAAAACTGACTGATGAAGAATTGAAAGATCAATTTACCGAATTTGATCATTTTAAGAAAAAAGTATTTGACGACGCTGAAAGGCTGCCAGTCTCTGCCAAATTCAAGTTCGGCTGCCACCCGGGAGTTTCATGTTTTAACGATTGCTGCACAGACGTCAATATCTTCCTGACACCTTATGATATAATCAGGTTAAAGAACCGGTTGGATATCGACAGCGAGGAATTCCTTGCTCGTTATACTATCATGCCCATGGACATGAGGCAGTCATACCCGATTATCCTGCTCGCGATGCAGGATGATGAGAAGAAAAGCTGCCCGTTTGTTGACGATGAAAAAGGCTGCACGGTATACGAAGACCGTCCATGGCCATGCCGTATGTTCCCGATAGGTAAAGCATCTCCCAAGGATGATAACGCTATGCCGTTTTACTTCTTCATGAAAGAAGACGTCTGCAAAGGATGGGGCGAGGATACCGAGTGGAGTATCCAGGAATGGATCGAAGATCAGCAGGTTGCTGAATATGACGAGATGGGCGAGAAATTTAAAGCGATTGCTCTTCACAGTTTCTTCGGCAAGGGACAAAGACTGACGCCGCCGTTGATGGAAATGTTCCATATGGTTTGTTACAACATTGACAAGTTCAGGCTGTTTGTCTTTAATACCAGCTTCCTCGACCGTTTTGATTTACCCCAGGAACAGATCGAGAAGATGAAGGAAGATGACGTTGAACTGCTCAAGTTTGGCTACCAGTGGTTACGTTTTTCACTGTTCCAGGAAAAGACGATGAATATTAAAGAAGAGGCTAAAAAGGCAGCTTCAAAAGAAGATTAGAATAAAAGGGGACGGTTCCCGTCCCTGTCCAGGATGCGTAGGGGAAAAAATCCCAACATGGGTGGCCCTGTCAGCTTTGATGACAGGGTCTTTTTTTTGATTGAAATATTTGTAAGGTTACTCCAATCTAATTTGTGTTACTATACTACTTGACCATTGCGGGTGCCCCTGTCCTGAAGGTGCCCCTGTCATCAAAGCTGACAGGGCACCCAACTTTGAGGTTTATTTCATTAACACAACTTTTTCTATCACGCCGAATTCTTCTTCCTAAATAGTTTCCTTTGAAACATAAAAGCCACGTTAACCAGCCCGATCATAACAGGTACTTCCACCAGCGGGCCTATAACAGCAGCAAAAGCTTCCCCTGAATGCAAGCCGAATATCCCCACTGCTACGGCAATTGCAAGCTCAAAGTTGTTTGAGGCAGCGGTGAAGCTGAGTGCTGTACTCTGTGAATAATCCGCGCCGATCCTTTTGCCGATGAAGAAGGTGATGATAAACATAACCACAAAATAGATCAGCAGAGGGATAGCTATCAGGGCAACATCACGTGGTAATTCAAGGATCTGATCACCCTTAATCGAGAACATGACTACGATCGTGAAGAGAAGGGCTATCAAAGTCAAAGGGCTGATACGGCGGATGAATACCTTGTTGTACCAGCTGTCACCCTTGATTTTCCTCAGGACAAGCCTAGTCAGGAAACCGGCGATAAAGGGAATCCCGAGATAGATAAATACACTTTCCGCGACCTGCCGGATTGTAACATGTACTTCGAAAGTTTCCATCCCCAGGAATCCGGGAAGAACCGAGATAAAGAAATATGCATAGATGGAATAGAAGAAGACCTGGAAGAGAGAGTTGAACGCAACCAGTCCTGCGGCGTATTCGGAATCACCCTTTGCCAGTTCATTCCAGACAATCACCATCGCGATACATCTTGCCAACCCGATCAGGATCAAGCCAGCCATGTAATGCGGGTATCCCTTAAGGAAGATAATGGCCAGCCCGAACATCAGTACCGGTCCTATCACCCAGTTGAGTATCAGTGATGTTCCCAGCACTTTCCAGTTACGGAAGACGTCACCGAGTTTTTCGTAACGGACCTTTGCCAGTGGAGGGTACATCATCACAATCAGGCCGACAGCGATTGGTATCGATGTAGTTCCTACAGACATATCTGTGATGCCCTTTGGAACCGAAGGCATAAATTTTCCCAGTAATATTCCAATCCCCATCGCCAGGAATATCCATACTGTCAGGTACCTGTCGAGGAACGCCAGCCGTGATTTTCGCCTTGCAGATGCCACCATTTATATACTCCTCAAAAAGATCTTCAAGTAAACAATCCAGCAGTTTAGGTTGCTTTTATTAGAATTTGATGTGAGATTGATCCTGAGGTTTTATAATTTCTATAGGTTATCTAGTTTCAGCAAAAGTTGTTACGATATTAAAACTGAGATTGCTTTGTCGCTGCGCTTCCTCGCAACGACACCGTTTGAGATTGTTTCGTCGCTACGCTTCCTTGCAACGACACCGTTTGAGATTGCTTCGTCGCTTCCACCTTCGCTGAAGCTACAGTGGACAGGTCGCTTCCCGCCTCGGCGGGTAAACCTCGCAATGACGATATTCGATGCTTTTATTTTATATCCAACCTTCACGTTCATAGTATTGATAT
>JANQEY010000299.1 GCA_028278125.1 bacterium | reverse complement strand
GATGCGGGTTCATATGTGGGGTCCGGGTTGTTCTGATTACTTGAATCTTCATTCACGACATTATTATTTTTTGTGTTCGGCAATGGTTTAACGGGGACGAGCAACATGTATCCGCGCCGCGGGATCGTGCGAATATAGGTACGTTCCCGATCGGTATCCCCGAATACTGTCCGTAACTCGGAAATACAACGGGTGATCGCATCATCGCTAACGATCGTTCCCCTCCATACTTCATCTAAAAGCATATCACGGGTCACTACTTCACCCTGATGTCTGGCTAAGCACACCAGGACATCCATAACCTTAGGCTCCAGGTGTATCTGATGTTCACCCTTTTCCAGTAATCCGGACATGGGTCTTACCTGCCAATCCTCCAAAGAGAAATTGTTCTGATGGTTTTTTCGATGATTGGTTTCGTTATTCATCACATATGTAAAAAGTATTCGGGTATACAAATAACAGTGATTTCAGGTGTCATCATTTTATAACACATTTATTACTCACCGTTGTTTGACAAAATTTATCATGAATTTCGCTGTCAGCTAACCCGGATCTTGCTATCGGGATTGGTCCCTGCCATCACCGGAACCAAGCTTAGTGATGGCTGTGATTTTAACCCGGATCTTGCCTTTCATAGTTAGCAAAGGAGTCGAAATATAAAAGCGAGGGATAAAGATTTGTGAATTGTTAACTATTTGATACAGAAAGAAATTTGGGAAGTCATAGGTTTTTCCTCAGCCTTTGATCGGGATAAAATCCTTCTATCCTCAACATAACAACGTAATCCCACCGTATTTTAGCGTCCAGACACCTCAGTATTCGTCATTCTTTGTAATTTGTGAGGTGTAGAAGAAATTGAGGTCAATTTATCTTGGATGCTTGTCAGCAGTTTTGTTTTACAGCCTGTCGGTTCCTGTTGTGGGTGTGGAGAATACTACGGAGACCATTGTGAATAACGAATTTCCACAGCCGGTGCCTGTCTATGCAGGACAAAAACCCGCTGCAAGTAAAATTTATGGCATTGAGGGTGTCAGTGATGATAAGGAGCGAACCGGCTTTTTAAGCCAGCTTGACGCCGTCATAGCCGCAACGAATCGTTATAACCCGCAATCCATCAGGGAAGATCGGGAATATATAGGCTCGATACTTCAGATCAATGGACGTTATTTCTACACAGTGGATCAGGGTGTATCGGGCCAGGACAAAATAACCATACGGATCCGCATACCCAAGGGTACTAAAATCGTTGCATTCTGGCATACCCATGGTGCCGCCGGCTGGGACCGGCAATACTTTTCAGATGAAGACATCGAGTTGGTAAAAACTCACGGCAAGCCCTTTTATCTCGCCGATTACACAGGACAGTTAAAAGTACTGCTTCCCGGTGATAAAGAAGTTGCCATGGCCACGAAATACTGGAACGGCATGTCTCGTAAAAATGTTTTGATTACGGGTAGTTTGGTGATGGATGGTGATGGTAGTTTAGTCATGGTAAAAACACGAAGTTAGCAAAGCTATACAATGACAGATGACAGTGACAAGGATCCCATCCCTATGTAACAAGTTTCCTACCCGGTGAGCTTGTAAGTCTGCAGTGTCGCTTAGAAATGCATAAGTTAAATTATGTTTATTGTATATGCATCCACGAAGAACATATGCGGATGATGTGATCTCAATGGACTTGTTAATCCCAAGATCCGGCACACCACAATGAGGATGCTCGAGTTTAGCCCGAGTAACCGGACCAACAATCCGTCCGGTTTCAGACCATAGAACCGTTGATAGCGTCTGACTGAACGTTCAGTATAGGAACACACTTCGCCGGGAGTGAAACTACCGTGGAGATACCCGAGCGATGTGAGTATAGCTTGTAAACTATCTGCACCTCCGCATACGCTTCCTAATTTAATATCTTCTTCCGCATCAAATTTAAAATGCTTTTTCTTCTGCTTCATCATAGTTCATCTCATTAATTGAACATTCACTACTTGCCTTTCTTATGACTAAATAAATTTCATTGACATCACTTAAATAATATCCAGTGATCTTCTATAGGTCCCATGCAATTTCGAGTTCTATTAGCATCCACCAATATTTAAGTCAAATATTTTATTGCAGGATCTGATTCCACTTCTGTCGCAAGGCTTGATGCGTTTACATTTAATGTGTTTAATTATTACTTTAATTTAATTGTAGGTTCTGGCGAAAATGCCCACTTCAGGTTTCCAATTATAAATGCATTATTCCCCGTGTTATTTCCCGTCTCTGTCCCAGCATTTAACGTAAGCCACATGTCTTTTGCCACTTTGTATTCTAGACTTGAAGAGTATTTAAGCGTTTCATCATTTTCTCGACCACCCTTTTTGTCGAAATAAGTATATGATGTTTCAATATTGAAATTAAACTCTGGGTTGCCGAATCTAATTCTTCCCCCAAACCGATAACTATTTTGCTCGAAA